>NZ_KZ454938.1:2243057-2577615 GCF_002797325.1 Bacillus sp. FJAT-45037 | reverse complement strand
CTGATATGGTTGGGCATTCTGGAATGCTTGCTCCAACGATTAAGGCAGTTGAAGTGGTGGATGAATGCTTAGGTAAAATTGTTGATGCAATCACGGTAAAAGGCGGAGCAGCTGTCATTACCGCGGACCACGGTAATGCAGATGAAGTATTAACGCTTGAAAATATGCCAATGACTGCTCATACAACAAACCGAGTGCCTGTTATTGTGACACAAGATGGCCTTACATTACGTGAGGATGGTGTTTTGGCTGATTTAGCTCCAACAGTACTTGCCCTACTAGGTGGATCTCAGCCGAAAGAAATGACTGGTAAGAAATTATTTTAAGATTAATATTCAAGATTAAAATATGAGGAGTGATTTTTTTATGACAATGATTACAGATGTTTACGCACGCGAAGTACTTGATTCTCGTGGGAATCCTACAGTAGAAGTAGAAGTGCACCTTGAGTCTGGCGCTATGGGTCGCGCACTTGTTCCGAGTGGCGCGTCAACTGGTGAGTACGAAGCAGTTGAACTACGTGATGGCGGAGAGCGCTACATGGGTAAAGGAGTTCTTCTAGCGGTTGAGAATGTTAACGAAGTGATCGCGCCTGAACTAATCGGTGTTGATGCATTAGATCAACTTGGTATTGACCAATTAATGATCGAGCTTGATGGAACAGAAAATAAAAGCAAATTAGGTGCTAACGCCATTCTTGGTGTATCAATGGCAGTTGCACATGCAGCGGCTGAAGCACTTGGTGTACCATTATACGTTTACCTTGGCGGGTTCAACGCGAAGCAACTTCCTGTACCAATGATGAACATCATCAACGGTGGAGAGCATGCGGATAACAATGTCGACATTCAAGAATTCATGGTTATGCCTGTTGGTGCTGAAAACTTTAGTGAAGCCCTTCGTATGGGTACAGAGATTTTCCATAATCTTAAAGCTGTTCTTAAAGGCAAAGGTTATAACACAGCTGTAGGTGATGAGGGTGGTTTCGCTCCAAACTTATCATCAAATGAAGAAGCATTATCTACAATCATCGAAGCAATCGAAAAAGCTGGTTACAAGCCAGGTGAAGAAGTTGCTCTTGCGATGGATGTTGCGGCTTCTGAAATTTACAACAAAGAAGACGGTAAATACCATCTTTCTGGTGAAGGTAAGGTCTTAACTTCTGAAGAAATGGTTACATTCTACGAAGAGCTTGTTTCTAAATACCCAATCATCTCAATTGAAGATGGCTTAGACGAAAACGACTGGGATGGATTCAAGCTATTAACAGAGCGCCTTGGTGAGAAAGTTCAACTGGTTGGTGACGATCTATTTGTTACAAACACAACGAAGCTTTCTGAAGGTATTGAAAAAGGAATTGGTAACTCAATCCTAATCAAAGTAAATCAAATCGGTACACTAACTGAAACATTCGAAGCAATCGAAATGGCGAAGCGCGCTGGTTACACAGCTGTTATCTCTCACCGTTCTGGTGAAACAGAAGATGCAACAATCGCTGATATCGCTGTTGCGACAAATGCTGGTCAAATCAAAACTGGTGCTCCTTCACGTACTGACCGTGTAGCGAAGTACAACCAACTTCTTCGCATTGAAGATGAGCTAGCTAACGTAGCACAATACGCTGGCCGTGAAGCATTCTACAACTTAAAAAACAAATAATCTAAGCATTAGATTGAGCAAGAGCGTATGACGATACGCTCTTGCTTTTTTGATTCCATTCGATTGATTAAAAATCGAAATGATATGTAAGATTTAGTTGTGAGAATGTAACGATTTGTGGTAAAGTTATAGAAGCGCATATTGTGCTTGGAGGTGTAGTAGAGGTGCAAACGGTTGCTTTTGTTATGTTAGTTATCGTATCGATTTCATTGATTGCTGTTGTTTTACTTCAATCTGGACGTAGTGCTGGTTTATCTGGTGCCATTTCTGGTGGAGCGGAACAGTTAGTCGGTAAGCAAAAAGCACGTGGGATAGATGCTGTGTTGAGCCGAGCGACAGTTATACTTGCGGTATTGTTCTTTGTTTTGACAGTTACCGTAGCATATTTCATGTAATGACTGAGCAGCGGGGATGATCCTGCTGCTTTCTTTGTCTTACAAGATAAATGCATTCTACGAAAAAGCGGATTGTACGGAAGCAATTCCGGGTACAATCAAAGTAACAGCAAAGAAGGAGAAACGATATGATTGGATGCCTCTGTTTGCACGGGTTTACGGGTGAGCCTTGGGAAGTGGAACCGATTGCCACTCATCTTAAGAAAGAAGGATGGCTCGTCTATGCTCCTACGCTTCCTGGACACGGACCTGACGGAAACTTAAAAGATGTCACCTATAAAGAATGGGTGTATATGGCGGATGTAGCGGTACAAGAACTACTCGCTCGTTGTGAGAAAGTGTATGTCATTGGTTTTTCAATGGGCGGTATGTTAGCCTGTTATATAGCTTCGAAATACCCTGTATCAAAACTCGTCCTGCTTAGTGCGGCTGCTTATTATTTAAACCCACTGCAGCTGATACAAGATTTAAAAGAAGCTGTGCGGATGAGATTTCGTGGGGAGTTAAAAGATGATTTTACTTACAATTTGTATCGCAAAAAAGTGATCGAGACCCCTCTAGCTGCGGTGTATCAATTCATGCAAGCTGTGAAGGTGATTAGACCCTATTTAGCCAAGGTGAACGTACCGACCTTAATTATTCAAGGTGGAAAAGATGGTGTCGTACCGAGGAAGAGCGCAGAGTATCTTTTTGATATGATCACACATGAGGATAAAAAGCTTCGGTATTTAGAGAAGTCAAATCATATTATCTGTCACGGGTTTGAAAAAGAAGTTTTAATTGAAACGATAGATGCATTTTTAACCGATAGAATGGAAAAAAGAAAGGAAGACGAACATGAAAGTTGCAGCACCTAAGCCATTTACGTTTGAAGGGGGAGACCGTGCCGTCTTATTGCTACACGGTTTCACGGGGACAACAGCAGATGTCAGAATGATTGGACGTCATCTGCAAAAGCTTGGCTACACTTGTCACGCCCCTCTTTATAAAGGACATGGCGTACCTCCAGAAGAGCTTGTACATACAGGACCGAATGATTGGTGGGAGGATGTACAAGCTGGTTATCATTACTTAAAAGAGCTTGGACATGATGAGATCGCTGTTTGCGGTCTCTCACTAGGCGGGGTATTCTCCTTGAAAATTGGGTACACTTTACCTGTAAAGGGCATTGTGCCAATGTGTGCGCCTATGCGTCCCAAAACCGAAGATGTAATGTACAAAGGCGTTCTCGCTTACGCACGTGAGTATAAAAAACGTGAACAGAAGACTCCAGAGGTCATTAAGCAAGAAATGGAGACGTTTAGCGATACTCCAATGGGTACATTAAAATCACTACGAGAGCTCATTAGCGATGTTCATCATCATCTTGATCATATCTACGCCCCAACGTTTGTTGTTCAGGCGCGACATGATGAAATGATTGATATAGATAGTGCGACAATCATCCACGATCAAGTTGAGTCAGAGAAAAAATCATTAAAATGGTACGAAGAGTCAGGACATGTCATTACATTAGATAAAGAAAAAGAACAGCTTCATCAAGATATCCACGAATTTTTAGAGGGATTGGACTGGACTGTTTAGAAAATTAACAAGCATAAGGCTGTTAGGAACGAAAGGAGATAGAATAATGAATGAAGAACAAATGCAGCAATTATTAACGTATTTTCGCGACGAAGCTGATAAGCCCATTTCTGTCAGTGAACTAGAAGAGGTTTTTAACATAACAGGTAGCGATGCGTTTAAACAATTAATTAAGTCATTAAATGAAATGGAAAGTCGCGGCTTGATTGTCAAAACGAGAAGCGACCGTTACGGGGTACCAGAGAAAATGAACTTGATCCGAGGACGCGTGCAAGGTCATGCGAAGGGATTTGCGTTTATTATCCCAGAAATAGAAGGAGAGAAAGATGTATACGTCTCTCATTCTGATCTTGAAAGTGCGATGAATGGGGATACAGTCCTCGTTCGCCTTCATCAACACTCATCCGGGGCTAGACCGGAAGGGAAGGTCGTACGCATTCTTGAGCGCGGAGTAACAAATGTTGTCGGGACGTATTTAGATCATGATTCATATGGGATGGTCGTTGCCGATGATAAACGTATTCCAAATGATATCTTGATTCCGCAAGGCGTGTCTAAAGGCGCGGTTGATGGGCATAAGGTGATTGTCAAGCTGACTAAATATCCAGAAGGACGTATGAGTGCTGAAGGGGAAGTTGTTCAAATTCTTGGACATAAAAACGATCCTGGTATGGACATCTTATCCATTATTTATAAGCATGGCATTCCACTTGAGTTTCCGGAAGAGGTTCTAGAACACGCCAATTCTGTGAGCGAAGAGATTGATCCAAAAGATATCGAAGGTCGCCGTGACTTGCGTGATGAGGTGATTGTGACGATTGATGGAGCAGACGCCAAGGATCTAGATGATGCCGTTCACGTGAAGCAATTAAGTAATGGCAATCATGTATTAGGTGTACATATTGCCGATGTGACGCATTATGTGACCGAGGGATCGGCAATTGACCGTGAAGCGGCAGATCGTGCAACGAGTGTGTATTTAGTCGATCGCGTAATTCCGATGATTCCACATCGTCTTTCAAATGGGATTTGTAGCTTGAATCCACAAGTTGATCGTCTAACGCTTTCATGCGAAATGGAAATCACACCAGATGGCCAAGTCGTAAATCATGACATCTTCCAAAGTGTGATCAAAACAACAGAAAGAATGACCTACACAGACGTGAACAAAATTTTAGTCGATGATGATGCTGAAGTAAAAGCAAAGTATGAAGCGTTAATTCCTCATTTTGAAATGATGGAAAAGCTTGCAGAGATTTTACGTACCAAGCGTTTTGAACGTGGTGCGATTGACTTTGATTTTAAAGAAGCGAAAGTGCTTGTGAATGAAAAAGGCGATGCAACAGATGTCGTTTTACGTACCCGTTCTGTTGCTGAGCGTTTAATTGAAGAATTTATGCTAGCAGCCAATGAAACGATTGCTGAGCATTTCCATAGGTTAAAGCTTCCGTTTGTGTATCGAATTCATGAGGACCCGGACGCAGAAAAGCTGACAAAGTTCTTAGAGTTTATTACCAACTTTGGCTACGTTATGCGTGGAAATGCAAACACAATACACCCACGTGCTTTACAAAAATTGATTGAAGAAGTCCGTGGTGAGCCAGAAGAAACGGTTATTAGTACGGTCATGCTTCGTTCGATGCAACAAGCGAAATATGATACGAATAGCTTAGGTCACTTTGGGTTATCAACAGAGTTTTACACACATTTCACATCACCGATTCGTAGGTACCCAGATTTACTTGTACACAGGTTAATTCGTACGTACTTGATTAAAGGAAATGTGGATACAGAAACTCAAGATCATTGGTCTGAGAAGCTTCCTGATTTGACCCGTCATGCTTCTGAGATGGAACGCCGTGCTGTTGATGCCGAGCGTGATACCGATAGTGTGAAAAAAGCTCAATACATGGAAGATAAAATTGGTGAGACCTTCCCTGGTATGATTAGTGGGGTCACGAACTTTGGTTTATTCGTAGAGCTTGAGAATACGATTGAAGGCCTTGTTCACGTAAGCTACTTAACCGATGATTACTATCATTATGATGAGAAGCAATATGCGATGATTGGTGAGCGTACAGCTCAAGTATTCCGCATCGGTGATGAGATTGAAGTGCGTGTTGTCAGTGTAAATGTAGATGAAGCTTCTATTGACTTTGAAGTCGTTGGCATGACGCCACGTAAGCCACGTGTAGCAAGGACCGGACCGAAAGTCATTGAAGGTGGCAAGCGTAAAAAGCGTGGAGGTCAAGGAGCAGAACCTGACCGTCGCCGTGGTGGTCGCCAGAAAACTGGCGGAGGTCAAGATCAAGGATCTAACGTAAGTGAAAGTGGCGGCTCACGAAAGAAGAAAAAGAAGAATGCGTTCTATGAAAATGCCCCAAGTGTGAAGCGCAAACAAGGACGTAAGAAAAAGCGTTAACCGAATGTAAGCTGTCTGCAATTGTAGGCAGCTTTCTTTGCACTAAATCTCACGACAAACACGTCATTGACGCATTTGTTCTCTTTTTGCTAAGATGGAAGAACGAAGGAAAGCACGAGGTGTCGGATGATGGCTGAAACCAAAGGGAAAGTAATAGCTCAGAATAAAAAAGCTAGACATGATTATTTTGTTGAAGAAACGTACGAAGCAGGAATGGTTCTACAAGGTACAGAGATCAAATCGATGCGTGCGGGACGTATGAATTTAAAAGACTCGTTTGCCCGTATTAAAGATGGGGAGATGTACCTCCATAATGCGCATATTAGTGAATACGAACAAGGCAATCGTTACAATCACGAACCAGAGCGCGCGAGAAAGTTATTGTTACACAAGAAGCAGATCAATCAATTGATTGGGTTAACGAAGCAACAAGGGTATTCGCTTGTTCCCCTTAAAGTTTACATTAAGAATGGGTTCGCGAAGATTCTCATCGGTCTGGCCAAAGGTAAGAAGAGCTATGATAAGCGTGAGACGTTAAAACGCAAGGATGCCAAGCGTGAAGTTGATCGGGCATTAAAGGATCGATTAAAAGGGTAAATACTTCCAGTTGCAAGAGTATAGTGCAAATGCTATAATTAGTGTCCAGAGCGATTATGTTCTGGACATAAGCAACAACATGGATACCTTCTAATACAAGGTTATTCCATTTAACAACATGGGGACGTTTAGGATTCGACAGGGATAGGTCGTGCTTATGTTGCGAGTCGAGGGGGTCGGCCTCGTTAAAACGCCAACGCCTATAACTGGCAAAGAAAACAACAACTTCGCAGTAGCAGCTTAATAGCACTCTGCGGTTCCACCCTCCATCGCCCATGTGGTAGGTACTGGGACTCACTTTAAGTGGGCTACGCCGGTTGCTCTCCGTCTGTGAGCGAAGGAAGAGATTGATCAGACTAGCCATTCAGACGCCTGTTACTGGGCAGAAGAATTGGCGAAACACTAATTCAGTAACTACACTCGTAGAAGCATAAGTGTCGTTGTTTCTGGACGTGGGTTCGATTATGGAAATAGTCGCCTCGTGTAGTGATGCATGAGTGATAACTTGGCTTTATCGGTGAAGTCTACGTCACATTGTATAGTGTGATAAGGTGATGCCGAGCGGTATGTGGAGCAATCCAACAGCCGTGTATCGACTTATAGGCTGCCTACATGGTAGTACTAGGATGGAGCATTCTGCAAGGTATCTTGCAAAAAATACATGCTTCATAATACGCCAAGGGACTTGATATCTTATCAAGTTCAAGATATAGTCAGTGCCAATGCGAAAGCTTGGAAGAACATGTCCCACCGTCTCCACCATACTTATACCGTCAACCCGATCACTGCACAAGGTGATCGGGTTGTTTTGTGTTTTTAATCTTATCGTGTTAAATGAATAAATGAATAATATGATAGATTTTGCTTATACTAAAATAGAAATAATTAATGACCGTTTTAAACAAACGTTTGATTAATCATCAATGAATCGCTTATCCACAGTATATACACTATTTTTGCTTGGCTTACTATTTGTTGAAGGGTTATTCACAGGTTTATCAACATATTAAAGGAGCGGTTGATCATGCTTAAGAAGAAGTCGTTGAGTTATGAAGTGAGGGAGCCGATGGTAGGGCTGATGATTGGACTAGCTTTGATGATCGCTGTGTTTCTTATTGCTCATTTTGTATTCGGTTTAGAATTCTTTTCATGATATGAGCTTTTTGTGGTTGATCGGCATGAGACTATTCAAGGGAAAGTTACTATGTTAAGATGAAGTTAAGTTAATAGACGGTAGGAGACACGGAGAACCGATGCGCGTAATAACGAACTTGTTATTATGCATGTTGTCGTTTTTCGTGTCTTTTTTGTATATAAAATTAATGGAGGTTTTACGATGAGTAAGCAATTTTCAGCGCGTACAAGAGAAGAGTCGTTTAAGAAGTTACGAGCAGAACAGTACGATGTGTTAATCATTGGCGGAGGGATTACAGGTGCTGGTATTGCGCTTGATGCAACATTGCGTGGTATGAAGGTCGCGCTAATAGATATGCAAGACTTTGCAGCTGGAACATCGAGTCGATCAACTAAGCTTGTTCATGGAGGCTTACGTTATTTAAAACAATTCCAAGTCGGTATGGTAGCCGAAGTTGGGAAAGAGCGTGCGATTGTGTACGAAAATGGTCCTCATGTGACGACACCAGAATGGATGATGCTTCCGATGCATAAGGGCGGAACATTCGGAAAGCGCAGTGCTTCTCTTGGGTTATACGTGTATGATCTATTGGCAGGTGTAAAAAGAGCTGAGCGTCGTCAAATGCTATCGGCCAATGAAGCATCTGAAAAAGAACCACTTGTTAAAAAAGATGGTTTAACAGGCGGTGGGTACTATGTTGAGTATCGTACAGATGATGCTAGGTTAACAATTGAAGTGATCAAAGCAGCAGCCGAACATGGTGCTGATATTATTAACTACACAAAAGCAGAAGAGTTTTTATATGACGAAAATAAAAAGGTTTCTGGTATTGTTGCAGGTGATTGCCTAACAAACAAAACCTATCATCTTCACGCACGTAAAGTCATTAATGCTGCAGGGCCTTGGGTTGATCAGCTGATTGAGAAGGATTACTCGAAGACAAATAAACAATTACGTCTTACAAAAGGGGTTCACCTGGTTATTGATCAATCCGTATTCCCACTACGTCAGGCCATTTATTTTGATACACCAGATAAACGTATGGTGTTTGCAATTCCTCGTGACGGAAAAACATACGTGGGAACAACCGATACATTCTTTGATCAAGACCTTGCTCATCCGAAAATGACTTCAGAGGATCGTGCATACATTCTAAATGCGATTCACTACATGTTCCCTGAAGTATTAGTAACAGAAGATGATGTGGAATCAAGCTGGGCAGGTGTCCGTCCGCTTATTTATGAAAAAGGAAAAGACCCTTCAGAAATCTCAAGAAAAGATGAGATTTGGGAAGGAGAGAGTGGCCTTCTAACGATGGCTGGTGGTAAGTTAACAGGGTACCGTAAAATGGCGGATTCGGTGGTTAACTTAATCGCAAAACGTTTTAAAGAAGAGCAATATAAAGTATTCAGTGATTCTCAAACAAAGACTTTTCCGATTTCAGGTGGAGATGTTGGCGGATCAAAGGGATTAGAGCCATTCATTGAAACAAAAGCAGAAGAAGCCCCACAATACGGTCTTACGAAAGAAGAAGGACGTAAGCTAGCAGCGATGTACGGATCGAACGTTGATAAACTATTCCATTATGCGAAGGCATTCGATATGGAAAAAAGTACGAATCTCAGTCGTGATGTTTATGCAAAGGTCAACTACGCCATTCATGAGGAAATGACGGTCAAACCAAGTGATTTCTTCATCCGTAGAACTGGGGCACTTTACTTTGATATAGCATGGGTACGTACATGGAAAGAACAAATCTTAGCTTACATGAATAATGAACTAGCCTGGACGGAGCAAGAACATTCCCAATATCGTGCAGAGTTAGAAAAAGACATTTATGATGCGGTCATCCCGGTTGACCTTCAACCAAATAACAAAGCAGCAAAACGCTCTTCCTAATCGGAGAGCGTTTTTGCTTGTATCTACGGCTTTAATATGACTTTGATACAGTCATCTTCATGATTATTAAACAACTCATACCCTTTATTTGCATCTTGAAGGGGGAGGGCATGCGTAATAATTTCTTTTGGGTCAAATTCCTTATTAATTATTTTTTCTAGCAAAAGTGGCATAAAAGGAATGACAGGTGCTTGCCCCATTTTAAGGGTGATGTTCCGTGCAAAAAATGCGCCTAGAGGAAAAGAGTTATAGAGGCTTCCATACATGCCAGTAATTTGAACCGTTCCTGCTTTTCGAACGGCTTTAGTTGCTATTTGAATAGGGCCAAGGGTGCCCCCTTGAAGTTTTAATTTTTGTTCAATAAATTCTAATGGCGATTTCTTTCCGTCCATTCCAACACAATCAATAACGACATCCGCTCCCCCATGAGTGATTTCTTTTAAGTGTTCACCCATATCCTCAAAGGCTGTAAAATCAAAGACTTCAACTTGGTTCATGTCTTTAGCTCGACGTAATCGGTAATCGAGGTAATCAACCGCAATCACTCTCTTTGCTCCGTGCATCCAAGCAAATTTTTGAGTCATTAATCCAACAGGGCCACAGCCTAAGACGATCACGGTATCTCCCTTTTTTACGCCTGCGTGAATAACACTCCAATAGGCAGTAGGGAGAACATCGCTTAAAAATAATAACGATTCATCCTCAAGCTCACATGATTCAGGGATAACAAATGGCGTGTAATTTCCAAAGGGCACTTTTAAGTATTCAGCTTGTCCACCTGGATGGTTCCCAAATTTTTCAGTGAAACCAAAATAGCCTCCTGAATCATAATGCGGGTTCGAGTTATCACATTGGCTCGTTAAATCGTGTTGACAATACATACATTCTCCGCATGATACATTAAACGGAATCACAACACGATCTCCTTTTTTAACCCTTTCTACATCAGGACCAACTTCTTCAACAATGCCCATCGGTTCATGACCGATTATATATCCTTTTGGAAGAGGCATATTTCCTTGATACAAATGAAGGTCAGACCCACAAATGGCTGTAGAGGTAATCCGCACAATCACATCGTCTTTCTTTTCAAGCTTAGCATCCGGAACTTCTTTTACTTCAACATGGTGGTTTCCTTGATAGGTTACTGCTTTCATGTACTAACTCACTCCTAACAATTTTGATCATTTATAGTATTTGGTAATGAGGTAGAGTTATTCATGGGTGGTATTACAACGATAAGAGCGAGTGTAATAGTTGAAGAATTGTCAAACGATTTATCTTGAATTTAAGAGGATGTGACTTGCTTACGCTAGTAATGAAAATATTGCTGGTGCATCTGAACAACAACTAGCTTCAATACAAAGTTTGAATACCATTGCAAAAGCATTGACTGATTTAAGTAAAGAACTTGAAAAGCATACAGAAGCTCTTGATCAAAAAAAGCTATAGTTAACATGAGTAGTCTCAGATGATAGAGGTTACTCTTTTTACGGTAAAATGCGGTAAGCTAAGGGTACAGTATAGAAGTGGTCTTATAAGGAGGGATAGAAGTGGATTGGTATGTAACAAATGTCTGCATCCATACAGAAACGTCAATGATTGCAAAGGGATATTTAAAGATTTCAGATGGAGCGATTGTAGAGTTGGGGCAACAAAGTGAGCTTCCCTCCGAAGAACTTCAAGACTCGATTGCCTTCCAAGAGCAGCATCATCTCCTTCCGGGAATGATTGATATCCATACGCATGGTGTAGCAGGAGCTGACACCATGGACGCAACTAGAGAAGCTATAAACGTCATGGCAAAAGCCTTGCCTAAAGAAGGCGTGACAAGTTTCTTACCAACAACAATCACCCAGTCCAACCGATTAATCGAACAAGCTCTACAAAATGTTGCCTCCTACATGAAGAGTCCTCAACAAGCAGATCAAGGTGAAGTGTTGGGAATTCATTTAGAGGGTCCTTTTATTTCACCAAAACACCCCGGTGCCCAGCCTAAAAACTATATTCAAACTCCAAATATAGAGCTGTTTAAAAGGTGGCAACGTCTAGCTGATGAACAGATCAAAGTGGTAACGGTAGCACCAGAGGAAGAGAATGGTCTCAAGTTTGTACAAGAAATAAGTAAGTTAGGTGTGATTGTTTCAATAGGTCATTCGGACGCTACATATGCCGAGGTTGAGCAGGCTATACAAGCTGGAGCATCTCATGTCACTCATTTATTTAATGGGATGAGGGGCATGCATCATCGTGAGCCGGGAGTAACGGGGGCTGCTTTAATGAAAGAGCAATTGTTCGTAGAGTTAATCGCAGATGGCATCCATGTCAGACCTGAATTATTTTCGCTCATTTATAAGCAGAAAACGAGTGATCGGATCATCTTGATCTCTGATGGAATACGTGCGAAACAATTACCTGAAGGGACATACGAGTTAGGTGGGCAATCTGTCAACGTTGTAAGTGAAAAGGCGACTTTAGCCGACGGGACGCTTGCAGGTAGTATGCTCAGTATGGATCAGGCGCTTCGGAATGTATCTGAGACACTGTCGATTAAAATGGAAGATCTCATCAAAATGACGTCAATGAATGCAGCGATTCGTCTCGGAGTCGATGACCGAAAAGGGAGTATTGCGGTTGGAAAAGACGCCGATTTTGTTGTGCTAGACAAAGATCTTCATGTTGTTTTAACCGTCTGTCGTGGCCAAGTGGCTTATGAAAAAGAAAGGGAGGCTGGGACGAAAGTATTTTAACCAGTAAGAGTCCGAACACATAATAAATGTGCAATAAAGCCGCTCCTGAAATATACTCCGCTTTCCGCGGGAAGCTGGTGAGCCTCCTCGTGCTCCGCACTGTGGGGTCTCACCGTTGCTTTACATCCCGCAGGAGTCTACGTATATTTCATCCGCTAAGTTTGTGCACTATTTGGATTCTCAGTTAAACAATTTTTTATGCCACAGCCTCAACCTCTCTTAAATCGATGCTCTTCTTAACGTAGCGTAACTAAGTCCAACGAACAAGAGGGTTACAGGGATGAGGTAGAGAATGTCAGTCATAAATCGTTCGTTCGACGGAAGGTTTAATAGCCAATCGCCTATTGGTGTATGGACAGCTGGAATGAATAAATAGAGAACAATTCCCCCGACAACCGAAAGCGTCGCCCATTGTCCAAAGCGAAATTGTAGCGATGACAGGAAGAATAAGAACATCCCAATCGCACACATAATTAACCCATCTGCTAAAAAGTTTAAGGCAAAAGCGTTATCGACATTCACGAGGTCGCTCCAATGAAAGAAGGAAATATCATTGGATGTGATGACTGGTTGAATCGCTGCTATGATGAGTAAGTAGATCCTATGAAACATAGAGAAGGCGAAGCTCAGTAGTAGCATCAAGAGAGCCGTCGATAAAACAAACATCCCTCTAGTCGATCCGAGATGGATAACATAAGCTAAATCGCCACTACTAATTAACCGGTACCCGAAAATGGCGATGAACACATACATAGGTGGAGCCGTCATCACATACATCGTAGGAATATCAATGAAAACAACTAACCCAAAGAAGAAGACAACAAACGCGGTTAGGATCGCCCAGAAAATGAGAATACTCTTCTTTAAATCTGACAAAATCATTGTACTTTGTGCGCTAAACTGGTTCATGCATGTGCCTCCTTTTGGTCTTTTGTTACTAACACCATGAGTTGTTGCAAAGTGACGGGGTGCTTTTCGACCGATGGTGGTAAGTGAATGAGAATGGAATGATCATCAAGGACGGTTACTGTATACTCCCCTAAGAAATTTGTCTCTTCTAATACGGTGACTTGTTTGAGTAAGGGCTTAATCTCGTTTTTAGGACCTTTGAGTATAAATGCTTTTTCTCGTAAGACTTCGACACTTTCCTGCATGGACAGTTGCCCGTTTTTCATCAAGTAGACGTCTTGGAAAAGATTGCTTATTTCATCAATTAAGTGAGTCGAGATAATAATCGTTCGAGGGTGTTCACTATAGTCATCGAGTAAAAATTCATAAAATCGTTGCCTAGCAGCCGCATCCATTCCGATATAAGGCTCATCAAAAATAGTTAATGGCGCGCGACTGGCAATGCCAATGGATACGCCAAGAGCTGAGATCATTCCTTTTGATAATTGGCTCACCTTTTTATTTAATGGCAAGTTAAATTCGGCGATGAGTTGAAGGGCAAATTCTTGGTCGAGGTGTGGATAGTAAGCGGGTGCGATTTTAACAATGTCTTTTATTTTCATGGAAGCCTTGAAATTTTCACTTTCTTTAATGAAGCAAAGTTGAGATTGGATGTTTTGATTATTAAATGGGGATTCCCCGTTAATAAGGATTTCTCCATGAGAAGGGAGGGACTGCCCAGTGATAAGCTTCATTAAGGTCGTTTTCCCCGCACCATTTCTACCGAGTAATCCGTAAATTGTTTCACTTTGAAAAGAACAAGAGAGGCCATCGATAATAGATTCACGTTTGAAAATTTTCGAGACGTTCTTCACTTCAATCGTTAATGTCATTGTTCATTTCCTCCTTTTTTGATCATTTCAAGTAACGCTTCTTTAGGTAACCGGAGTTTTTCTGCTTCATGAAGGAGAGGAACAATAAAGTCTTGTTGAAACTTCTGACGTCTTTCCTCTAACAGCTTCTCACGTGCCCCTTCAGCTACAAACATGCCAACACCCCTTCGCTTAAAGAGAATTCCTTGGTCCACTAACAGATTAATTCCCTTAGCTGCTGTAGCAGGATTAATTTGATAATGCTTAGCAAATTGATTGGTAGATGGAACTTGAGCACCTTCTGGCAGGTCATCATGGATGATGTTGTCGGAAATTTGTTCGGCGACTTGTATGAAGATTGGCCTGCTGTCATCAAAACGATTCATTATAACCTCCTTGGTTCATTACTTATGCAACTAACCATATAACGGTGATTAATATTTGTCAAATGTTTTTTAGTTTGCAAAGTTTCGCACATCTTGCTAACGCAAAAAAGGGCTGCCCGAACTGGGTAGCCTTTTTCAGTGCTTAGGATATTAAACAAAATCGTTCGTATGAGGGACTGTGATTTGGTTACTGATAACGTAATTTTGCCATTTTATAAATGTTAATCGGCTATAGTTGGTTTTGGTGCAGATAAGTTTTCTAGTTTAAAATTAAGCCTTTGAAGACAAAGATGCATAAATAATAAAATTGGACTGTTTGCTAAAATTGATTGATACAACTGTTCGCACATCTAACTATGTATTATTCCCTTATCCATTATAAGAAGCAAGCAGGTTGTTAAATAGGAGAAGTATGGATGGATTATTTCGAAAGAATTGATCAAATGAAAAAGCCCTTCACAGCTGTAAAGGGCTTGGCTATTATTTATTCGTTGTTTGAGCAAGTCTAACAAGCATATGTGCTAAGGCATGTCGTTGATCTTGATCACCGAGCTTCCATAGTTCTTGTAATAATTTTTCCTCGCGGTTTCTAGGTTCGACTTTCGAAGCTAGATAATCGCCTACTGTTTCAGCGTATTTTGCTAAAGTCTCTTCCCCTAAACCTAATTTTTCACCTTTTGCTACTTTGTCACCTAAGTAATCTTTAAACTTCTCGAAGTTTTCTAAGATTTCCTCGTTTTTCTCAGGAATAGCTTGTTGAACTTCTTTTTCCATTTTTGACTCGTTCATGATAAAACCTCCTGAATAAAATGTATTGTGTTGGTGTATAGAGAATGTGTTCCCGACTGAGATGATACTAAACATTTGTTCGAGGGATTTATAATGAATGAAACAAAAAAGGGCACAGATAATGTACTGTGCCCAATTCGAAAATTAATTCATAGACGGTTGACTCGTTCCGTTGTTGTAGGGGAATTGATTGGTATACCCTTGGAATTGTTGATGGCTTTGTTGCATTTTTTGAGGGCTTTCGGCTTCAAGCCCGTAAAATCCTTTACGGAACATCACATCATATAAATCACGTTGACAGTCTTGTGATTGATTGCAGATCGTTGAGATGTCTTGATATAACTGTTCGTGACTCGCCTCGTTTAAAGCGACGTTATATGAAGACGTCATATATTTTTCGGTTGCAAGCATGTCATTAATAAAATCACGCTCAGACATTTGAGGTGTTTTCGGCACTTGCAATTCTGGGTTTTGAATTTTGCTTTGCTGGTTCATTAGGTGACCCTCCTATTGCATTGGCATAGTTTGTTGTTGTTGATTCGGTTGTAAGTGCGACAAAATCGTTTCATAATGCTGTTGATGCATCATGCCCGCTTTCTCAATCGCTTGTTTAATTTCTTGGTCTTGGCATTGTTGGGCGAAAAAATGGGCTTTTTTCATAGCAAGTAAGTTCCATGAAAGCATATCATTTAAGTAAAGATGATCTTTTGTTGTGATCATTTTGGGTGGCTCTTGATAAGGAATTTGACCCGTTTGTTCTGACTGACTTGATTGTTGGATTGGTTGTTGTTGCATAAGTAAACCTCCTTTTAATCGACTGCGGTGTATCGACATCAACAGATACATGATTAGTGTGCGAGTTAAGGCGTCGAAATATCCCATGAACAACTAGGAGGGTTTACAAAACAATGGAAAATGTAAAGTTAAACAAATGTTTATTTAAATAAAGAGAAAGATGATAATTTTCAGAATTATGTATTGCATCTCTGTTCTAATTCATTTATAGTAAGAATAGAAGTTACGACAAATTGCTCGTGTCCTTTTTTTTGATCAAATAATGAATGAGTATTCATTCGGAAGAAAAATGACATAACGAGTGAGCAGTAATCATATATAAGTTAAGGCTTGGACAAATGGCCATGTCCACAATGAATGAGTTGGATGAACGAACACATCAATACTAAGCAGATCGAGGGGGAGAACGATGACCAGACAAATTAAAAAAGCTGCGGTAATTGGATCGGGAGTTATGGGATCAGGAATTGCGGCCCATCTTGCCAATATCGGTATACCTTCATTATTATTAGACATTGTTCCAAAAGAATTAACGCCTGCTGAAGAAGCAAAAGGGCTTACATTAGAAAGTAAAGCTGTTCGCAACCGTATTAGTACAGAGTCGATTAAGCGTCTTGCCAAACAAAAACCAGCACCACTTGCTACAAAGTCGAAAGCTACATATATTGAAGCTGGAAACTTAGAGGACGATCTCGAGCGCCTAAGCGAAGTAGACTGGATTATTGAAGTGGTTGTAGAAAATTTAGATATTAAACGTCAATTATTTGAAAAGATCGATGCGGTACGTAAACCAGGTACAATCATTAGCTCAAATACATCAGGTATTTCTATTGATGCAATGGCAGAGGGTCGCTCAGAAGATTTCCAAGCACATTTCCTTGGGACGCATTTCTTTAACCCACCGCGCTACTTGAAATTACTTGAGGTGATTCCTACAGCCAAAACAGATGAGAACGTACTTTCATTTGTGAAAGCGTTTGCTGAGGATGTACTCGGTAAAGGGGTAGTCGAAGGAAAAGACACACCAAACTTTATTGCAAATCGCATTGGGACATACGGTCTCCTCGTCACAGCTAATGAAATGTTAAAGGGAGAATTCTCAGTTGGCGAAATTGATTCGGTAACAGGCCCACTAATCGGACGTCCAAAGAGTGCAACATTCCGCACGCTTGATGTTGTAGGACTAGATACATTCTTACACGTAGCAAAGAATGTATACGACGAAGTTGATGGAGCTGAGAAAGATGTCTTTGATCCTCCAGCCTTTATGAAAGAGATGAAGGAAAAGGGCTGGCTCGGAAGCAAAAGTGGCCAAGGATTCTTCATGAAAAAACGCACGGAAAAAGGCAATGAAATTTTAGAACTTAATCCAACGACTCTTGAATACCAAGAGCGCAAAAAACTACGCTCTGCATCGACAGAACAAGCGAAGCAAGCAAAGAAACCTGGCGATAAGCTGAAAGCACTCGCTTATGCTGATGATCGTGCAGGTCAACTTGTTTGGAATTTAGTGAAACCAGTTCTACTTTATTCAGCCGCAAAAACCTACGAAATTGCTAACGACATCAAAGCAGTCGACGAAGCGATGCGTTGGGGCTTCGGATGGGATTTAGGTCCATTTGAAATGTGGGACGCACTAGGTGTGGCTAAATCAATTGAGCGCATGGAAGCAGAAGGCGAGAATGTCCCTGGTTGGGTTCGCGAAATGATCTCCACTGGACATGAGACGTTCTATCAAGGCTCGAGCTTCTACCATGAAGGTAAGTACCAGTCGACAGAAGTAAATCCAAAGTCGATTCACTTAAAGTCACTTAAGCCAGATCGTGTGGTTATGAAAAATAGCGGGGCGTCACTCATTGATATTGGGGATGATGTAGCTTTACTAGAGTTCCATTCGCCAAGTAATTCAATTGGTCTTGATGTTATTCAAATGCTCAATAAATCGATCGAAGAAGTTGAGAAAAACTTCAAAGGTCTTGTTATAAGCAACCAAGGTAAGAACTTCTGCGTCGGTGCGAACTTAATGATGATCTTAATGGAAGCACAAGATGATAACTTCTTTGAAGTCGATCTCGTTGTCCGTCAGTTCCAACAAGCGATGGCGAATGTTCGTTATTCTGCTAAACCGATCGTGACAGGTCCGTTTGGTATGACTCTTGGTGGAGGAGCCGAAATTTGTCTTCCTTCTGCAAGCATTCAAGCGGCACATGAGACGTATATGGGACTTGTAGAAGTAGGTGTTGGATTGATTCCTGGTGGTGGAGGTAACAAAGAATTGTACCTTCGTAACTTAGAAGGTTTACCACAAGGAGCTCAAATTGACCTTCAAGCTGTAGCAAATAAAACATTCGAAACGATCGCCATGGCGAAAGTTGCAACATCGGCTCATGAAGCAAGAGAGAATGGATTCTTAAGCGAACGTGATGGGGTTGTTATCAATGGTGAACATGTGATTCATCGTGCCAAAGAGCAAGTACTTCATCTTGAGGCATCAGGTTACCGCCCGCCTGAGCGTAAGAAGATTCCTGTAGTTGGTGAAACGGGTTATGCAACGTTATTACTTGGAGCAAAAACAATGAAATTCGGTGGCATGATTTCTGATCATGACTTAAAAATTGCTGAAAAACTTGCGTTTGTGATCGCAGGTGGCCGAGTTCCTAAAGGATCACTTGTTGATGAACAATACTTGCTTGATTTAGAGCGTGAGGCGTTCTTAAGCCTTGTTAGTGAACCGAAATCACAACAACGTATGCAGTACATGCTGACAAAAGGAAAGCCATTACGTAACTAATTCAAACAGGTAGGAGGGATACGACAATGAGAGAAGCAGTAATCGTTGCTGGTGCTCGTACGCCAGTCGGAAAAGCAAAACGTGGGACGTTAGCAAATGTGAGACCAGATGATCTAGGGGCACTTACGATTAAAGAAACATTGAGACGTGCTGAAGGATTTGATCCATCTATGATTGATGATGTGATCATTGGTTGTTCAATGCCAGAAGCAGAACAAGGAATGAACGTGGCTAGAAGCATCTCAGCTCTTGCTGGGTTACCGAATACGGTCCCAGCCATTACAATTAACCGTTATTGTTCATCCGGTCTTCAAAGTATCGCTTATGGGGCCGAGCGTATTATGCTTGGGCATTCAAAAGCAGTCATTGCAGGTGGAGCGGAGTCGATGAGCATGATTCCAATGGGAGGACATGTCATTGCTCCGAACCCAACGCTCGTAGAAGAACAACCAGAATACTATATGGGAATGGGCTATACAGCAGAAGAAGTTGCGAATCGCTTTGGTATTAGCCGCGAGGAGCAAGATGCTTTCGCCGTAGAAAGTCATAAACGTGCAGCGGCAGCGATAGAGGCAAAGAGATTTGCTGATGAAATCGTTCCTGTTGATGTGACGCTCCGTTCAGTTGGTGCAGACAACAAGTTAAAAGAAAAGAAAATCGTGTTTGATACGGACGAAGGTGTTCGTACGGATACAACGATCGAAGGGTTAGCAAGACTTCGCCCAGCATTCCACCCTAAAGGTTCGGTAACGGCTGGTAACTCTTCACAAATGAGTGACGGAGCAGCATCTGTACTTTTAATGGATCGCGAGGAAGCAGAGGCAACAGGCCTAACGCCACTTTTGAAATTCCGTAGCTTTGCTGTTGCTGGTGTAGCTCCAGAAATTATGGGAATTGGACCGATCGAGGCGATTCCAAAAGCACTTAAATTAGCAGGTCTTGATCTATCTGATATTGGGTTGTTTGAGTTAAATGAAGCGTTTGCTTCTCAATCTCTTCAAGTCATCCGTCACCTTGAATTAGATGTCGATAAAGTCAATGTGAACGGTGGAGCGATTGCACTTGGTCACCCACTTGGATGTTCAGGTACAAAGCTGACACTTTCCCTTATGCATGAAATGAAGCGTCGTGGAGAGCAATTTGGAGTTGTAACAATGTGTATCGGTGGCGGTATGGGTGCGGCAGGTGTGTTTGAATTAATCGGTTAAATGGAACGAAGAATCAACCAATTATAAGGGGGAAATATGATGAGTAATACGGCAGAACGCGTAGTAAAAGGCGGAAGTTTCTTAGTAGAGGATATTGAAGCAGATAGAATCTTTACTCCAGAAGATTTCACAGATGAACAAGTAATGATCGGACGCACGACAGAAGAATTTGCTATTAAAGAAGTTGTTCCTGTCCTTGAGAAAATCGAAAACCATGAATTTGACTATACAGTGAAATTGTTAAAGAAAGCCGGAGATCTCGGTCTTCTTGGTGCAGATGTTCCTGAAGAATACGGTGGACTTGGACTTGATAAAATTAGTTCATCACTTATTTCAGAGAAATTTGTTCGTGGTGGTGCATTTGGATTAAGCCACGGAGCACATGTAGGGATTGGATCTCTTCCAATCGTCTTCTTTGGTAACCATGAGCAAAAATCTCAGTACCTTCCAGATCTTGCTTCAGGTGAGCGTATTGCAGCATATGCACTAACGGAGCCAAGTTCAGGGTCTGATGCCTTAGGTGCAAAAGCGACAGCTGTTCTAAATGAAGCTGGAACGCATTATGTACTAAATGGTGAAAAACAATGGATTACAAACTCTGCTTTTGCTGATGTGTTCGTTGTGTATGCAAAAATTGATGGAGAGAAGTTTACGGCATTTATCGTAGAAAAAGACTACGAAGGCGTATCAACTGGTCCAGAAGAAAAGAAGATGGGAATCAAAGGCTCTTCTACTCGTACACTTATTTTAGAAGATGCTTTAGTACCAAAAGAAAATGTGTTAGGTGAGATCGGTAAAGGTCACGTTATTGCTTTTAACATCTTAAACGTGGGTCGTTACAAGCTTGGAATAGGTTGTGTTGGTAGTTCTAAGCGTGCGCTTGAACTAGCTGCTAAATATGCTAACGAGCGTAAGCAATTCAAAATGCCAATTGGTAAGTTCACATTAATCCAAGAGAAGCTTGCAAACATGGCTACTACTACATTTGCTTCTGAAAGCTCAATTTACCGTACAGGTGGATTGTTTGAAGAGCGTCTTGGTGGCTTATCAGAAGAAGAGCAAAAAGACGGCCGTGCGGTAGCGAATGCCATTGCTGAATATGCTATTGAGTGTTCATTAAATAAAGTTTCAGGTTCTGAAACGCTTGATTATGTAGCGGATGAAGCCGTTCAAATTCATGGTGGCTATGGTTTCATGGCTGAATATGAAGTAGAGCGCATCTACCGTGACTCACGTATTAACCGTATCTTTGAAGGAACAAATGAGATTAACCGCCTTCTTGTTCCTGGCACGATCATGCGTAAAGCAATGAAGGGTGAACTTCCACTTCTTCAAAAAGCAACAGCATTACAAGAAGAGCTTATGATGATGATGCCACAAGAAATTGGTGATGAGCCACTTGAGCAAGAAAAATACTTGCTTGGTATGGCGAAGAAGATCTTCCTAATGGTTGCTGGAACAGGTGCTCAGAAATATGGTGAGAAGCTTCAACACGAGCAAGAGCTTCTATCAAACGTTGCTGATATCGTAAGTGAGGTCTTTAATATGGAGTCTGTCATCTTACGTACAGAAAAGCAAATGAACAAATCTGGTGCAGATAAAGCTGCACAAAAACTTCGTATGACTCAAGTATACTGCCAAGAAGCGTTTAACCGCATCGAAGCACATGCGAAAGAGTCATTAGTGGCTATGGAAAGTGGAGATACACTTCGTACGATGCTTTCCATCCTACGCAAATTAACGCGTCATACGCCAATTAATGTGATTACAGTTAAGCGTGAAATTGCTGCTGAAGTTCTAAAAGAAGAGCGTTACGTCGTATAATTTTGTTACTTAATTTTGGGGCAATATGCCCCAAAAATTATATACCTCCTTTCTTATGAAGCATTCTCCTCTCTAGTACAAAGAAGTCCTATTTATAGGGCTTCTTTGTCATTGTATGAATGGTTCCCAAAAAACAACGCATCCTATGATCATCCATGAAGGAACGGAGGAGGAACAAACATGAAGAAGCAACCAAAAATTGAGTATACAGGTCCACTAACAGGCGTAGAAGAATTTTCCTTAGAGCTTTCAGGTGATTCGACGCAAGAGGCCATTCAAAAAATGTGGGAAAGCGCGACCGAAGAGAACGAGCATATTAGTTGTCGAAATCAGAAAAATAAGTAATAATGACGTTGTTTCATATAATGGGAGAGGAGTGTTTTCGCATGTTAGTCACTTTTTATCACTATCCGAAATGTGGAACGTGTCGCAAAGCAAAAAAATGGTTAGAGGAACATGGTGCCGAGATTAAAGACATACATATCGTTGAAGAACCCCCATCAAAAGTTGAATTAGAAGCTCTTTACAAAAAGAGTGGCCTCGAGTTAAAGAAATTCTTTAATACGAGTGGACAAAAATATCGTGAATTAGGTTTAAAGGATAAGCTCGGCGATATGTCAGAAGATGAGAAGCTTGAATTATTAGCTTCTGATGGCATGTTGATCAAGCGTCCGATCACAACCGATGGCAATCAAGTTACGGTTGGATTTAAAGAAGATCAGTTCGAACAAACATGGAAATAAGGATATGCATGAAATGTTTGGCGTAAACGTTTAGTTTATGACTGAAAAAAGGTATAATAATGTGAGAATGTACCAAATTGATGGAGGGATTTTCAAATGAGCACAAATTTACCAAAAGAACTGAAGTATTCAGAAGAACATGAGTGGGTAAAAGTTGAAGGAGAGAAAGTCCGTATCGGTATTACACACTTTGCTCAATCAGAGCTAGGAGACATCGTATTCGTTGAGCTTCCAGAAGTTGGAGATGACATTGAAGCTGACGAACCTTTCGGAAGCGTAGAGTCGGTTAAAACTGTATCAGAACTTTATGCACCAATTAGCGGTAAAGTCGTTGAAATTAATGAAGAGCTTGATGATTCTCCTGAATTTGTAAACGAATCACCATATGAGAAAGCATGGATGATTGTTGTTGAACCGTCTGACAAATCACAAGTGGACAAGCTAATGTCTGATAAAGACTATGCTGAAATGATTAGTGAAGATTAATGTAACGTAGAGAAGGAGGGAATTCCCTCCTTCTCTTTCTTTTCCCTCGGTTAAAAGCATGGGTAGAGCGAACACTATACCTACACCATACGTTTGGAGGGATGAGGTATGGATCTAATTAAAGCAGATGTGACGAGTCAAGTGAAAGGCAAATATGAAAATGGTAATATGAACCTGTATGTTGACGATCATCACGTCGGTCAAGTGATTGAAACAGCTACGGGCTTGCAACATACGATGAGTGCAGGCTATGTGTTTGAGGATGACAAAATTTATCGTTATGAAAACAAAGACCCTAATCAAGTAACGTCCTTTGTCGACAGTTGTAAAGAGGGCTGGTGCTAACCGATAGACATGTAACCTTTCGTCAGAAAACTTTGACGAAAGGCTTTTTATTTTTCTGAAAATACCTTATTATTATTTAGGGGTTCGAAATAAAAAGAAGGTGATGGTCGCTGATGACGCAGCTCATTAAGGATTGGACAGGACAACTTACGTCCTATAATCGCAATGTTCGCTTGTTTTTACTTGCTTCGATACTCGCTAATATTGGCATGGGTATCTTTATGGTCATTTATAATTATTACATACGTGAGTTGGGCTATGTTGACGCGGTGAATGGGAAAGTAATCGCGATGCAAGCAACAGCAAGTGCCCTTGCGCTATTACCCGCTGGAATTCTCAGTGATAAAGTAGGACGGAAAAAAGTCATTCTTCTCGGTGCATTGTTTGCTGCAGTTAGTTTGATGCTTCGTGGAATAGTAACAACAGAAGTGTTGTTATTAATGACTGCTTTTATGACTGGTTTATTTATGGCTTTTATTCAAGTATCTTCGATTCCTTTACTTGCTGAAAACTCGACAGAAAAGGAGCGTGTCCACTTATTTAGTTTTAATTTTGCCTTAATCATGGTCGCTAATGTTATCGGGAATGTACTCGGTGGAACGATGTCAGATCTCTTGCATGCGGTCTTCGGGCTTACGATGCTCACAAGTGTTCGAATCGTTTTGCTAATTGGAGCATGTTTATTCTTTCTTGCGTTACTACCCATTTTAAAAATTCAAGAAGAACGAAAAATAAAAAAAGAAAAAACAGGGATTAGTTCTATAGGCAAGTTGCTGACGACTCATCGTTCTAGCTTAAAAGTGATTGGCTTATTCGCTGTCGCTAACTTATTAATTGGCTTTGGTTCTGGTCTTGTCATTCCTTATTTAAATCTGTATTTTACCGATCGTTTTGATGTTAGTTATTCTTTAGTTGGGATTATCCTCTCACTTGGTCAGGCGATGACAGCGGTCGCGTTGATGATTGGTCCTACAGTTGTCCGGAAGGTGGGGGAAGTAAGAGCTGTCGTCTATTTACAGCTCGCCTCCTTGCCTTTTCTCCTCCTCACGGCTTACACAGAGGTCTTATGGGTCGCGGTGATTGGCTTCTTATTTAGGCAAGCGTTAATGAATGCAGGAAACCCTATTCAAATGGCACTTATGATGAGAAAAGTAGATGATTCGATGAAAGGCTTGGCGAATTCAGTTGGTCAAATGGTCTTTCAGCTTGGTTGGGCGGTTATGGGGCCTGTATCGACCACATTGGTGATGGTCTACGGTTCCTACTATGGCTATGCCTATGTGTTCACGATTACAGCCACTCTTTATTTGATTGGGGCGATCTATTTTTATGTGGTGTTTCGAGAGAGAAAGCCTTCGGATAAATCTTCTGAGAATATTTCTGTTTAAAAATGTTGACAGAAAAAATAGACTCATGCTATGATTCACTCATGAAAAAAACGAACGGACAACTGTATAATCTCTTATCAAGAGAGGTGGAGGGACTGGCCCGATGAAACCCAGCAACCACTAAATCTAACAAGATTTAGAAGGTGCTAATTCCTGCAGAGCGTATGCTTTGATAGATGAGAAGGTATATTGAACACAAACCTTTCTGCTCATCTTTATGCAGAAAGGTTTTTTCTATTTTGAATAGTTGTCACGTAATCAATAAAAGTGTTAGCAATGTACACTTTCAACCCTTTAGTGCGGTATTTGGGTGAAGATGCTAGACAAGAAAGAAAGTGGGGATTCATATGATCTCGTTACGAGCGATTCGTAAACGATTCGAAACAAGGAATGGCCCTGTGCACGCTGTTGATGGAGTCGATCTGACGATTGGGGAAGGCGAAATTTTTGGTGTGATTGGCTATAGTGGAGCAGGTAAAAGTACGTTAATTCGTATGTTAAATATGCTAGAACGTCCAACAGAAGGAGATGTCATTGTCGCAGGAAAACAGTTGTCGACCTTGTCAACGAAAGAGTTACGTAAAGCTCGCCAGGAAATCGGAATGATTTTTCAGCACTTTAATCTTCTGTGGTCACGCACGGTTCGTGAAAACATTGCATTCCCGCTTGAAATTGCAGGAGTTGCAAAAAAAGATCGAGAGACGCGAGTGAACGAACTGATTGAGCTTGTAGGATTAGAAGGTCGCGGAGAGAGTTATCCGTCTCAGTTAAGTGGGGGGCAAAAGCAGCGAGTAGGAATTGCTCGTGCTCTTGCAAACAATCCGAAAGTTTTATTATGTGATGAAGCAACTTCAGCACTAGACCCGAAAACGACCGATTCGATTCTCGACTTACTCGTAGACATTAACAAGAAGTTAGGGCTCACGATTGTCTTGATTACGCATGAGATGCATGTGATTCGAAAGATTTGTCATCAAGTAGCTGTGATGGATGCGGGGAAAGTGGTTGAACAAGGGCCTGTCTTAGAGGTGTTCCGAAAACCAAAAGAACAAATGACGAAAGAATTCGTTAAACAAATTACCGAGCCAGAAGAAACAACGGATGCTAGTAAGCAAATGTTAGTTGATTATCCTGAAGGTCAGATTGTTCAACTGACGTTTGTCGGGGAAGAAACAGAAAGTCCGCTTATCACTCAAATTATTCGTACGTTTGATATTGAAGTAAACATTGTACAAGGGAAGATTACAAAAATTCATGAAGGTTCATATGGAACATTGTTTGTGGCTTTAAATGGTGACAAACAAGAGATTGAACGTGCGATTGAATTTATCCGAGAGAAAAAAGTGGAAGTGGAGGTGATCACATATGCCTGATCAATTCCTTGGCGATGTAAGATGGGATCGCTTGTGGGATGCCACAGTGGAGACCATTTATATGACATCCATCTCCGTTCTAGCAACGTTCATCATAGGTATTATTTTAGGGTTAGTGTTGTATCTGACAAGTAAAGGCCACATGTGGGAAAATTACTTAGTGAACCGTGTGACGGGGTTTGTTGTCAATGTGTTTAGGTCTATTCCATTTATTATTTTAATTGTCTTATTAATTCCGTTCACTAGAGCATTAACAGGATCTATGCTGGGGGCTAACGCGGCTTTACCAGCTTTAATAATTGGCGCCGCTCCTTTCTATGCTCGTATGGTAGAAATTGCGCTTAGAGAGATCGATAAAGGTGTAATCGAAGCGTCACAATCAATGGGCGCGAGCAATTGGACGATCATTCGTAAAGTGTTGATTCCTGAATCGATGCCAGCTTTAATCTCAGGTATCACAGTCACGGCGATTGCCTTAGTCAGTTACACGGCGATGGCAGGCGTGATCGGTGCAGGTGGACTTGGTCACTATGCCTACCTTGAAGGGTTCCAGCGCAACAACAGTCAAATTACTTTAGTAGCAACGATTGCCATTCTATTGGTCGTCTTTTTGATCCAATGGTTTGGTGATTATTTTACAAATAAAACAGATAAACGATAAGGGGAGAAATGAAAATGAAGAAATTTTTAAGTGTCATTGCAGCTGCAGCACTATCTGTATCACTCGTTGCTTGTGGAGGAGCAGAAGAGGAAACGTCAGAAGAAAATGTAGACGGTGGGTCATCAAGTGAAGAAAACTCGACATTAGTCGTTGGGGCTTCTGCCGTACCACATGCTGAAATTCTTGAAGAAGCGCAAAGCTTACTTGCTGAAGAAGGCATTGATTTAGAAATCGAAGTATTCCAAGATTACATTTTACCTAACCATGCATTACGTGACGAGGAAATTGATGCAAACTACTTCCAAACACCTGGATATTTAGCAATGCAAATCGATGAAAATGGTTATGATTTTGAGAGCGTTGGAGCTGTTCATGCAGAGCCAATCGGCGTCTACTCAAAAGAATATGCGACTTTAGATGAACTTCCAGAAGGTGCAACCATCATTATGAGCAACTCGATTAGTGACCATGGACGTATCTTACCGATTTTTGAACGTGCAGGATTAATCGAACTTGATGTGGAAGAAGGTCAACTAGCAACAATTGATGATATTTCTTCAAACCCAAAGGACCTACAATTCGGTTCAACTCAAGTAGAAGCTCGCATGCTTGCTCCGTCATTTGAGAGCGGCGAAGGAGATGCGGTTGTCATTAATACGAACTATGCACTTGAAGGTGGAGTAGATATCGATCAATACGGAATTGCGTTTGAGCATGAAGATGTTCTTCAACCAAACTTAATCGTTGTCCGTTCTGAAGATCAAGAGCGTCCTGAAATTCTAAAATTAAAAGAAATTCTTCAATCACAACAAATCCAAGACTTCATCAATGAGCGATACGATGGAGCGGTTATTCCATTAACCGACCAATAATTGATTTAAAAGAGTACCTTCGTGGTGCTCTTTTTTTGTATAAAGGAAAAGTAATCCACAGATACTACCCTTGAACTAGAATTAATTCGAGGAGGGAATTGGAATGGATCAAGAGCAACAACAATCAGGTGCCATTGAAATGGCGTTACTTGATTATAAAGAAGGCTTAGGCCACTTTGCAGAGAAAATGCCAGACATCGCGAAAAAATATAATGACTTTACTGAGGCTTGTTTTGCGAAGGGGAAGCTGACACAAAAAGAAAAACAAATGATTGCACTAGGAATTAGTGTGTTTTCCCAAGATGAATATTGCATTATTTATCATACAAAAGGGTGTCTAGACCAGGGATGTACAGAAGAAGAGATCTTAGAAGCAGTCGGTGTCACTGCCGCATTTGGTGGTGGAGCAGCGATGAGTCAAGCTGTTACATTGGTTCAAGAAGCATTGACTGAGCTTGGTGGAAATGGAAATAAATCGAAAAATTAATATGGGACTACTAGAAAAACGTCGCTATCAAGAGGTATTCTACTGTAAAGTTTTCTGACAATACTATAGGTGTACTGAATCCCGATAAAGGAACCTCAGCCTCTTTTTTGCGCTTTGTTCAATTAAAGCGTTCATGGTATGATTAGTCCATCAGAAGAGAAGGGATTGATTCATTATCCAATCATTAGACGCTGCGTATACGAGCGATATGGAAAAAGCAATGCATTCTGCACATGGAGTAGGTTACCAGGAGTATAATCGTAATCTCGATAAGAGAATGGAAATTGAGAAAGCTCGCGACGAGGAATACAAGCGCTGCAATGAAATGGTCAAAGAATTCAATCAACATCACGCGTAAGATATTTATTTTAGAAAAGAGAAGAGGGGGGTGCCGTCAACTGGTGCCACCCTCTTTGTGTATAGAGAGATGTATTATAATGAAGTAAGTTGTTTAGGTTGATTATACTCAAGCAGTCTTGTTACCTTGAACTTATCTTGGATTTGTTATAAGATTGTAATGAGAATAGATTGAGAATAATTCGAGATAATTCGAAATCAAAGTGCTTTTTTAAAAAGCGAGATAATTTGGAGGTCATAGAGATGTCAGTACCATTCTTAAAGATCGAGAACTTACACGTTTCAATTGAAGGTAAGGAAATTCTTAAAGGCTTCAGTATTGAAGTTAACGGTGGAGAAATCCACGCTATCATGGGACCAAACGGAACAGGTAAATCAACTCTAGCGTCAGCTATTATGGGTCACCCTAAATATGAAATCACAAGTGGATCTGTCACGATGAAAGGTGAAGATGTTCTTAGTATGGAAGTAGACGAGCGTGCAAAAGCAGGTCTTTTCCTAGCTATGCAGTATCCTTCAGAAATCAGCGGGATTACAAACGCAGACTTCTTACGCTCTGCAATCAATGCAGGACGTGAAGAGGGTGACGAAATCTCATTGATGAAGTTTATTCGTAAACTAGATGAGAAAATGGATCTTCTTGAAATGGATCAACAATTTGCACAACGTTATTTAAATGAAGGCTTCTCAGGCGGAGAGAAAAAACGTAATGAGATTCTTCAACTAATGATGCTTGAGCCAAAGCTTGCGGTCCTTGATGAAATTGATTCAGGTTTAGATATCGATGCACTTAAAGTTGTATCAAAAGGTATTAATGCGATGCGTAGCTCTGAGTTTGGTTGCCTAATCATCACTCACTACCAACGTCTACTTGACTACATCACGCCTGATAAAGTACACGTAATGATGCAAGGACGTATTGTGAAGTCTGGTGGTTCTGAATTAGCTAAGCGTCTTGAAGCAGAAGGTTACGACTGGATTAAAGAAGAACTTGGCATTGAAGACGAGCGTGTAAACCAAGAAGCTTAATTCACGTGTAACATAACGTTCAAGTACAATAGCGAATGAACGAATCAACAGTAAAGGGTGGATATGTATGTCAATCGAGACAAAAGTAACGTTCGATATAGAACAAATTCAAGCATTCTCGGATGGACGCAATGAACCAACTTGGTTTAAAGACATCCGTGTAAAAGGAGCAGAGCTTGCAACGACGCTTGCTCTTCCAAAACCAGATAAAACGAAGATCGATAAATGGAACTTCACCGCAGGTAACCATGAGCTAGCTACTGTTTCAACTGTAGATAGTGTGGCGTCACTGCCTGAGGCAATGCGCAACCTTGTTGGGGAAGAAGAGAAAGTAAAAACGCTTCTTGCTCAGCAAGATGGCTCTACTGTTTATTCTAAGCTTTCTCAAGAACTAGAAGATAAAGGTGTTATTTTTACAGATATTACGACGGCTTTAACTAAGCACGAAGACCTTGTAAAGAAATACCTTTTCGGTGAGGCTGTGCAAGTTGATGAGAATCGTTTAACAGCTCTTCATGCTGCATGTGTAAACGGAGGAGCATTTATCTATGTTCCACGTAATGTAGAATTAGACGTTCCACTACAAGCTATATTTGCCATCGGTGCAAAAGATGCTGGATTATACAACCATGTCATCATCGTGGCTGAAGAGAATAGTTCAGTCACTTATGTTGAAAACTATGTATCTCTAACAGAAGAAGCTGCTACGGCAAACATTATTGCTGAAGTATATGTAGCTGCAGGTGCGAAAGTTGCATTCGGTGCTGTAGATAATCTTTCGAGCAATGTGACAACCTACGTTGTTCGTCGTGGACATGTAGACCGTGATGCTCGTCTAGAGTGGGCACTTGGTCAAATGAACGACGGAAACACTGTATCTGAGAACACAACACATTTAGTAGGTGACGGTTCTTGGACAGATACAAAAACCGTGACGATTGGTCGCGGAAACCAGAAACAAAACTTTACAACACAGATCTTCCATCACGGGAAGCGTTCTGAGGGTTACATTTTAAAGCATGGTGTTATGCGTGATTCAGCAACAACGATCTTTAACGGAATTACGAAGATCGAACATGGTGCAACAAAATCAAATGGTGAGCAAACCGAACGCATTTTAATGCTTAGTGAAAAATCACGCGGAGATGCGAACCCAATTCTTCTAATCGATGAAGATGATGTAACAGCAGGTCACGCAGCTTCTGTAGGACGTATTGATCCTCTTCAAATGTTCTACCTAATGAGCCGTGGTATTGCGCGTAAGGAAGCAGAAAGACTTGTTATTCATGGATTCTTAGCTCCTGTTGTGACGCAATTACCAATCGAGTCAGTAAAAGAGCAAATGCGTGAGGCGATTGAAAGGAAAGTTCTGTAATGAATGTTACTGAGATCAAGAAGTTATTTCCGATCCTCAACCAAGAAGTGAACGGACATCCTCTGGTCTACTTAGATAGTGCAGCGACTTCTCAGAAGCCTTTATCTGTCATTGAGAAGGTCAGTGATTATTATCGCCGTTATAATTCTAATGTGCACCGTGGTGTTCATACACTAGGAACAATGGCGACAGATGAGTACGAAGGAGCGCGCGAGAAAGTTCGTTCGTTCCTCCATGCAAAAAGCACAGAAGAAATCATCTTTACCCGTGGAACAACAACCGCATTAAACCTTGTGGCAGGAAGCTATGCTCGTGCGAATCTTTCAGAGGGCGATGAGATTGTCATCACACCAATGGAACACCACAGTAATATCATTCCTTGGCAGCAAGTAGCTCGTGTAACGGGTGCCACTTTAACGTACTTACCGCTTCAAGCGGACGGAACGATTGACCTGAAAGACGTTGAAGAAACAATCAGTGAAAAAACGAAGATTGTTTCTGTCATGCAAGTGTCAAATGTTCTCGGTACGATTAATCCGGTGAAAGAAATTGCCGAGATCGCACATCGACACGGAGCGATCATGGTCGTCGATGGTGCGCAAAGTGCTCCTCATATGAAAGTGGACGTACAAGATCTTGATTGTGATTTCTTTGCTTTTTCTGGTCATAAGATGGGTGCTCCGACAGGTATTGGTGCTCTTTACGGAAAAAAAGAGTTGCTAACCAACATGGAACCGATTGAGTTTGGCGGCGAGATGATTGATTTTGTTGGCTTACAAGATTCAACATGGAAAGAGCTTCCTTGGAAATTCGAAGGTGGCACACCGATTATTGCGGGAGCCATCGGTTTAGGGGCAGCTATTGATTTTCTTAATGACATCGGTCTAGATGACATTGAAAAGCATGAGCATGAATTAGCTCAGTACGCATTAGAGCGTCTTTCTGAGATCGATGGAATGACGCTCTTTGGACCGAAGCACCGTGCTGGACTTGTCACATTCAACTTGGATGATGTTCATCCTCACGATGTAGCAACGGTTCTTGATGCAGAGGGCATTGCTGTTCGAGCTGGGCATCACTGTGCTCAACCTTTAATGAAGTGGCTGAACGCGACAGCAACAGCACGTGCTAGCTTCTATTTGTATAATACAAAAGAAGAGATCGATTTCCTAGCCGAGAGCTTAGTAAAAACAAAGGAGTACTTTGGCGATGTCTTTTAATAACCTTGATACCTTGTATCGACAGGTAATTATGGATCATTATAAAAATCCACGAAATCGTGGCGAAATTGACGGTGATACGCTCACTGTCAATATGAATAACCCGACATGTGGAGATCGTATACAGATTCAAATGAAGCTCGAAGATGACCGCATATCCGCTGCGAAGTTTGTAGGAGAGGGCTGCTCGATCAGCCTCGCTTCTGCTTCAATGATGACGCAAGCGGTCAAAGGCTTAACGGCTGAAGAAGCGATGGCTATGAGTGAGATCTTCTCAAGCATGATGTTAGGTAAGGAATATGATGAAGATCGTTTTGATTTAGGTGATATTGAAGCTCTTCAAGGAGTTTCAAAGTTTCCAGCGCGTATCAAGTGTGCAACATTAGCTTGGAAAGCAATGGAAAAAGGCCTAAACGAATAGAATAAACGCTCGCGCGGATCATAATATTTAATTAAAATTTGTGCGAGCGTAAATCTAAGGAGGTTTCCGAAATGGCTAAAAAAATGCCTGAAATCGGTGAATACAAATACGGGTTCTCGGATCGCGATGTCTCAATCTTCCGTTCAAAACGTGGCTTAACTCGTGAGATCGTAGAAGAAATTTCACGTATGAAAAGCGAACCACAATGGATGCTTGATTTCCGTTTGAAGTCGTTAGAGCAATTTTACAAAATGCCAATGCCTCAATGGGGTGGCGACCTTACTGATCTAAACTTTGATGAGATCACGTACTATGTTAAGCCTTCTGAGAAATCAGAGAAGTCTTGGGATGAAGTACCTGAAGAAATCAAGAACACGTTTGATAAGTTAGGGATTCCAGAAGCAGAGCAAAAGTATCTTGCAGGGGTATCGGCTCAGTACGAATCAGAAGTTGTGTACCACAGCATGAAAGAAGAGCTTACTGAACAAGGAATTCTTTTCACGGATACAGATAATGCTCTTCGTGAACATGAAGAAATTTTCAGAGAGCATTTTGGTACGATTATTCCTCCGACAGATAACAAGTTCGCAGCGTTAAACTCTGCGGTTTGGTCTGGTGGATCGTTTATCTACGTACCTAAAGGTGTTAAATCAGATACGCCACTACAAGCTTATTTCCGTATTAACTCTGAGAACATGGGTCAATTTGAACGTACATTAATCATTGCGGACGAAGATAGCTCCGTACACTATGTTGAAGGGTGTACAGCGCCAGTTTATTCAACGAACTCACTTCATAGTGCGGTTGTTGAGATCATTGTTAAAAAGAATGCTTACTGTCGTTATACAACGATCCAAAACTGGGCTCCAAACATCTTTAACCTTGTAACGAAGCGTGCGGTTGCAGATGCTGGTGCGACAATGGAATGGGTTGATGGTAACATCGGTTCAAAATTAACAATGAAATATCCAGCTGTTGTGATGCGTGGGGAAGGCGCAAAAGGTACCATCCTTTCGATCGCGATTGCAGGTAAAGGTCAACATCAAGATGCAGGAGCTAAAGTTCATCATTTAGCGCCTAATTGTTCATCAACGATCGTTTCAAAATCGATCTCAAAACATGGCGGTAAAGTAACGTACCGTGGAATTTGTAACTTCGGTCGCAAATCTGAAGGGTCAAAATCTAAGATTGAGTGTGATACGTTGATTATGGATAACAAATCAACGTCTGATACGATCCCATACAATGAAATCCTAAATAACAACATCACTCTTGAGCATGAAGCGACGGTTTCAAAAGTATCTGAAGATCAACTCTTCTACTTAATGAGCCGTGGGATTTCTGAGCAAGAAGCAACAGAGATGATTGTAATGGGCTTCATCGAACCATTTACAAAAGAACTTCCAATGGAATATGCGGTTGAGATGAATCGTCTCATTAAGTTCGAAATGGAAGGTTCTATCGGGTAATGTCTTGTTAGAACGACAGAAAAGCGAGTCCAATGTGGATTCGCTTTTCTTTTCTACATAAAAAAATAACCAACCTTACATGATTGGATCTTCTACATAAAGGAAAGGTGAGTTCGTTGATAACAATTGGATTAGCAGGGTGGGGAGATCATGATGACTTATATGAAGGCATACCAGGTCATATGAAATTACAAACATATGCCAGTCATTTTCCTATTGTTGAACTCGATGCTTCGTTTTATGCTGTACAACCCTTGCGCAATATGGAAAAATGGGCCCGTGAAACGCCAAGTAATTTTCAATTTATTGTTAAGGCGTACCAAGGAATGACGGGTCACCAGAAAGGGTATGCGCCTTTTGAGTCAAGAGAGGAAATGTTTGATGCGTTCTTAGCTTCTCTGGTCCCACTTATCGAGTCCAATAAGCTTGCTATGGTGCTCGTTCAATTTCCACCTTGGTTTGATTGCAAAAAAGAGCATGTGATGTATGTTCGGTATGTCAAAGAAAAGTTGCTATCAGTCCCTGCTGCCTTGGAGTTTCGCAATCAAACTTGGTTTACACCTGAGACGCGAGAACGAACTCTTTCCTTTATGGAAGAAGAACAATGGATTCACAGCATATGTGATGAACCGGATGCGGGTGTTGGATCGATTCCTACGGTGGTACATGCCACGCACAGAGAGAAAACGCTCATCCGTCTTCACGGCCGCAATCGTTATGGCTGGAATGATCCTGGGAACGGATCGTGGCGTGATGTTCGTTACCTGTATGAATACAAGAAACATGAGTTAAAAGAGTGGGAAGGGTATCTTAGGCAGCTTGAGAAAGAGACAAAGCAGATTTATATGATTTTTAATAATAACTCTGGTGGTCATGCGGCTCAAAGTGCCAAAGATATGATTTCATTACTCGGGATCGAATACATAGGGCTCGCCCCTAGACAACTCGATTTATTTTCGGAATAATAGTAGTAAAGGAAGTGTCTGCTTCATGGAGTGGGGAATCCTCGTTTTAGTTGGCTTACTTGCAGGGACGATAGGCAGTCTACTCGGATTGGGTGGTGGGATTATTGTCGTACCAGCACTTCTACTTCTAAGTAGTTCTGTCGGTATATTAGCAGGAATCACTCCGCAAGTGGCGGTTGGTACGTCTTTATTAATTATGATCTTCACAGGATTATCCTCGACGTTCGCTTACGTTAAACAAGGAAAAGTGGATTACAGAAGTGGATTCCTCTTTTTTATGGGGAGCGGACCTGGAGCGTTAGTTGGTGTTTGGCTGAACCGCTTTTTAGAAGTCGAACCGTTTATGATTTATTTTGGCTTATTTATGCTTGTTGTAGCAGCAATTTTAACAATCAGACCTTATTTGAAACCGAGGCCGCTATCTAATCGAGCGATGACGTATGTCTATAATGATGACAAAGGTCAGAAAAATGTGTATGGTTATCGTCCGGTTGTAGCGATAATGATCGCAGCGATGGTGGGGATATTGTCGGGGTTATTTGGAATCGGCGGAGGATCTTTAATGGTCCCTGCGATGATTATCCTTTTTCATTTCCCTGCACATCTAGCGATTGCGACATCAATGTTTATGATCTTACTTTCGGCGATGTTAAGTTCAATTTCTCATATTTTACTCGGGAATGTGAACTGGCTCTATGCACTAGCCCTTATTCCAGGGGCTTATATTGGTGGAATCGTAGGAGCTGCGATTAACAAACGTTTATCAAGCACGGCCTTACTTATCATTCTTCGTCTGTTTTTAGTGCTAGCTGCGTTACGATTAATTTATCAAGGCGTTAATGGGAATTAGAGAGGAGTTAAGGATGTCGATAGAGAGAGTGACATTATTTCATACAAATGATATTCATAGCGGGTTTGAAACTTGGTCTAAGATCGTTGCCTACATCAAGGATCACCGCGATAAAAATACGATTTATGTTGATATTGGTGATCACGCTGATCGAAGTCATGTGATGACAGAAGCGACATCAGGTAAAGGGAATATCCAATTGTTAAACGAAGCAACTGTTGATTATGCAACGATAGGGAATAATGAAGGCATTACGTTTTCTCATGAAGATCTACATACATTATATGATGAGGCGAATTTTTCGGTGCTCATTTCCAATTTGTATACAACTGAAGGAGAGCGTCCCAAGTGGCTAAAGCCTTACACAATCCATACAACAGCCAATGGGATCAAGATCGCTCTTATTGGGGCTACAGCGCCTTTTAAACAGTTTTACAAGCAATTAGATTGGGAGGTTATTTCTCCAATTGATGCGATCAAAAGCTATGTCAGTGAGCTGCGTAGTGAAGTCGATGTTATTGTTGTGATGTCGCACTTAGGGTTATTTCGTGATGAAGAACTAGCGGAAAAAGTCGAAGGGATTGACGTGATTCTTGGCGCGCATACCCATCATGTGCTGGAAAAAGGAAAGCGTCGTTACGGAACACTGATTGCACAAGCTGGTAAGCACGGTGCCTATCTTGGACAAGTAACGATCGATGTTGATATCGATTCACGAACAGTGGTTGCTAATGAGGCGCTATTACTCGACCCTAGTCTGATGTTGAAAGAAGATCAGGGAACGAAGGACCTGTTGGAGAATTTAACAGAAAAATCGAACCTAGCTTTAGCGAATGAGGTTGCGACGATTCCTTTTCCACTCGAGGTATCATGGCAAGAACAGTCGGACGCCACGCAACTATTATGTGATGCGTTGACTGAGTGGTGTGACGAAGAGCTCGGGATGATGAACGCGGGTGTGCTCTTACAGTCATTTCAAAAAGGACCGATTACGAAACGAGACATCCACCAGTCTTGTCCACATCCGATTAACCCATGTGTCGTAAAGATCACAGGAGAGCAATTGCATAAAACGATCCTTCGGGCTTATACATCAGAGATGCGTACGCTCGCACTGAAAGGCTTTGGGTTCCGTGGAAAGATTTTAGGTCGGATGATGTTTACTGGAATTGATGTCGAGCTTGATAAAAATGAACAAGTGTTAGATATTTTGGTTAAAGGAAGAAGCATTGAATTTCAGAAGGAATACACGTTGGCGACGCTAGATATGTACACATTCGGACATCTTTACCCTGAGGTTGCTGATTCAGAATATAAGAAGTATTTCATGCCAGAACTCCTTCGTGATATCTTGGCATGGAAGCTAGGACAAATTTGGGCATAAGTCTGTTCACCCATTCTCTTTTCAAGTCATATCGTAATAATGTAGAACGATGACTGGATGAAAAGGAGTGGATAGAGATGCTTGAGATGAACCCGATCACGATAGAGGGTGAGACGTTTATCGCTGTCACGTTAAAATTACCGAAAACAAATTTTATGGCGGTGACCAATGATGTTGGTTATATTATGTGTGGAGCGCTTGACGTCGCCTTATTAAATGCAAAATTAAAAGACCGTAAGATTGTCGCAGGACGCGCAGTCGGGGTGCGTACGATCGAACAATTGCTAGAAGCCCCACTGGAGTCTGTCACGCTTGAAGCGAATGCACTCGGCATTATAACAGGGATGAAGGGCAAGGATGCTTTACTTAAAATGAAATACGAATAGATTAGGGCCTTTGAAGAAGCAGTTTAGGAATAGATGGCCTCTTCAAGGCTATTTCTTTTGCCATCTGGGGACAAGCTTAAATTAGAAACACTGTATTTTATATGGTTTTGATGCGTCATACTTTTTCACTCATTCCTAAAAATCGGCACAAAATATTCCATTCTTCCCTTCTATTAAGGCTGGGAGTACGTTACACTTTTAATAAAATAAAGTTCATAATTGAGATTAGGTGAAGTGGATGCGATTAGTGACGGTGAAAAGTGTAGAGCCTGGAGTGAGGCTAGGTAGAGATATATATAGCGACAATGGTCAGATACTTCTTTACAAAGGAGCTGTCTTAACCGATCGTTTACTTGATAGATTAATTGATGTCGGTGTCTTTTTTATCTATATTGAAGATCAGTTGACTGAGGATATTTTGGTGGACTCAGTCATTAGAGAAGAGACAAAGCAACGCGCTCTACAATCAATTAAACATGAATTTAAAACGATTAGTGAACAAGCGACCTTAAATAAAACAATGAACCTGGACCATGTTAGTAAAAGTTTTTCATCGATTGTCGATTCAATTTTAGAAGATATTCAAGGGAATACGGACGCGCTCGGAATGCTGTCTGATACATATATTTATGATAATTATATTTTTACGCACTCGTTAAATGTAACAATATATTCCCTCGGCTTGGCAGTGAAGCTTGGCTTTTCTAGAAAACAACTTCAAGAAATTGGTCTTGGCGCCTTACTCCATGATGTGGGGAAAGTGGCGATTCCTGTTGAAGTATTAAACAAGCCTGGTCGACTAGAGAAAGAAGAGTTTGATTTGGTGAAAACACATGCTAGGGCAGGGTTTGATTTGTTGCGAGACATCCCTAACATCCCACTTCTAGCTGCTCATTGTGCCTTTCAACATCATGAACGTCTTGATGGAAATGGCTACCCGCGCGGATTAAGCGCAGATCTCATTCATCCGTATGCCAAAATTATCGGCATTGCCGATGTGTTTGATGCTGTGACATCTCATCGTGTCTACCGCAAGCCGATGCTTCCGCATGAAGGATTAGAGTTGCTTTATGCTGGTGCCGATCGCTTATTTGATAAAAAATTAATTGAAGCATTTAGAGAGACGATCTCAATTTACCCCGTCGGTCTCACTGTAAAACTGAATGATGGCCGTTTAGGGATTGTTGTGAAACAAAATAGAAATATGAGCACGCATCCTGTCATCCGTATTTTTAAGGAGAATGGACGGAAGGTGGATAGTCCGTATGACATTGATCTAATGGAGAATATTAATACAACGATCGTGGAAACTGAAGCGACATTAGCTAGTTGCATAAAGTAAGAGGAGTGATTGGAATGAAACAATATTTAGAGTTATGTCAACATGTGCTCACAAATGGAGAAACAAAATCTGATCGAACAGGGACAGGAACGATTAGCACATTTGGCTATCAAATGCGCTTTGATTTGCAAAAAGGTTTCCCAGCCATCACCACAAAAAAGCTACATCTACGTTCAATTATCCATGAAGTCCTTTGGTTTTTAAAAGGTGAGACCAATATAGCGTATTTACAAGAAAACGGCGTTCGAATTTGGAATGAATGGGCTGATGAGTCAGGTGATCTTGGTCCTATATACGGTAAACAGTGGCGTTCGTGGGAAGGTGCAAATGGAAAGGTCATCGATCAGATTAGTGATGTGATTGATCAGATAAAGAACAATCCTGATTCAAGAAGAATGATCGTAAGTGCGTGGAATCCAGCTGAAATCGATGAGATGGCGCTAGCGCCGTGTCATTGTTTGTTTCAATTTTACGTCAACGATGGAAAGCTATCGTGTCAATTGTACCAACGGAGTGCAGACATTTTCCTAGGGGTGCCTTTCAATATTTCCTCATATGCACTTCTAACGATGATGATTGCGCAAGTAACAGATCTTGAGCCTGGAGAGTTTGTTCATACGTTTGGAGATGCACATATTTACTCGAATCATGTGGAGCAAGTGAAGCTTCAACTTACAAGAGAGCCAAGAGCTTTGCCGAAGATGAACATCAATCCAAGTGTCGATTCGATCTTTGACTTTACGATTGAAGACTTTGAACTAACAGAGTATGATCCGCATCCACATATTAAAGGTGAGGTCTCGGTATGATTTCCTACATAGTAGCAATGGATCAAGAGCGCGCGATTGGAAAAGACAATGATTTGCCGTGGCACTTACCTGCTGATCTGGCTCACTTTAAACGAATTACAATGGGGCATACGATTGTGATGGGACGTAAAACATATGAATCGATTGGACGTCCGTTACCGAAACGTAGGAATGTCATTTTAACTAGAGATGAACAATATGAAGCAGAAGGCTGTGACATTCTTCATCAAGCGGATGAGGTGTTAACACTTGCCGAAAAAGAAGAGGAATTTTTTATTATCGGTGGGGCAGAGCTGTTTACGCACTTTTGGAATCAAGTCGATCGCCTTTACGTGACGCATATTGAGGAAACATTTGGAGGAGACACCTTCTTCCCTGAAATTGATCAATCGAAATGGAAACTTATCCACAAAGAATCAGGAACGATTGATGCGAAAAATCGTTATCCACATTCTTTCTGTACGTATGAGAGAAAAAGTCACATTATCTAATGAAAATAGCAGGCAAACTGTCCACCCCCTTTGCATATAGATTAAGCAAAGGGGGTTTTCATCATGAGATTCGGGAAGCCATCGAGACCCCGGAAAGGTCCGTTACCCTTTCGGTATGTGCTGCTCTTATCCTTTTTAATCTTTGTTGTCCTTACTGTGCAAGGATTGTGGATCATTGAGAAGGGAGTTAGGCCAACACTTGTCCACATTGCTACATCAGAAGCGAAAAAGATCGCACGTGAAGCGATCAATGATGCGGTCTCCAAAAAAATTGCTGATTCGCTAGATGTGAATGATATTTTATTAATGGAACGAGATAGCGAGGGGCAAGTTACAACGATCCAATTTAACACTCAAGTATATAATCGTGTTCTATCGGAAACGACTGGTCGTGCGCAACGCTATTTACGAGCGGTTGAACAAGGGAGGGCGTATGATATGACGATCGCTGATCATATTGACCTCGACCACACAGACCAAAATGAGTTCACTCAAGATGGCCAAGGCAGTATCATTTACACGATCCCACTCGGTCAAGCGACAAACAATGCATTACTTGCTCATTTAGGTCCCCAAGTGCCCGTTCGGTTCTCCGCAATCGGAGATGTACAATCGACACTTAGTTATGATATTGAGCGAGCAGGAATCAATAGTTCATGGCTGTTCCTTAATGTAGACATGGAGGTCGATGTGAAGATTGTCATTCCATTTGCGACCAAAACAGAAGCTGTGAAAACAACGTTTCCTGTTGGGAATGTGTATGTACAAGGAAAAGTGCCTGATGTATTCTCTGATGGAGGGGGAGTTATTATCCCATCAGACACCCCAACATCAGGTGGAGGAAATTAACATTGTCAACTATGAAAAACTATGATAAGATAATTCGGCAAACTTAATATTATGAGTTGCCTCATCAACATGGTGGGGTAGAGGCGCAAATGCAAGGAGTACACACTTGGAGGATGACAACGGAGAAAAGTGTGAAAAGGTTCATTTGCCGAAGTGGGAGATTGAAGTCAAACGTTTTCTGCTGGGGTTGCACTGAAGAAGTGTAACACTGTCACAGCTATCTTGCTGTGGAGGACTACTGTTGTGATGGGGATACCAGTGCTTATTAAAGGCAATAATGGGTGACCATTACTGTCTTTTTTTATACCCTCATGTCTGAGTGGTATAAGAGACAACCCTATATCAACAAACTAAATAAAAGGGGGATGAACCGAATGGAAGGTTCAATATTATCTTTACTTCCTCCAGTGTTAGCACTTGTCATGGTTATGTTAACGAGACGAGTTCTGCTATCATTAGGGGTCGGAATTATTGTCGGTGCACTGATGCTAAATGGATACAATCCAGTAGACAGTGTAGCTGAAATTGTAACAATCGTATCAGGTATTTTTGTCGTAGATGGTGCGATCAATGATTGGGAACTTTATATTATCTTTTTCCTACTTTTACTTGGAATGATGGCTGCACTAGTGACACGTTCTGGTGGTAGTCGTGCGTTTGGAGAATGGGCCATGAAGCGTGTGAAAACGCGTGTTGGTGCGCAGATGGTCACTGTTATTTTAGGTATTTTAATCTTTATTGATGATTATTTTAACAGTTTAACCGTGGGAAATGTTAGTCGCCCGTTAACGGATCGTCATCGTGTTTCTCGTGCGAAGCTTGCCTATTTAGTCGACTCAACAGCCGCTCCGATGTGTGTGATTGCACCTGTATCAAGCTGGGGTGCTTACATCATCACGATTATTGCCGGTATCCTTGCCACACATGGAGTAACGCAATATGAAGGCTTGCAAGCATTCATGTTAATGGTGCCAATGAATATTTATGCTCTTGTAGCTATTGGTCTGGTGTTAGCGGTAGTGATCTTTAAGCTTGATTTTGGTCCGATGCGCGTACATGAAGAGCGTGCCGTCAGAACTGGCGAACTTGTTAACCCAGAATCAGGTGCGATTCCTGGAGACCAAGAGGACCTAAAAGTGAGTGATAAAGGACGTGTTGGTGATCTGGTATGGCCAATCGTCGCTCTTGTTGTCGGGACGATCGCATTTATGATTATTACAGGTATTCAAGCAAGTGAAGGAAATGCAACGATTCTTTCTACGTTTGAAAACACAGATGTCGCCACAGCATTATTGTACGGTGGAATCATTGGTTTTGCTGTCGCACTTCTTTTAAACATCGTTAAGAAAACAGCAGCAAAAGATCTTGGTGTAACGATCTGGGCTGGGATTAAGTCGATGCTTCCAGCGATTTATATTTTATTATTCGCTTGGACAATTATCTCGATCATTAGTGATCTTGGAACGGGACAATATTTAGCTTCATTAGTAGATGGAAACATTCATCCGATGTTCTTACCAGCGATCTTATTCTTAATTGCCGGATTTGCAGCATTCTCGACGGGAACATCTTGGGGAACATTTGGACTTATTCTTCCGATTGCTGGTGAAATTGCAGCGGTCATTGATGTCACAATGATGTTACCAATGCTTGCAGCGGTTCTTGCGGGAGCGATTTTCGGGGATCATTGTTCACCGATTTCTGATACAACGATTCTCTCCTCCACTGGAGCCGGAAGCCATCATATCGATCACGTGGTCACACAGCTTCCGTATGCAATCGTAGCAGCGGTGATTACATTAATTTCTTATGTCGTATTAGGTGCGACAGGCAGTGTCATTTTAAGTTTAATTGCAGCATTTGCTCTACTCGCTGTGACCGTTCTTATTTTGAAAAAGCTATCGACTCCTGTTGATGCATAATGAAGTAGGCTTCTATCATGGATAGGAGCCTTTTCTTCATGCTTTTTACCTATAGAGTTGATGCAGAAGATAAAGTGGTATGACCTTTTCCTCAAATATACTTTGACAAAAAACAATCGGAACATTATAATAAAAAAATGAATAGTCAGATAATTTTAATAATAAAAAATCAGTTTAGGTAACTGAATTGATGCGTTGACGCACTAAAATACTTATTTTTCAAAATGAAATGTTTTTAACAAAGTATTGTAGTGTAGATTCTATTTGTTCAATTATCTGAATATTATGAAGAGAAAAACATCCTAAGTAGAGAGAGGAGTTATCGACAATGGCTAGAGAACAATGGGGGACAAGAGCAGGATTTATTTTAGCGGCAATTGGATCGGCTGTCGGTTTAGGAAACATATGGCGTTTCCCGTATGTAGCTTATGAAAATGGAGGGGGCGCGTTCTTTTTACCTTATCTTTTTGCACTATTAACTGCGGGTATACCGTTACTTATTTTAGAATTTACATTAGGTCATAAATATCGCGGATCAGCTCCATTATCGTACGCAAGATTAAACAAGAAAGCAGAATGGATTGGGTGGTGGCAAGTGGCGATTGCCTTTGTCATCTCGACATACTACGCGGTCATTATTGCTTGGGCGATTGCGTACACGTATTTTGCATTTAATCAAAGTTGGGGAGAAGACACAGGTGGGTTCTTGATGGGAGAGTATTTGCAACGAATTGACCTATCTGGTGGTGCAATTGGTGATGTAGGTTCTCTTGTACCTGGAGTCTTTATACCGTTATTAGTTGTATGGGCAGTGACATTAGGTGTTCTCTTTAAAGGGGTTAAGCGAGGGATTGAAGTAGCTAACCGAATTTTTATTCCTTTACTCGTTGTGATGTTCTTATTAATTGTTATTCGTGCATTAACATTAGAAGGGGCAGTAGTTGGTTTAGATGCATTCTTTAAACCGAACTGGAGTGAAATCATGTCACCAGGTGTGTGGGTGGCTGCCTATGGACAGATCTTCTTCAGTTTATCGATAGCCTTTGCGATCATGATCACTTATTCAAGTTATCTTCCGAAAAAAGCGGATATTAACAATAACGCATTTATTACTGGTTTCAGTAACTCGAGTTTTGAGCTACTAGCTGGTATTGGGGTGTTTGCAGCCCTTGGATTTATGGCGACAGCATCTGGCGTGGGCGTAGAGGAAGTAGCAAGTGCGGGAATTGGGTTAGCGTTCGTCGTTTTCCCAGAGATCATTAACACGTTCCCTGGATTCAATGGATTCTTCGGAGTGTTGTTCTTCGGGTCCCTTGTTCTTGCGGGCCTTTCGTCTCTCATCTCAATTGTTGAAACCTTTGTATCAGGGATTCAAGATAAATTTAAGTTATCACGTGCGAAAGCCGTTGCATTTGGTGGTGGATTCTCAGCTGTTCTTTCTTTACTGTTTGCGACTCAAGGTGGTCTATTCTTCTTAGACACAGCTGATTATTTCATTAACCAATTTGGTGTTGCCTTAGCGGGTCTTGTCTCAGTTATTGCCGTTTCATGGTTTATTCGTAAGCTTCCTGAGTTGCAAGGTCATGCCAATGCAGTGTCAGACTTTAAAACAGGTCTATGGTGGAAAGTTTGTTTAAGTATTATTACACCAATTGTTTTAGGGTATATGGCGATTCAGAACACGATCACAAACATTACAACGAACTATGAAGAATATCCAACATCGCTTGTTGTAAGTTGGGGTTGGGGAGTAGCAATTGGTGCGATCGTTATTGGATTTGTTCTTGCCGCATTTAAATGGCAAAATAATGATCTCGATGTACCAGGAGAATCTAAAGATAAAGGAGTTGAGCTATAATGAGTGCAAGTGCAGTAGTAATGATGGTCATTGGAATCTTGATTATCTGGGGTGGGATGGCATTAAGTATTACAAACGCAGTCAGAGTGGCTAAACAGAAAAAAGCTTCTTAAATAAAGAAAGGAGTCAGCAATCAAATGCTGGCTCCTTATTTTTGTTTTTTACGCTCTTGGTAAGCTTTTCTTTCCCATGACTTTAAGGATGGGTAGGGGTCAAAGGACCATTCAGTATACCCATTATCACGATACATGCCGTAGTGGAGATGGGGTGGGAACTTTCCTTGCGTCCCAGGTTTACCGTATCCAGAGCTTCCGCAGTAACCAATCACATCCCCTGGCGAAACAATACTTCCTTCTTCAATCCCTTTTTCGAATCCGCTTAAATGCGCATAATAATGGTAAATATTATCGAGATCACGTATACCGATACGCCATCCGCCATATATGTTCCATCCTTTGACTTCTACTTTTCCATAGGCTGTAGCGAGGACGGGAACATTGTAGCCTGCAAAAAGGTCTGTTCCTTCATGGATGCGACGTCCGCCCCACCCACGACGATCTCCCCACGTGTTTTTATAGCTGTAATTATAGCGAAGGGGAAACGGGAAGGCATGATCATTTAAATCCAAATGACCAAAATGCTCATACACGCTGGCGTGACCATGAATAATCGCGACAGATTGCTCACGTTGATAATGGTCCCACAGGGCAATGCGGAAATCACTTTCATCAAAGCCGTACTGTTCTAAATAATGAGCGAAAGTATATAGCACATCTTCATCATTTGTTAGACTCGCGATGCCGTCCCCGTCTCCATCAAGCCCAACGCCGTTAAACAAACTAATTGATAAAGGGTCGGTGTCTTCTTTATCCGGGTTAAGCGGGCCTGCCCACACCTCGGGCTCATAATAAATTGAGATCAGCCCTTCCTCATTCTCTCGATCACGCTGAGCGCGTCGCAAACCGCGCTCATATGTATCGACGGCCGCTAAGTACGGCCATGGAACTTGAGTGAGGGCCTCCATTTTTTGATATAGCTCCAAACGCCCCTTGAAAATTTCTTCGTCGGTAAGCTCCTCTTTACTGGCATGAGCAAGTTGTGGTGTGGAGGTGATAAGAATAGTAAAAATTATCAAAAGTTGTAGTGCGTGCTTCACAATATTCCCTCCTCTAGGAATTCTCTTCTCTGTTAGTTTGCAGAGATAAGCAAAAAAAATCGGAGTGAATCAATGGAAATTTTGAGCGGAGGTTTGGTCATTTTATGATAAACATGATAAAGTATAGGAGGATAATTGCATCGAGGTTTGTCAATTTTCGTATGCAGAATAAGGGAAAGTGGATGGAGTGAATAGTATGGCTAAAAAAGAAGAACATTTACGCAAGCCGGATTGGCTAAAAATTAAATTAAATACAAATGAAACGTACAATGGATTAAAGAAAATGATGCGTGAAAATAATTTACATACAGTATGTGAGGAAGCGCGCTGTCCGAACATTCATGAGTGTTGGGCTGTTCGTAAAACAGCAACCTTTATGATCTTAGGAGATGTATGTACTAGAGCGTGTCGTTTCTGTGCAGTCAAAACAGGTCTGCCTAATGAACTTGACTTAGAAGAACCAGAACGCGTTGCAGAGTCTGTTGAAATGATGGGTCTAAAGCACGCTGTTATTACAGCGGTTGCCCGAGATGATCTAAAAGACGGAGGAGCAGAAGTGTTTGCTGAAACGGTACGTGCGGTTCGTCGTCGTAATCCGTTCTGTACAATTGAAGTTCTTCCATCTGATATGTTAGGCAATTTTGATAGCCTAAAAGCTTTAATGGATGCTAAACCAAATATTATGAACCATAATATTGAAACCGTTCGTCGTCTTTCACCGAGAGTTCGTGCGCGTGCTACGTATGATCGCACACTTGAATTCTTACGTCGTGCAAAAGAAATGAATCCTGACATCCCTACAAAATCAAGCTTAATGATTGGGTTAGGAGAAACAAGTGAAGAAATCATTGAAACAATGGACGATTTACGCGCAAACAATGTAGATATTATGACGATTGGTCAATATTTACAACCGACGAAAAAGCATTTAAAAGTGTTGAAATATTACACACCTGAAGAATTTGCTGAATTCAAGCAAATTGCTCTTGAAAAAGGCTTTAGTCACTGTGAATCTGGTCCACTAGTACGATCTTCTTATCATGCTGATGAGCAAGTAAATCAAGCACAAGTAAGAGAAGAAGCAAATAAAGTAGCAAAATTATAAAAAGAGTGCTTCGGCGCTCTTTTTTTTGTCTTATTTCTCGTGTTGGTAAGTGTCATCTAAATGTTGACAAGTCTAAAAAGTCCGAATATTATGAGGATAATACATGTACTAAGAAGGCTGGGGGAATTTAAATGAATGAACAGAACCATTATCGTCCTGAAACATTAGCAATTCACGCTGGGCAAGAGATCGATCCAACGACGATGTCAAGAGCGGTTCCTTTGTATCAAACGACATCTTATGGTTTTAAAGATACCGATCATGCGGCTAATTTATTCTCATTAAATGAGTTCGGAAATATTTATACGCGGCTAATGAACCCAACGACGGATGTATTTGAAAAGCGAGTCGCAGCTCTTGAAGGTGGTGCAGCAGGTCTTGCAACAGCTTCTGGACAAGCGGCCATTACCTATTCCATTTTAAACATTGCTGAAGCCGGTGATGAGATTGTATCGGCAGCAAGTTTGTATGGAGGGACGTATAATTTATTTTCAACGACTCTTCCAAAGCTTGGCATAAAGGTTCACTTTGTCGATCCGACTGACCCTAAAAACTTCGAAGCAGCGATTACGGAAAAAACGAAAGCTGTCTATGCTGAGTCAATCGGAAATCCTAAAGGAGATGTGTTAGACATCGAAGCGATTGCCGAGATCGCTCATAGACATGGGGTGCCTTTAATTATTGATAATACATTTCCAAGTCCCTATCTCTTACAACCGATTAAGCATGGGGCGGATATTGTCGTTCATTCTGCGACTAAGTTTATCGGAGGACATGGCACATCAATTGGCGGCATCATCGTCGATAGTGGAACGTTCGATTGGACGAAATCAGATAAATATCCAGGTTTAACGACACCTGATCCTAGTTACAATGGTGTGGTTTATACAGAGGCGGTTGGTCCGATTGCCTATATTATTAAGGCGCGTGTCCAACTCTTACGTGATCTCGGGGCATCGATTTCTCCATTTAATTCATTTCTGTTACTTCAGGGACTTGAAACGCTTCATTTACGGATGAAACAACATAGTGAGAACGCGCTTCAAGTGGCAAAGTTTTTAGAAGCTCACGAGGCGGTTGACTGGGTATCGTATGCAGGTCTTGAATCTCATGACTCGTATCCATTAGCGCAAAAGTATCTACCTAAAGGACAAGGGGCGATTTTAACATTTGGGCTAAAAGGTGGCATAGAGGAAGGGAAGAAATTAATTCATTCTGTTGAATTATTCTCACATCTCGCCAATGTTGGTGATTCAAAATCATTAATCATTCATCCAGCAAGTACGACACATCTGCAATTAACTGAAGAAGAGCAAGTGAAAGCCGGTGTCACACCAGGAATGATTCGCCTATCGATCGGAACAGAAGCGATCGAAGACATTTTAGCTGATCTTGGGCAAGCGATTGAACGGAGCCAAGACTAAAAGGAAGGAGCAGCGTCGACAGACGATGCTCCTTTCTTTTTGATTACCTTTTTAATTCTTGTTGCTTGTGTTTCATGATGTTCATGTTATTATCTTCATCCTCATCATAAGAACCTTGCGGGGTCTGACGCATTTCTTGAATGGTCGCTTTCAACGTCCCTTCGTTATTGCCGGCTGTTGTTGATCCGTTTTGGAAACGTTCTATCTCTTCAAAATGATCATGGTCATCGGTAATATAAACTTCGTAATAACGTGGTACAACGGATAAGGCACTACGCTTCACTTGGTCGGCTACATAGTCACGATCATCTGTTTTAGAGTCATAAGCAACAAGTACATATTTGTCTGTCACTAACGTTGCGGCTTCACTGACGGTTTCGTTAGAAAGAACCATTCTTGATACGGTATCAGCCAATTCGTTGCGATCATACATAGGAGCAATTTGTTGTCTTCCGTTTGACTCCACTTGTTCTTGTTGATACCTTGTGTAGCCATAATTATTGTAGCTAGAATCATCAGACGTCCCTGTTCCCATTGGGTAATACCCGTAGTTCTGCTGCATCGGTCCGTTTGTGGAGTTCGATGTCCGCATGTTCGATTGTTGACCCGCATCATACGTTTGACAACCTGTCATAAGCATCATTGCTGCGACGCTAGAAATCACCAGTGTTTTTTTTATCATGATTCTAAAATCCCCCCTCTAGTTAAAGAATGACCCAAATTAACGATTTTTATTTCTAGAAAATGATGTGTACACAGGATACAGTTAACAAGTCATGATATGGTATAATAAATCTATAAAAAGTGAGGTGAGCCCAGTGGTTCGCATTCAAGGAATGCAATATGAAGTCATTGATGATGTAAAAGAAGGTTGGAACGAAGAAGAGTTTACAGCTCGATATAGTGATGTCTTAAATAAATACGATTATATTGTAGGGGATTGGGGTTACAGTCAACTACGTTTACGCGGCTTCTTTGAAGATCGCCATAAAAAGTCGACATTCGATACAAAAATTAGTACGCTTCCAGATTATTTGTATGAATACTGTAATTTTGGTTGTGCTTACTTTGTTTTAAAGAGGGTTAAAGAAAAGTCTCCAGTAAAACAAACCGTAGAATAAAGCGTAGAGCCCTTACAGGGCCTACGCTAAGTTGTTGTATAGGGAGGTTCCTCGTTTTTATTAGGATCATCATGGGTGGGGTGATGTCCGGGATATTTGCGTGGAAGGTTTTGGTGAAGAGACTTGAATTCATAATTGAAAGCGCTGTAATAACGTTGACCAGGCTTCCAAGGAGTACTTTTGTTTACGACAGGGGTATCCTTGTTGATCGGTGAACCATAAGGTCCTTCTGGTGTGATCTCTGGCAAAATGAAATTACGCATCGTTTCCACGTTGGAGAAATCGGAATACTGATCTTCTTCTTTATCACGTGAATTTGGCATAAAAAAACCACCTCCTAGGTCTATCTTAACCTTAGGAGATGGTTCTTATGTTTAAATAACTTCATAAAGAAACGAACGTAATTCAGCGGCTTCTTCGGCATCTAGTTGATACGCATGTTCTAAATAACCTGGTTCTTCTAAATCATCAGAGCCAATAATGGCAAAACGATTTGATAGCACGTTTAAGACAAGTTTTTTTCCGTAATAACGAGAAGATGAGATAATCGCTAAATCAAAGCGTTGCGCTTCACCCATGAAACTAACGAACCGGGTGCGCGTTTCTTCGATGTCATCATATAAATAAAAACGTTCAGACATGTATGATCCCTCCAGGTCAAATAATGTTGTTTCATCATACCATGACCTAGAAGGATTGCGAAGGTTAGTCGTTCATTTTTAGATGTGGCTTATGATTTAAGTGGTGATGTGTTTTAATATAGCGAACGGTTCTTGTTTTTGCACGCATAACAATGGAGTCCGTTTCTGCTAAATCGCCGCCTAAGAAGCGAACACCCTCGAGTAGTTCACCGGATGACACACCTGTTGCGGCAAAAATTGCATCGTCACCACGGACAAGATCATGTAATTGAAGAACCTGGCTCGGATCGTCAACACCCATTTGCTTACAGCGCTCTAGTTCTTCGTCATTCATCGGAACTAGACGAGCTTGCATATCGCCGCCTAAAGCTTTCAGTGCAGCAGCTGAAATGACGCCTTCAGGAGCGCCACCTGTTCCAACAAATAGATCAATTCCTGTTTGAGGAAGAGCTGTAGCGATTGATGCACCGACATCTCCATCACCAAATAATGTGACTCGTGCCCCTTTTTGGCGAATACGATCAATCAGTTCTGCGTGACGCTCACGTTCTTGAATAATGACGGTTACATCACGGACGCGCTTATTGGTCATTTTTGCGACGATATCGATCGTTTTTTCAATAGGGTCATCTAAACGGATAAGTCCAGCGGCCTCCGGTCCGACAGCGATTTTTTCCATATACATGTCAGGAGCATGTAAGAGTGTTCCTTTATCAGCAACGGCAATAACAGCCATCGCATTCGGGTGACCTTTAGCAACGATGCTTGTTCCTTCAAGAGGATCTACAGCGATGTCCACTTCTGGACCATGCCCGCTACCGACTTCTTCACCAATATAGAGCATTGGAGCTTCATCAAGTTCACCTTCACCGATCACAACCGTTCCTCGACAGTTGACTGAATCAAACATAGTACGCATCGCTGTTGTTGCGGCGTCATCAGCTTCATTTTTTTTGCCACGTCCCATCCATTGTGATGAGGCTAATGCTGCGGCTTCCGTTACGCGGACGATTTCTAAGGCTAGTTCACGATCCAAGTTGATTCTCCTCCAATTGTGTATCATAATTAGTTTTTATTTATCTGATCGACAACCTTTTAGGACCTTGTCGAATCATGTACGTCTGTTATCATAACAAAAAAGAGCTCAAGAATAAATCATTTCTTTTGTTGTGTTTGTCTGAAGTAGGTATTACTGTCTAATGTGTTATACTATTTAAAAAAGAGAAGGTGTAGCGAATGTACTTTGTAAACCGTGAAAAAATTGATGAGACACTTGCCTATATGGATCTTCTATTGAATGAGTGGGATGAACGACCATCTCTTGACACGCTAAAGGACAAGCTTGCCATGGAACGAATGGTGACTGTCATCGTCGAATCAATCATTGATGTTGGTAATAGCATGATTGATGGATTCATTATGCGCGACCCAGGTAGTTATGAGGACATCGTTGACATTCTTCATGATGAAAAGGTGATTCATGAGCAAGATGCGAACTCGTTGAAACAAGTTGTCGCTCTTAGAAAAGAACTTGTCACATATTACATGAGTCTTGACCATGATAAGATCTCCAAAGTTGTAACAAAGGAATTAACGGTCCTTACCCAGTTTTCATCGAATGTTCGTCGCTACTTAGTTGAGGAATTAGGTCCGGTTTCTGCGTTCTTACCGAATAAGAAGTAATTAGGTTGACACATGAAATGTACATAACAACACTCATCGCTTACAATCGATGTAAAGATGGTGATGAGTCATACTACCAACTCCACACGAGACGTAGTTTTAGTCATGATTAATAAATAGTCAAGGTGAAGAGAGCTCTCCAAGAAATTATGGTCATCTCTCATTAGATATTTTGCAGGATGTTGAAAAGATTGAGTAAAACGAGGCTGGGACATAATTAAAGTGTTTAACTCAGGAAACGAACGAAGTGCTAATTTAGCGGATGAAATATACGTAGACTTCTGGCGGGTATTAGCATAGGTGAGACACTGAAGTGCAAAGCACGAAGGGGCTCACCAGCTTCCTCGCGAAAAGCGAAGTATATTTCAGGAGCGGTTTACAAAAGCTGCAGCCGTAATGTTCGAAATTCCATAAGTAAAAATCCTTTTGTCCCAACCTCGTGTTCGTAGAAAGAGGGATAAGATGAAATCATATAAAGGTTTTTTAATTGATTTAGATGGAACGATGTACAAAGGAACAGAACCAATTCCAGAAGCCATTGCGTTTGTTTCAACACTCGAAAAAAAGGGATACCCTTATTTATTTGTGACGAACAACTCGACGAAAACACCAGAGCAAGTGGCTGAAGTGTTAGTGAAAATGGGGGTACCAGCAACAAGTGGGCATGTGTTTACGACGAGTATGGCAGCGGCAAGCGTTATGACAGAAAAGAAAGCAAATGCTCGTGTCTTGATGATCGGAGAAGAAGGGTTAAAGCAGAGCTTACTTGATGAAGGTCATGAAATCGTAGAAGAAGAACCTGATTATGTCATCATGGGTCTAGACCGTGAGATCACGTACGAAAAACTTGCGAAAGCTGCTTTAGCGATTCGAAGCGGGGCAACGTTTATCGCAACTAATGGCGACAAAGCTTTGCCGACGGAAAGAGGGTTGTTACCAGGGGCGGGATCATTAGTTTCGGTCATTGAAACAACGACAGGAGTGAAACCGATATTCATTGGTAAACCCGAGTCCATTATGATAGAACAAGCCCTTGAAAAAATCGGCATAAAAAAAGAAGAGGCACTGATGATTGGTGATAATTATGATACAGATATTTTGGCTGGGATTCGTGCGGATGTTGATACATTAATGGTCTTAACAGGAGTAACGAAAGAGGAGCATATAAAAGAAGTCGAACAAAAGCCAACCTATATGCTTCGTTCTTTATCAGAGTGGACGATTAATTAAACGTTTATTTAACTAGATCGTAAAAAAATGATTTTGGGTATTTAATTAAACGTTTATTTAAGAGGGGAAAGTGCGCTCAATCTACGTTCTACGTATGTAAAAGATTCGACTGACTGAGATGGTCAGCTCGAATCTTTTTTTAGTGGAGAAATTTTTCATTCATTCAACATTCGCCGCACGATGAGCAAGTCGACTTGAAGCAGCAGCGGCAATGGCGCCAACAATATCATCTAGGAATGTGTGGCATTCTCCTGTTGATTTGTCATTCAGTCTTTTTAAAATGCCAGGTTTCAACTTGTCGATGTAACCATAGTTTGTAAAACCAATCGAACCATACACATTAACAATCGATAAAGCAATAATCTCATCGACACCATATAACCCTTCATCTCGCTCGATAATTCCTTGTAGAGGTTGCTCAATCTTTTTTTGTTCCGTTAAGACATCAAGCTGAATACCTGTTAAGATGGCATTTTGAATTTCTCTTTTACGGAGTACTCGATGCACATTGTGAATACAATCGTCCATCGATAAATTCGGGTGATATTTTTCTTGTAAGAAGAACACAAGATCAGCGATATCATTAATCGTTACCCCACGTTCTACCAAAGCTTCGCGTGCTCTTTTCTCTACCTCATCATAGTTCTTTTCTTCAGACATTGTGTCACCTCCATCCGTCATTCATCTTGTCTGCATATGATGTGAAGACAAAATGGTTACTACTAGTCTACGGGAAAGTAACACATTTTATGCGAGTGGGTCATAGACTATAAAAAAGAAGGTGTGCGTTGGGAGGGATCGATGTGTTTGAACGTAATGTGTACGATCAATACGGACTCTATTGTGACGTCAGACTGTCTATAGGAGACTACGAAGGGTTTGAAGCTGGAGGGAAGTCCTATGTCTTTTTTCCAAAAGATGAATGTGCTTCTTCTGAACAAGAGATGCTTGATTTTGCGGAATATTATCGGTCAGTCGGTGATGAGACGATGCTCTCTTTACGAAAAACGAAACAAAATGGCAATCTTGGTCTAATAGATGGTCAAGAAGTGTACCTATTCGAACTTCCTAACCAAGAAAATCGCTCAGAGTTACGACTTGATACGAGTTATGAAAAGGGAGAACATTTGTCGGTCATTCATTATTACGGAAAACAACTGTCGCATCCACGTAAAACATATGATTACTTCGGGCAGTGGCATAAACTATGGGAGCAACGGTTAGAACAACTAGAAGGTTGGCATCAACAGATCAGTTACGAGAAGCCAAGATCCTATGTAGATGAGGCTTTTTTGTATTCGTATCCTTATTTTATGGGTTTAACAGAAAATGCGATTCAGTATGCTGTTGATGCAAGACTAGATGATCCAGCGAGAGAGCAAGAACAAGGTACGATCTGTCATCGCCGCTTTACGGACTCGACATGGTTAACGGTCTCGCCCCGAGGTGGAATCGTTAAAAGGCCGACTGAACTTGTCTACGACCATCCATGTCGAGATGTCGCAGAGTGGATTAGGCAAAAAAAATTCGATTTATCACTTGAGCGTTCAAATCATTGGGAGGATATTCACTCCTTCATAGAAGGCTATGAAACACATGAACCGCTAACAACGTATTCATGGCGTCTCGCTTATGCCAGATTATTATTTCCTGTTCATTATTTTGAAACAATCGAAAATTATTACCGAGCACAAATCAATGAAGAAAGAACACAATTTGGTCAAACATTTTTCTCGATCATTGAACAAGAGCAAACGAATGAACAATTTTTAAAACAATTTTCAGAAATGGTACGAATTCCGAAAACATCAGGAAAAACACCGAATGTTGAATGGTTATAAGTGAAATCACCTTAGAGAGCTGGGTGCTCCGGAACTTATGTATTTAAAGTTCTCTAAGTTACAGAACTAAAAGTAGTTATTCACCTGATCTATTATTAAATACAGGATTTTTTCATTACACAATAAAAAACATCGTCTCTCATAATTACGACAGAGGCGATGTTTTTATTTTATTTAAGGACTTTTTAGTGAGCTTGCATTTGTGCTCATTTTTTGTTTTCAAAATTCATCATAAAGGTTTTGCATACAAAATATATCGATCGGGAGCATTCCCGATAATTGAAAAGGGGTAGCAAGTTGTAATGACTAGTTCTTCATAGTCTTTATGAAGAGTCACAATAGAGAGGTCATCCGCTTTTACAACCTTGGAAGAGGATATTACATATTTATATTCTCCATTTGGTAGTTGGATAATAATTTCATCTCCAGGTTGTATTTCCCCTAGTTTGCGAAATACTGTATCGCGATGACCTGATAAGACGATTTGTCCTCCTTCGCCTGGTAACGCCGAACCGATATAGAGGCCCACTCCTCGCTCTAATTCATCTGGGTCAGTGCCGTAAATGATAGGAAGTTCTTCATTTAGTGTGGGGAAAGATAACAAGCCAATTGTATCGCCAATGTCAGAAGGAGAGCCGGAGATCGCTGAAGCTTGTTGACTTACGATGTGCTTCCCTTCATCTAACCCCTCTGCAATTTTAATGCGACTGTCTGATAACTCCAACGCAGCAAATCCAATGAAGATTAATCCGACAACGAGCAACGAATAATAGATGAACCTCACTACAATCCCCCTTAATAAATCGGTTCTAAAAAATACAGAGTATAACACCCTGTATTTTTATTAATTTTCCTTTTGTTTTCTCTCTTCTGCTTCTAAACCTTTTCGAACGAGTTCCATAAAAGCTGCTGTTCTAGTAGAGATGCCTTCTCGTGCTTGATATTCTTCTACTTTTAATATTAATTGCTCAGGAATTCTCATGTCAATCCTTTGTGTTTTTACTCTCATAGTGTCCTCCAGAACATTCTACACATTAGTGTGATTGTTAATATTAACTTTCAATTAGTTGACTGTTAAGAACATTATACCATCACACATACTTTGGATAAACAGCATTTTAATAGGTTAGACCTCTTGATTTTAGCTAGTAAAAAAACATATAGTTAGTTTCGTGTGTAAAAATTACTTGAATTGTACGTCTATTTAATGGTAGTTTTAGTTTGATAATTCAAACTACTAGGTGGTGACGGTATGGAACATGTAACAGCAATTATTAAAAAAACATCCGTTTTTCTTTTAAATGATCAAAATGGTGTAGGAATTCTTTTTATTGGAGGAGTATGCAAAGGTAGATGTAGTTTCGAGCTTACAAGGAAAACAATCGAGTTGTATAAAGACCGTACATATGTGAGTTGGCAGCTGCAAGAGGTTCGACAGGCCTATAACTGGAATGGCAATGAACCATCGACTCACTTCAATGTATTACTATAATTCGACGTTAAATGTCGAGAAGAAAATAAAAGAATAATCAGAAACTACTTGAATTGTACGTGAATCATGTGTACATTTAGATTGTTCGATATAGTGAAAACTGAAATCAAGGGTGATGAGTTAGGAAAGTTATAACAATGTTATAACAAAATATGGGAGGAGGTGCTATAAAGTGAGTTTTTTCAACGTATTCTTTTAGGATTTTCTGTGCTTATTGCCTTTATCACTTCTTTATCGATCGCTATGATCTTTACTGAAACAGAGCATCATCAAAGAAATCAAAAAGATTCCATAGAAACAACTCTTTTTGAGAGAGAGCGATTGCCTCTTTACCAGGAAGATCGAGGCTATGGAGAAATTATTGACGATGACTGGGTTTTATTATGGCATGAAACGTTTGAATATTTAGATAAAAACAAATGGAATGTTATTGAACAAGGAGATAACTACAACCATGAGTTGCAATATTATTTACCTCAAAATGTTCAGATTGTTGATAGTACATTAGAAATTTCCGCTAAAGAAGAGATGTATAAATCTCACAACTATACGTCAGGGAAACTTACTACCCAAGATAAATTCACAATCGAATATGGAAAAATAGAGGTCACATTACGAGTAAGTCATGCTGATGGAACATTCCCAGCTGTATGGCTTCTACCTGAATCTGGAGATACTCTACCAGAAGTTGATATCTATGAGTCGATCGGGAGATACCCCGCAGCTGTTTACTATGTAAATCATTGGATTGAAGATAATAAGCAGAAAAGATCATATGCTTCTCACCATTTAGAAGACCCCTATGCTTCGCATACCTATGCGATCGAGTGGTCAAAAGATGAAATCAAATGGCTTATAGACGGAGAGCATATTTTCACATCGACCGAAGGTATCCCTCATGAACCTATGTATTTAGTTATTAATCTTGCTATTGGTGGAACATGGGCCAAGGATCCAAGTGAAGACACTCTTTTCCCTCTAAGCATGATTGTAGAAGAAGTCAAATTTATGAAAAGAAGGGACTAATCGAACATGATATGGCTTACTATCATTATGATTACGATTTGTACCGCATTGCCATTGTTTCATGTAATGAACGCACTAGGTGCTTTAAGGGAAAAAGACCAATACAACTTTCACAAAGATACTAAGAACATGAAAGGTATTTCTGTTCTTGTCCCTTGTTATAACGAAGAAGTCATTTTATCCTCTACCATTCAAGGAGTGAGGGATATCCTCAAGGTCTATCCGCATGCAGAGTTTATCTTCATTAATGATGGATCTTCTGATCGTACACTAGATGTTCTTACCGAAGAATTAGGAAACAAAATTTCTTTAAAATCATTTGCTAAACGCCTTACTTACCAATTAGTTCTTGCTACATATAAATCAACTAGATTACCTAACACGTATATTATTGACAAGAACAATGGTGGGAAAGCAGACTCCTTGAATGCTGGGATTGATTTTGCCTCTAATGATATTATTGTCACTCTTGATGCAGACACCATCTTAGAGAAAAACTCCCTTCATGTCATTAATTCAGCCTTCGAAGATGAAAACGTTATTGCTGGCGGTGGTCTTGTCAACATCATACAGGGAGGGCAGATGAGCGGAAAAGGACTTTCATTAGGGATCAAGTATATCGTTAGATTCCAAATATTTGAATATTTGAAAGGTTTTATGATCTATAAAACATCTCTTGCTCGCTCTAATGCACTCTCTGTTATATCAGGTGCTTTCGGTATATTCAGAAAGAGTATTCTTCTTGAAGTCGGCGGTTATCGAAATACAGTTGGAGAAGATATTGATATTACGATGAAGTTTCAAAAGTATGTTCTAGACAATAAAGGGAAAAAAATTTTGTTTTTACCACATGCAATTTGCTATACAGAATGTCCTGAAAGTTGGAGAGATCTATTCAAGCAAAGAGTACGTTGGCAGAAAGCCTTTGTTGATTGCTTGATTATCTACTTCAGGGTGATGCTGAGATCTATCTTTAAACGATCTGTATCCTTTTTCTTTATTGTAGATGCCTTTATTGTAGGCACCCTCGCAACCAGTTTTACTCTGGTTTACCTCGTTTACCTTCTTACCCTCGGATATAGCGAAAAATCCTTTTTCATTATAGGTTTATACCTTGCCTTATCTGTGACATTGAACTTAATTTCTTGCTTGGCAGCTCTTTATATCATTAAGAGACATGGGATGCACATTGCTAATGGATCTAGAAAGCATTTAGTAATGACTATACTAGGTGAACTCTTCTTTTTCCGCTTTGTCTTTATGTTCTATGTAATGGTGGGTAGCTTACTATATTTTGTCAACAAAGAAGGGTGGAATAAGGTTCAACGAACAGGAAACAAATATCTAGAAAAAGCATCATAATCTTTTGGCGCCATTGTTAAAAAAAACAAATAATACTTGATTTTGTAATAACGTTGTTACAACATTCAATTTGTAATAAAAAACAAAAACTTAATAAGGTGGGACTTAAACATTGGGATGTCGGTTGGAACTAAAGTTGTAGGAGCTTTATTAGCGGGTGGAGTTACGGCAGGTGCGATAGTATTTACAGGTCGAGATACGATTCAGTCAGTATCTAGCAATCTAGTTAACTACAAAGACAAGATTGTTCAGTACGATATGAATGAGAAAAATCTACTAGCTAAGATTGAGGAGTCAAAGGCTTCTGCTAATGAAACTGTGGCAAAAGCAAATGGTCTCATCCAATCTAAAAATGCTAACATTGCAAATTTAAGCGCTAACATTAAGCATAAAGAGAAAGAAATTCGCAAGTTTAAGAATCAAATCGAATCTTTTAACTGCAAGCAACGAACAACTAGAACTTACTGAGATGGAGCTATTAGCTGTTACAACTGAATTAGATGCAACACTTTCTCAATTAGAAAGTGTAAATTGACAACTTGAAGATGCTACTAATCAAATCGCTAAGCTGAAGGAAGAAAATACTTCTACATATAACGAGAAGGAACGTTTAGCTGGAGAGGTAGAAAAAGCCAATGAAGCAGTTGAGGAGCTTGGTTCTGTAGATGCAGCAGTTCAAGAGGCAACTAAGGATCTAGTACCACAAACAACTGAAGAAATTAACTCTATTGATACTTCAATAGATACAATTTCTTCAGTTGTAACTATCTCTAACCTTCAATTAACTTACATTCAACTCACTGATCAGTTTATCGCTGAGAACCCTGATCTTAACATCCAAGAGTGAGATCGCATTTGGAGAATCACTAATAACAACTCTGTAGATGTAGCTGTAAGTTATCAATTTACTGGATTAGATATCTCAGACTCTATCGTAGCCAATGCTAATGGAGTGACATTCATCAAAACTGATAAAGGCGGAACTCTTAAAGTTTGCTGGTTAGATCACAACGGCAAGACTGTTGAAACAATTAAAGCTGGAGCTTAATTAACAGGAAGAAGAGAGGATTAAAGTCCTCTCTCCTTAAATTTCTTATCGACGACACCCCCACTTGATCAAGGTGATCTAGTGGGGGTGTCGTTTTTTATTGCTAATGGAGATACATTTCAAATTATTGTTGACCACTATATCAACAGTATCTCCAAATTTTATATCTAAATCCTTGAGGTAGGGAGAAGGGATAATTACCCCTAGCGAATATGTATATTGATCGAAAAAAAGTAGGGGTTGTTCTATTTAATGGCACCACAAACAAAATTATCAGCCTTCAAAATCAAAGGAATGAAACGTTTTTATGATCCTTATTTTTCTAAAAATTTCTCTTCTGACTCATCCTCATTAATCTCTGCATTCAGTAAGTAATATCCTTTATAAGGCTTCTCGATCCCATCAACTCTTCTTTTCATAATATCCATAAAAGCAGTGGGTGTCTTCCATTTCATTAGTCCATGCCCTTCTAGATTCCTTGCAATTTCTTTTCCTGTGAATGCTCAATCTTCACTTTTGAACAGATCAAGTGTGAAATCAATTGCCGCATTGATTTTTTATTTTTTGCTTTTCTTTTTCTTTCCGTGAGATTCTTTTTTAATTACAGGAGTGTTCTTGCTTTCCTCGTCTTCTATGTAATTCAGCTGGTCTTCTTTGTACTCGATAATGTGAAGTGGTCGAGTGTTTTCTTTTTTGTCTCTGTAAATGTCTCCCAGTCTTATGAGAAGTTGATGCCACTCGTTTTGGAGCATTCTCTTTTCTTCCTTGAGTTCTTGCATTCTCTCTCTAATAGCTTCTAGTGCAAAACAATCGAGTTGTATAAAGACCGTACATATGTGAGTTGGCAGCTACAAGAGATTCGACAGGCCTATAACTGGAATGGCAATGAACCATCGATTCACTTCAATGTATTACTATAATTCGACGTTAAATGTCGAGAAGAAAATAAAAGAATAATCAGAAACTACTTGAATTGTACGTGATTTATGTGTACATTTAGATTGTTCGATATAGTGAAAACTGAAATCAAGGGTGATGAGTATTGAGAAGCTTAAGTGAGTTGAAGAAGTGGTTAATTAGTGTATCTCTATTGGGTCTCATTATTGGCGGGGTTACATATGGCACCTATTCTTGGTTTTTATCTTCAGCACTTGTAGAAGGAAAAATCCAAAATGCACAACTAGAAATTAACGTCGGAGCCACCGAAATCGAGTTTTTAAGTGACCATGATCGTCTCGTATTAGGGAAGGAAGTCAAATCCAAGCCTCTTGTGTTTGAAAATAGTGGAGATGAAGCGATGAAGGTATCAGGAAAACTAGATATCGAACTCATCCATTCTGATGGGAAGAATGCTCCCCAAAATAAACTGAAGGATGTTCTTGTTACAGTGAAAATTACACATAACGGCAAAATTGATAAGTTTGAAACGACCGGGGATAAAATGGGAGACAAAAATATCCTAAGGAAATTGTCCAATGGTTTGGAGACACAAGAAACTTTCGAGGTGGAAATGATAATGGAACTTAAAAAGAACCCAGGGAATAAATTTCGAAATTTATCGGTCAAACCTTCTATTCTAGTTGAAGCAAAACAGATTGATAGTAAGGAGTAGGTGCATATGAGAAACAGATGGATCTACTTTTTAATAGCTGTTTTCTTATACTCTTTCAGTCCAATCAACATAGCTGCAAATGAAGTTCATGTAAATCAACAAGGGGAATTAAGTCTTTTTGAAGAGGGGCTACGATTAGCCCCCTCTAGAAATCTTGGCTTGCATATAGTCACCTTAGCAAACAAACAGGAAGAGAGTTTAACGACCGATCTATTTTTGGAATTTGAATACCGTCATCCCGGTGGCCAGCTAGACAACAGAATGTTAGCTAACTACGAGGCTTTCTCAGAAGTCCTTCTAAACGGCAAGCATGTAGAAACGTTTCATTGGAGTTCCCTTACTACCTTCCAATATGAGTTTAATGCAAAGCTTCAAAATCTAAGCTTACAACAAAACGACCAACTAAAAATTAGCTTTGATATTCACTTAATGAAAGAAGCTCCCAATGAGATGCAAGCTGGTGTACTTCATGGGAAATTGAGTGCTGAATCTGAGGGTGATGTTCTAACGACTTCTCCAACTGAACAAAATGAATCTACGACTACAATCGAGCAACAAGAGAGTAGTGATCATATGTTCCCAATAGGTAAGCCTTCTAGCTTTAAGCATCCAGGTTTAGAAGGGAATCATAAATTACCTTCAACGAGTACAAATATGTACAATTTTTTATTAATAGGATGCCTCTTACTTATTATTGCAGGTATCATCCGGGTCTTTGCTGCAGAAAGACTATCGGAGAATAGGGGGTAAAGACATGCTTTCTCGCAAAAGGAAGTATCAATTATTAAGGAACCAACGAAATAGAAAAACGACTTATCTTGTTAGTTTTATGTTTTTGTTTGGCTTTCTTATTCTAAGTGGTATGAATCAACTCATTCCTTCCTCACATTCTTACTTTACTCAAGCTTTAGAAGTTCATGGTCAAGCCATACCGATTGAAAAAGAAGAAGAGTTAAAAGTGGAAACAATTGAGGTGGTTGAGGAAGAAGAAAATGACACAAATTCAGAAGATGCAGTAAACGAATCGGCAGTTGAAACCGAGGATTCAAAGGCTAAAGAAAAGGTCAAAGATGAGAAAAAAGAAGAAAAACAACCTAAAGAACAAGAAGCTAAACAGTCAGAAAAGGCAGTAGAGCCAGTTAAAGAAAATGACAAGAAAGAGCAAGCTTCTGAGTCAAAACAAGAAGAAAAGGTCGAGGTCATTGAGACACCTGCTGAAAATCCTGCAGAGCCAAAAGAAGTAAATGCAACACAAGCAGAAAAAGTAAGCGAATCAAAGAAAGAAGAAAGAGAGGCTTCTCCAGAGGTAAAAGACATCAAAGAAACAGTTGAGAATGGGGAGGAGTAAGATGGCGAGTCATGAAGCAACTTTTGGAAACAGAGTTGCATACTATCGTAAACTGAAAAACTTATCACTTACTGAGTTAGCGAATCGAACAGGGATTACCAAAAGTTATTTAAGTGATATAGAACGTAATCACAAAGACAATCCTTCTATTAAAATCGTCACAAAGCTTGCTAACGAGCTTGACGTTCAATTGCCTCACCTCATATTTGGAAGGGATCAAGAGGTGAGGCTAGATGAGGAATGGATTAGGATTATTTACATGGCAATCCAAAAAGGAATCAAGAAAAATGAGCTTATTCGATTTATTGAAGGGAGCTCACTAGTAGAAAAGTATCACTTAGGGTGTGATGCAGAATTTGTAGAAAAATAAAAATGAAAAAAATAGTTAAAAAGTATTGTAATTCACGTACAATACACGTACAATAAGGTCATAGAGAGTTCGCTATAGAAAACAATAGTAAGGGTGAGCGCATTTGAAAAAACTATTAAAATACTTATCAACTCTATTACTCATCGTTTTGGCCCTAGGAGCGGCGGCAGTCATTTATTTCGTCATTCAAGCAGACGGAGATGTAGAAAAAGCTCCAAGCGTTTTCGGATATAAGCCGTTAACGATTCTATCAAACAGTATGCAGCCAGCTTTCGATGCGGGTGATATTATCCTCATCAATGAAAAGGTGGAACCAAGTGTCGGAGATGTCATTACATATAAGCATCCAGATGGAATCTTAGTCACTCACAGAGCCATTGATCTAAATGAATCGAATGGTCAGATGATGTTCAGGGCACAAGGGGATAACAACAACGTTGAAGATAACATCAACATCCCTCGCGAAGACATTTTAGGAGTCCAAACACATATCATTCCAAATGCTGGCTACTATGCACAGTTTGTAGCGGGTCCAATAGGGTTCTTTATTTTAATAGCAGTACCTATATTAGCAGTAATTATTATCGAAATATTCCAACGTTTAGGTATCATCGGCAACAAGAAAGAAAAAGTAGAAGACAAACAAGCGAGCTAATAAATAGCTCAGCTCACGAGGGGAGTGATGACGGATGAAGATTTAAAGGCAAACAGTCTACATACTTCAAACGTCAAAAAAAAATAAAACATAAAGAGGAGTCGGTTAAACATGAACATGAACAAGACAAAGAAGGCTTTACTAGGAACAGCATTAGCAGGAGCAGTAGTAGTAGGTGCTGGATTTGGAACATTCTCTTGGTTTACATCAAGTGCGGAAGTAACAGGATCTGTAGAGAACTCGACACTAAAGATTTCTGCTGGGGAAGATGCGAATTTTGATTTAACTGTAGATGGTGATAATTATAGTGCGCTTGCTCCAGGTAGAACGGCATCAGGTATTGCGACGATAGAGAATACTGGTGATGAGGTTGTTGTATTAACAGGTGAATTTGATTTCACTCTAAGTAACATTGTAGCTCCACTAAGAAACACTGACACTGTAGCTACACTAAGTGGTTACGATGTAGAAGTGCTTGTTGATGGGGAGTCAGTGTTTGGAGGTCCTGAGACTTCTAGAGATAGACGTACTGCAGCTCACCTAGAAGATGTAGATGTATTAGAAGACTTTGTACTAGCAAGTGGAGATATTGTAGAGGTTGAGCTAAAAGTTTCTCTTGATGGCCCTACTACAGGCAATGAATACCAAGGTGCTGAACTTTCTGTAGACTTCGAAGCTTTTGCTAAGCAAACAGATGAGGGTGCACAGTTCACTAATAATTAAGTAACCTTTAAGTGGAGTATTGAAACAACTGAAAAGTAGAATCACATGAGCGAAATGTCGTCTCATGTGATTTTTTAGTGCGCCCGGCATGGGTGATAACTTGGTGGTGAAAGTCCGCTACAGGCTTGGCAGTAGGAACTGTTAGCTAAAGGCAAGGGTGTCCATTGCGAAGTGGAATCTGAAGGAAGCCTGCGGCAAAATCCCGAACTGACGAACAGAAATTGTATAGAAGGCTGAATTGGAATGGACGAGTTTGCTAAACAAAACAAAGTCCGATACTGCCCGAATTCTATACAGTAAATACAGCAGTTACATGGGAGGAAGGTTATCATCCTTACCCGGGGAGGTCTCATGAGGGTTACTTACGTAACAATCATCCTAGTGATAGGTTGATGAATCATGAGAAGTCAGCAGAGGCCATAGTAGTTTTACAATAAAATGAAGGGCCGAACAATCTTAATCTTGGAAAACAAGGAGGTGTAGACATCGCCGCCAAAGCGCAGAAAACATCGTGGTAAAGACCGAATAGATGGCTACTTATGGAGAGATAGGTTGGAAACCAAAGGTACATAAGAGTGCGTAGGGATGTCGACATGGATATGAGAGAACAAGATGGTAACGCATTAATTAAACAAGTGATTGACGACAAAAATCTTTTAAATGCATATGAGAAAGTAAAGAAAAACAAAGGAGCTCCAGGAGTTGATGGAGTAACTGTGTACGAACTCGAATCTCACATGCGTAAGTATTACCAACCATTGAAAAAGAAGCTATTAGACGGAACATATCAACCACAGCCAGTGAAAAGAGTCGCCATTCCGAAACCGGATGGTTCTAAAAGATACCTCGGTATTCCAAGTGTCATGGATAGGGTTGTCCAACAAGCTATCCTACAAGTTATTGAGCCGAAAATCGACCCATACTTTTCAGAAAAAAGCTTTGGATTCAGAAAAGGAAGGAACGCACACCAAGCAATCAAGCTAGCTGAGCAATACTACGAGGAAGGATATCGAACAGTTGTCGATTGTGACTTGAAAAGCTACTTCGATACGATCCATCACCAAAGAGTACATGCTTATCTTGAGGAATTTATCTCTGATAAAATCGTCCTGAAACTGATATGGAAATTCTTGCGTTCCGGAATACTTGATAAAGATATTTATATCGAGACAAATGAAGGAACTCCGCAAGGTGGTCCACTTTCACCGATCCTCGCCAATGTCTATCTAAACAAACTGGATAGAAGACTGGAAGAACGCGGACACCGGTTTATCCGATACGCAGATGACTTTGTTATCTACGTTAAAAGCAAACGAGCTGGCGAGAGAGTCATGGATAATATCTCAAACTACATTGAGAGTGACCTTGGATTAACCATTAATCAAAATAAAAGCAAGGTGTGTAGTGCCACTTCGGCAACCTTCCTAGGGTTCAATATTCAAAATTTAATGGGCAAGTCGGTAGCCGACCTAGCAGGTCGGCAAAACAACGTTTCAAAAATAAACTCAAAAACTTAACCAGTCGGAAAAGACCTGGGACATGGAAACAGATCATGACAGAAATTAACCGGGTAACAATTGGGTGGATTAACTATTACGGAATCGCAAGGATGAAGACGTTTATCCTTGAAGTTCAAGGATGGTTAAATCATAGGCTCAGACAAATCATTTGGAAAAGGTGGAAGAAAGTTAAAACGAAATTTAAAATGCTTCGTAAATATGGCATCAGTCATGAGGATGCCATCAAGATCGACAATTCTCGAAAAGGATATTGGCGTATTTCAAGGTCGGAAATCATTCATCGTGCAATCACAAAAGAAAAACTCATAAAGTGGGGATTAAAAGAATTATCCACACTTTATGAGCTGCGCTACTTAAAAGATTGAACCGCCGTATACGAGAACCGTATGTACGGTGGTGTGAGAGGTCGGAGGCTAAAAGCCTCCTCCTACTCAATTGCGGAAAAATAAGTGTGTTCCTTTCTATTTGTTTTGAAAAAATTAGCATTTTTATTTTATTGGTGGCCAAGTCTTATTCACAGAAATCAAAAAAGAAGCCCAAATTGAGCTTCTTTACATGACTATTCACAATAAATAAGAGTAGAAAACTCATCGGAAGATTTAGATTTTAAAAATTCTTTCATTTCCTTGCTCACCATCCATACCCCGTTTTCTTTCAACAGATGCCCGTTTAAAACCATATTTCGTATTCCGTTTTTCTTGCAGCATAATTCATTCACAGTCCCTAGTGGTAACCCTAATTCTGTTTCAATGATAGTGGCGTAGAACAAATGATTTATGTTATATACGTCATTCCAGATCTTAGCTTCGATTTCTATGTAACTTAAATCGTAGGCTAATCCAAGTCTCATAGCTTCTTCAGGAGTGTCCCCTTTGGCCATCAATTCTTCTACCCCACTATCGATCTCATCCACACGTTGAAAACAAAATAACCAAAAAGCTTGATCTTCTTCTTTTTTACGGAGTAATGTGAATTCGCCATCATAATATAAGTCGGCATGCTCCTCGACATTATGATGGATTTCTAAAGTAGTAAACAAAATTTATTCCTCCTCTGTTATTAAGCCAAAATGGATAATATGTTATATGTATGTTCTATTATAGGTAATAATTGACTATTTTTATAGTGTTTTAGTATGACAAATTCCTCCAAAAAACTAGTGCTTTCTTAATAATGAGTAACTCTTACTTATCTATAACATGATTCTTTCAATCCACAATAAAAAAAACTTCTCTCACAATTGCTGAAGAGGCGATGTATTAATTTTATGAAAAATTTTTTTTCAGTGGACTAGAGAACTTAGTTGATTGTTTGGTATCGAAAATAATTCGACATAGGTTATCATTTAGTTGTATGAATTATTAGAACATTTACAAAAAACATCTTGTAATAAGTTGGAAACGACTTTATAATGTCCATTATAAAAACACATTTGTTTTTTATAGAGAAACAGATTGAGGTGGATGGATTGGAGTGGAGTGAAATGAAAAAAGGAATCAATGTAGGACTTCTAGGACTAGGAACAGTCGGTACGGGAGTGATCTCAATTATCGAACAACACCAACAAGAGCTGCAACATAAAGTCGGTTGTTCAGTGAATGTCAAAAAAGTTCTTGTTCGTAATTTAGAAAAAAAACGGGGCGTTTCTTTAGATAGAAGTTTGTTAACAACAAACCCAGACGATGTATGTCAAAACCCTGACATTGATGTAGTGATTGAGGTGATGGGTGGAGTAGAAGATACAAAACAATACTTAATAGAGGCCCTTAGACAAAAGAAGCATGTTGTGACAGCTAATAAAGATTTGATGGCGTTACATGGTGCAGAGCTTTTACGCATAGCTTCAGAGAATGGGAGTGATCTCTACTATGAGGCGAGTGTCGCAGGTGGCATTCCTATTTTACGAAGTTTAGCTGATGGATTAGCAGCCGATCGCATCAAAAAGATGATGGGGATTGTCAACGGAACAACCAATTATATTTTGACAAAGATGTCCCAAGAAGGTAGTTCGTACGATGACGTGCTCGCCCAAGCGCAAGAGCTAGGCTTTGCAGAGAGTGACCCGACTGCTGATGTGGAAGGGTTAGATGCAGCTAGAAAGATGGCAATTCTCGCCACATTAGGGTTTTCGATGGATGTTAAGCTAGCGGACGTGTCCGTTAAAGGGATTTCATCTGTATCAGATCGTGATCTATATTACTGTGATCAGCTAGGCTACACAATGAAGTTAATTGGCCTAGCCAAACGAGATGATGATCGAATTGAGGTAAGTGTAGGTCCAACCCTTCTACCTAATGAACACCCTTTAGCGTCCGTTCATAATGAATACAACGCTGTCTACGTGTACGGAAACGCGGTTGGAGAAACGATGTTTTATGGACCAGGAGCGGGGTCTTTACCAACGGCAACAGCTGTCGTTTCCGATTTAATTACCGTCATGAAGAACATGAAACTCGGTGTCAATGGTCATGCTGTCCATGCTCCTTTGCATGAAAAAGTACTGAAAGAAGACAGAGAGATTGAGTCAAAATACTTCTTCCGAATGAGAGTGACAGATAAAGCAGGGACATTCCAAGCGATCACATCACTGTTTGCCGAACATGAAGTGAGTTTTGAAAAGCTTTTACAATTGCCAATTGAGGGCGTAGAGGCGGCTGAAGTCATTGTGATCACTCATCATACAAGTAAAGAAAACTATGAACAACTATATAAGCGACTTGAAGCTCTTGATGTAGTAGAGAATGTAGAAAGCAGCTACCGAGTTGAAGGAGGACAATAAAATGAGTCAATGGAGAGGGTTACTGGAAGAGTACAAAGAATTCTTGCCGGTAAATGATCAAACACCTTTATTATCACTACGAGAAGGAAATACGCCATTGATTCCACTCGAAAGCCTATCAAAAGAATGGGGCGTTGAACTTTATGTGAAAGTAGAAGGGGCTAACCCCACAGGTTCTTTTAAAGATCGAGGCATGGTGATGGCGGTCGCTAAAGCGAAAGAGGCTGGGAGCGATACGATTATATGCGCATCGACTGGTAATACATCAGCGGCTGCCGCTGCGTATGGTGCTCGTGCTGGCATGAGGTGTATTGTCGTTATTCCAGAGGGGAAAATCGCCCTTGGTAAGCTAGCTCAAGCCGTTATGTACGGAGCTGAGGTCATTGAGATCAAAGGGAATTTCGATCATGCATTAGAAATTGTGCGCACAATTAGTGAAACGGAGCCTGTCACATTAGTAAACTCAGTCAATCCCTATCGAATTGAGGGCCAAAAAACAGCTGCATTTGAAGTATGTGACGCACTTGGTCAAGCTCCAGATGTGTTAGCGATTCCTGTTGGCAATGCGGGCAATATTACAGCGTATTGGAAAGGGTTTGTTGAATACAACGAGAAAAAAGGAACAGGACTTCCTGAGATGCGTGGATTTGAGGCGGAAGGGGCAGCTGCAATTGTCCGGAATGAAGTCATTGAAGAACCGGAAACGGTAGCTACTGCGATTCGTATCGGCAACCCAGCAAGCTGGTCTCAAGCAGTAACCGCAGCGAATGATTCAAACGGAGCGATTGACTATGTGACTGATGATGAAATCCTAGAAGCATATCAGTTGCTCGCTCAACGTGAAGGTGTTTTTGCAGAGCCTGCTTCTTGTGCCTCTCTTGCAGGAGTGAAAAAACAATTAGCATCAGGACAATTGAAGAAGGGAGCGAAGATTGTCTGTGTTCTCACTGGCAATGGCTTAAAGGATCCTGCAACAGCCATGGATACGGTCGCTGTAAAACCCGTCGTTCTTCCTAATGACAAAGATGTATTCTTAACCCATATTAAGGGAGGCGTTACATCGTGAATCAAGAGCCTGTAATGATCACGGTGCCAGGGAGTACAGCAAATCTTGGACCGGGCTTCGATTCTGTAGGTCTTGCTGTCGATCGCTATTTGACACTCATTGTGAAGCCTGCGGAGAAATGGTTATTCACATCATCGTCACCTGACTTAGCCGATGTGCCAACAGACGAGCAAAACTTAATTTATAAAGTAGCTCGTCATGTCGCCGATACGTATGAGGAGACACTTGCTCCATGTGAAGTGGAGATGACGAGTGATATTCCACTAACACGAGGGTTAGGAAGTAGTGCAGCTGCAATTGTAGCCGGAATCGAATTAGCTAATCAACAAATGGGAAATCGTTTATCTGTTGAAGAAAAAGTTCGGTTAGCGAGTCTATGGGAAGGTCATCCTGATAATGTCGCTGCTTCTATTTACGGCGGGTTAGTTGTAGGAACGCACACAGAGGAGTCCACCCATGTGTTATATGGGGGCGTTCCCGAAGTAGACCTCGTTATCGTTGTACCAAAACATGAATTGCTAACGAAAAAAGCAAGAGGGGTTTTACCTGAATCGCTCCCTTTTAAAGAGGCTGTGAGAGGAAGTAGTGTGGCAAATGTTCTAGTTTCAGCGCTTTTGCAACGAAATTATCAAGCTGCTGGTGAGATGATGAGTGCTGATGTGTTTCATCATCCATATCGTCAAGAACTCGTGCCACATTTAGATGAGGTCATTCGTGTCGTCAAGACTGAAACAAAAGCCTACGGGGCAGCGTTAAGTGGTGCTGGGCCGACTGTTTTCTGTTTAGCTCCACTTCATGAAGGTCCCAGTGTCCAAAATGTATTACAGCGATTTTTCCCTGAATTTGAAGTCAGTGTTCTTCCGCCTGCTAAGCATGGAATACAAGTACGTGAACCTAGCTTTTTAAAAGAAGCGTAGATCGTTTAGTGAATAGAACAGAAAAAGTCGGGCAAACCAGTATCATTAAGGAAAAAAGGAGTGTCCGACAATGCTTGATGTGAATGAGCTACAAGAAGGTCAGCAGGTGTATGTGATTTATCGTAATCCGCACACACCGACTGTTTCTGCGATCCAAGAAGCAACCATTGCATTCGATCCAATGAACCCAGGACAGATGTCGCTTGTTTTATTTGACTATTATCATCCAATTGAAGATGATGATGCGATTTTTGCTTCCTATGACGAAGCAGAGGCTTCCTTTGATCAATACTTAATGTGAACATAAAGAAAAACACCCGCGTCAATGAACGCGGGTGTTTTGTTATGGGTAGTATCTGCGGGGCAAATACTATTTTGTGCTATTAAAATACTTGCTCTATTTCTTTTACGCCAGGAACTTCTTCAAGTAATGCGCGTTCAATTCCTGCTTTAAGCGTAATGGTTGAACTTGGGCAAGAGCCACATGCTCCTAGAAGACGAACCTTAACGATACCATCCTCGATCTCTACAAGCTCAACATCTCCGCCATCACGAAGCAAGAAAGGACGAAGCTTATCTAATACTTCCTGTACTTGCTCTAACATTTCAGTACTTGTTGTCATTATTAACAACCCCTTTCTACTTATATTATAATAGCCAACGCAAAAAAAATCCATGAATCTGCTACGATGTTTGAAAAGTGGGCGATTTCTTTTGTTGAATTGGCTTATTTTTTGTGAAAATCAAACCCGTGCAAAATTTGTATATATTATGTATAATAAATGTACAGTTATAAGGTGTGGTAAGGGGTGAGGGTAATGAGGACGGTGATTATTACCGGTGCAACGTCAGGTATCGGAAAGTCAACAGTTCATCGATTTGCTAAAGAAGGTGATCATGTTATTGCCGTCGGAAGAAATCAACAGAAGGGCACTCAGTTAATAAAAGAAATTGACTCGTTAGGCTATAGAGGGAACGTCGATTTTTTTCAAGCGAATGTCGCGTCAGAACAAGAAGTGGAAGCTCTCTATAAAGAATTGGCCATGACGTTTTCACGTATTGATAGCCTAGTTAATAACGCGGGCATAGCGAGGCCTGGAGTAGGGAATATTCAACGAATTGAAGAGATGGAATGGGATGATGTCTTTCAAACGAATGTAAAGGCAGCTTTTTTTATGATGAAACATGGGTTGCGGAGCATGAATTATAAAACGGGCGCTTCGATTATTAACATCGCCGCAGCAGCTGGTGTGACGAACTTCCCTCCAGCCTTAGCAGCATACAGTGCCTCAAAAGCAGCGCTTGTCTCCTTAACAAAAACGATGGCAGTTCGGTATGCAAAGCAAAAGATCCGAATCAACTCGATTTCTCCTGGTCCTGTGGATACCCCGTTGGCTCATTGGTTATACGGAGGAGAGGAAGCTTTTTTAAAAGCGAGTTCAAAACATCCAAGAGGAAGTAGTGCAAGCCCAGAAGAAATAGCAGGCATTGTTTATTTTTTAGCTTCAAAAGACGCCTCTTATGTAACCGGTCATAATCTAATTGCCGATGGAGGATACTCTTTAAAATAACCATTGCTTTCCTAATGGTTAGTTCGATATGCTTTTGTTAGAAGAGGTGAGGTGTCAGAATGAAGGAGATTACACTCGTTGTATATGGGGCTGAGGAAAAGTGCGCAAGCTGTATTAACTTACCGACAGCCTACGAAACGAAAGAATGGCTCGAAGCAGCGCTTAATAGAAAATATCCACAAGAGGCAATTAGTGTTGAATATGTAGACATACATGGTGTGAATCCAGATCATCATCACGCGTATATCCAAGCTATTCTCGATGATGAATATTTTTATCCGTTGATTGTGTTAGATGGAGAAGTCATAGCAGAAGGAAATCCGAGATTAAAAGCCATTTATGAGAAAATCGAAGCGATAAAATCATAAAAAGAAGCCGTTAGCATCGTAGCTAACGGCTTCTTGATCGAGACGGGGCTGGAATTCTGCTCTTGGTAGGGCTCGTAAGCAGGTTTCGCGCGAATTGTACCCGTTTCCGCGCGAAATCTTTACGGTTTCGAGCGAAATGGCGTCATTTACGCGCAAAACAAGCAGGTTTTCGCGCAAATGCAGCAAATAAATGGAAAAACAGTCGCTCCCTCCATTTCATACGCCACTAAACGAGCCCTTCCACCTTTCTTTGTCTAGCTGCGGCTCCTTGGGTTGCGGGGAAAACCGGTGAATCGAACGAAGTCAAAAAGCGACTTCTTATCGCTCCCCCTAGTTTTCCCGCTACCCAGAACAGTCGCCTCCGCTTTTCTTGTCTAGCTGCGGTTGCCAGAGGCTCGTGGTCAAATAACCTGCCAGATGTAAAAGCCAAGAGCGCTTTTAATCTGCCAGAACATTTGCATCACGCCTCTAAGCGGGCAACCTCCGCTTTTCTAATTCCCTGAGTGGTGTTTGTACATCCATAGTACGCCGCTTTTTAGTACGCGTGGGACGCGGCCTAGGAGGGTGCGTTCACCCATTAGGCCGAAGCCGTGTTTTTTACCAAGGGAGCCGAGCACGCCTTTTAGTTTGATGCGTGGTAATTCTTCTGGAAGGGGTTCGTTGTTCCATTGTTTTTTAAGGATCGTTACAATCTGCTCGGCTTGGCCTTCCGCAAGTTGAGCACTTGGGGCATGGGGAAGGCTCGCACAGTCACCGACAACAAAGATATTCTCATCTGATGGTAAGAAATGTTGCGGAGTTAATAGAACACGCCCTTGTTTATCTTTTTCAACATCAAGATTACGAACGACTTCGACAGGTTGAATACCTGCTGTCCAGATGATTGCATCACTTTCGATGCGTTCATCATGGTTGTAAAGTGAATCTTCGTCAACTTTGGTAATGTTTGATTTGTTGATTACTTCTACCCCATGGTCGATAAACCAATTTTGAACATACGTACTTAAGCGAAGAGGGAACATGGATAAGATGATCTCGCCTCGGTCAAATAATTTAATCGAAAGGTCTGGTCGGCTTTCACGAAGTTCACTCGCGAGTTCTACGCCACTAAGCCCTGCACCAACAATCGAAACGACACCTTCTGGACGGACGTTGTTTAATGCTTCGTACGTACGTCGTGTCGCGCCCATTGTTTGAACCCCATATGTATGTTCATTGGCTCCTGGAACACCGTGGTACTTATCTTCGCAACCTAGCCCAATAATTAATGAGTCATAGGGAACGAATTCACCATTGCTAAGTTCGACTGTGCGTTCGTTTAAATGAATGTCTGAAACGGTTTCATACTTAATCGTTAGACGAGAATCTTCTGGAAATTGGACACGTAAATGGTGATCAGCTACTGTTCCGGCAGCAAGAGCATAGTATTCAGTCTTTAAACAATGATAAGGAAGTCGGTCAATTAAAGTAATTTCAACATCTTCTGGAAGGTCATTAGGTAGTAAACGCTGTAAAATGCGCATATTCCCATAACCAGCACCTAAAAGGACAAGTTTTTTCATATGTGAATGTCTCCTTTGTTCCGTGATTGCTTCTAAGCTTGCATGGATCAAAGCCATGACTTTTGTAAGCAACTGAGCCTTTGTCGGTTCATGTGCAAATGTTTGTAAACCGTAAGATACATGACTATTAATAATGTGACTCCAAGTCGTAAGTGCAACGGATGATTGAATATCGTCTCTTTGCTTGGCATCGATCAGTAGGGTTTCCCAATGAGGAAGGAGTGCTTGGTCTTCTTCAATCACATGTTTCCATATTTGGATCGTCAATCTAGGATGAATATCGTAATCACTTAAAATGAACTGTAAATAAGAACGGATTCGGACGATCAGAGGAAGATTCTTTAAATGATCTTGCTCAACATAAGGAAGAGCCGCTTCGATGCGTTCAAATGCAAGCGATTGCATAATGGATTCTTTTGTAGGAAAATAATTAAAGAACGTGCCTTTTGCGACATTTGCAGCTTTCGTAATTTCTTGAACAGTCGTGTGAGAGAAGCCTTTCTCAACGAAAAGCTGTCTAGCTGCGTGTTCAATCCTCTTTTTTGTTTGTTCTTTCTTTGCTTTCTCGCTCATGTCGTCGCTCCTTAAAAATGACCACGGTCAGTTTTGATTATAACGAGTTATACAGAAAATAACAACAAATTTGTGAATTTTTTAAGAGTAGAGCAAGCGTCTATTTTTGATGAATTGTACTCGAGGAAATCACTGATTTTATTGACTTCTTGCAAGAGGGCGAGTAGGATTAAAGACAAGAAATTTGAGGTGAAAGCTATGCGTCCGATTATTGAATTTTGTTTAAGTAACCTTGCAAGTGGTTCGCAAAAGGCGATGGAAGAACTTGAACGTGATCCAAACCTAGACATTATTGAGTATGGTTGTCTAGGGAATTGTGGAAGTTGTGCAGTCACTCCGTTTGCCCTTGTGAATGGTGAATATATAGCTGGTGAAACAAACGAAGAACTCGTTGAAAATATTTACACCTACTTAGAAGAAAATCCAATGTTTTAATAGCAAAAGGCTTTCTCAAAGGGCTAAACCTAGAAGATATGTATATCTCCTAAGGATTCAATACCTTTCAATGAGACAGCCTTTTCTTGCGAGAATTTAGAAGAGGGGGGATTGAGAGTGGATGTGATCCCATTTCAAAACACATTGCCTTATGAGAGACAATACGATGACATTTATATTAGTACATGCCCTTTTTGTGACGAGGAGCAAGTACTTACTCATATGAAGGAAAGAGATTTTAACAGGGCGAAAGATGGAGTAAAGACGGCGTTGATTATGCCTTGTTGCAACAATAAGATTACGATACTTGAAGCCGACGAAGATTATTTTTGGGCCAATGAACGTTTAAGGAAGTGAGGATGAAAATGAAATTCACTAAAATGCATGGACTTGGTAATAGTTACATTTATGTTGATCTCTTTCAACAATCATTAAAAGAAGAAGATTTAGGCCCACTTGCGATTGAGGTCGCAGATAAGAATAAAGGGATTGGTTCAGACGGGATGATTTTAATCTGTCCATCTGAAAAAGCTGCTGTAAAAATGCGTGTGTTTAATAATGACGGTTCAGAAGCAAAAAATTGTGGAAATGGTCTTCGTTGTGTCGCGAAATTTGCATACGAGCATAAGTACGTGGACGAAAAGACCTTTCAAATTGAGACACTAGGCGGACTGGTAGAAGCAACCGTTCACACAGAAGACGAACGCGTTCATACCGTCACAGTGAACATGGGACAACCTCATCTATCGCGCCAAAGTCTGCCTATGATTGGACCCGCGAGTATTGAAGTTGTAAACGAGTCTTTCCAAATCAATGAAGAAGAGCTATTTTTAACCGCTGTATCGATGGGTAACCCGCACGGAGTCTTCTTTGTTAAGGATATTACGACAGCGCCAGTTGATCGATTAGGTCCTTTTATCGAGAAAGATCCACGTTTCCCTGAGTGGATAAACGTCGAATTTGTCGAAGTGGTTAGTGAAAATGAGCTTCATTTTAGAGTGTGGGAACGAGGTTCTGGTATTACCCAAGCTTGTGGAACAGGCGCATGTGCCGCTGTTGTAGCAGCCATCTTAAATGATCACTCGAAAAAAGGAGAGAAGGTTGTTGTTCATTTATTAGGAGGCGACCTCGAAATAGAATGGAATGAAGCAGGCGATGTACTAATGACAGGAGCTGCAGAAGTCATTTGTGAAGGGGTATTTGAACGAAAATAAGCCGAGAAGAGGCTGGGACATAGAAAAAGTGTTTAACTTAGAATCCGAATAGAGCACAAATTTAGCGGATGAAATATACGTAGACCTCCTGCGGGATGTAAAGCAACGGTGAGACCCCACAGTGCGGAGCACGAGGAGGCTCACCAGCTTCCCGCGGAAAGCGGAGTATATTTCAGGAGCGGTTTATTTGCACGATCTATCAGTTGTTCGGATTTTTTATGGTTAAGACACTTTTGTTCCAGCTCTTTTTTATGAATTATTTGGAATTTAACTGGAATTAAGCGCTAGATTTGCATACACTTATAGGTGTAGAAGTGATTTGGATATTCGACTAGGAGGGTAATGGATGATTAGTGAATTGAAAAGCATGAAAGTCGTCTTGATTGGTGCAGGTTCTGTTGGCTCAAGTTATGCCTTTTCTTTATTAAACCAAGGTTTTGTCAGGGATCTTGTCATTATTGATCTTAACCATGACAAAGCTGCAGGTGATGCAATCGACCTTCTTCACGGCATTCCGTTTTCTTCCCCGATGAATATTTGGGCGGGAACATACGAAGATTGTAAGGATGCCGATTTAGTCGTTAACTGTGCAGGGTCAAATCAAGGACCTGGGGAGACGCGGCTTGACCTCCTTGAAAGAAATGCAAAAATCTTTAAAAACATTACAGAATCAGTGATGAAATCTGGTTTTAAAGGGATGTTTTTAATCGCAACAAATCCAGTTGATGTGCTAACTTATGCGACGTGGAAGTATTCTGGACTACCATCTCATCGTGTGATTGGGTCTGGTACAGTATTAGATACAGCGAGATTTCGTTACGCCCTTGCTGATCGATTTGAAGTCGATGCCCGAAATGTTCATGCATACATATTAGGGGAACATGGAGATTCTTCTCTTCCTGTCTACAGTCATGCGACCATTGGTGGAAAACCATTAGCTGATTACCGAGATGCTAGAAAACCTTCGGATAAAGAGTTAGAGAAAATCTTTGTCGGCGTTCGTGATGCTGCCTATGATATTATCCAGAAAAAAGGATCGACGTATTACGGGATCGCGATGGGGCTAGCACGTATTACGAAAGCGATCACGAAAAATGAAAATTCAATTTTACCAGTATCCGCACTTCTTGAAGGGCAGTATGGGCATGATGATGTGTGTATTGGTGTGCCGGCGGTTATCAATTCAAATGGGATCCGTGAAGTACTTGAATTAAACTTAACAGAAAAAGAGCAAAAGCAATTCGATGCTTCAGCAGATGTATTGAAGCGATCGATCAAGCAAATCTTTCATTGATAAGAAAAGAGCCGCAGCTTCTTGTATAGAAGTTGCGGCTCTTGTTTGTATGCTTGATTAGTATGTTTTAATCGTGTTATAGAATGTGTCACGCTCAACGGGGATCTTATTTGCACTTTTGATTAAGTGAATAAGTTCATCGCGAGTAATACCTTGTGATGTTAGAGCACCGACAGAGTGAGAAATGCGTTCTTCAATCAATGTACCATGAATATCACTTGAGCCGAATGTTAAAGCCATTTGTGTTAGTTGAACACCGATGTTAATCCAGTAGGCTTTAATGTGATCGAAATTATCAAGCATTAAACGACTAATGGCAAGTGTTCTCATATCATCATAAGCAGTGGTTCGACGTTTTAAGCCTGCATTGATGCTACGCGGCTGCATAGCGAGTGGGATAAACACCATGAACCCATTCGTACGATCTTGAAGCTGACGGAGACGATCCATGTGAATCAATCGTTCTTCTTTTGTTTCGATTGAACCATACAACATCGTAGCATGCGTTTTTAGTCCAAGATTATGAGCGATTTCATGCGCTTCTAGCCATTGATCAGTTGAAGCCTTATCTGGGCTCATCTTAAGACGGTAGCGTTCGGTTAAGATCTCCGCTCCGCCACCAGGAAGTGTGTCCAATCCAGCTTTAATCAATTCTTGAAGAACCTCTTTCATTGTTAAACCAGAAATACGGGCGAAAAATTCAATTTCTGCTCCCGTGTAGGCTTTTACCGTTACTTGAGGATAATGTTTTTTTAATGTGCGAATGGTATCGAGGTAATAATCAAATGGTACCTCATGATTGTGACCACCTACGATATGAAATTCGCGGATGTTATCATTCCAACGCTCTTCTACATATTTAAGAAGAGCTTCACTATCCATCGTGTAAGCACCTTCTTCACCCGGCTTACGCTTAAAGCCGCAGAAGCCACAGTTTGCTTCACATACATTGGTCGGGTTAATGTACATATTTTGAATGAAATAGACATTGTCTCCATTTTTACGGTAGTTCACTTGATTGGCTAGTTGAGCAATTCCTAGAAGGTCTGGTGAGTCATATAAATAAAGACCGTCTTCTATTGTTAGGCGATCCCCATTTTGGACTTTTCTTGCAATATCTTGTAATTTTGTATCAGTAAGGATTGTTGTCATATCCCTTATCCTCCATTCCGTCTAACTATAGACGTAAAGTGCATTTTTTTTCGTAACTCTAACTAAAGAAATACAGTCTTATGCTATAACGATTCTTAAATAGATACTATGATAATCACTATTATACTATCAGATAAAGATAATGAAAACAAAGTGCACCTTTTTGGAAAAAAAGAAGGAGATTGAATATCTAGTAGCGAAAATGTAAAAAACATTGAAAATAGTCTATATTTAGTTGATTAGTAGTTGATTTCAAATCATAATTTGATTAAACTGTAAGTAATATACAGATGCGGATGTACGAACATCTATTGAAGAATAACCATAACTTGAGGGGTGAATGACGATGAACACATTAATGACGTATGAAGCATGTCTTGAAAAAATTGAAAAATTACGTGAGAAGATGATGAATGCAGCAAAAAAATACGGCATGTCTCACCCTCTCGTCTTAGATTATAGTCAAGAACTGGACCGGGCGCATAACGTGGCGATGTTTTTCCATGATTCAAATAATCAGTCTACCGAGAGGACAGCTTCTTTCTTTTGACAGAAGGGTCAGTACTTGTCTCTTGAGGTTCAAGGGAACAAAAGGTATACTGAAGGCAATCGTTAATAGGGGTGATTAAATGATTACGTTAACGGAAGCGGCAGTAAGCCAAATTAAAGAAATGATGAAAGCAGAAGATCAAGAAGGTCTGAAGCTTCGTGTTGGAGTTAAAGGCGGCGGCTGTAGCGGCTTGTCCTATGGAATGGGTTTTGATACCGAGAAGACAGAAGAAGATACCTTACTTGAGATCAACGGACTCCCTATCTTAATTGATAGTGAGAGTGTAGGGATTATCAAGGGTGTCGTGATTGATTATAAGCAGAACATGATGGGTGGCGGGTTCACAATTGATAACCCGAATGCGATTGCATCATGTGGATGCGGATCTTCATTTAGAACAGCAGCGAATGCTGGAACACCTGAAGATTGCTAAATGAAAAGCCTTAGCCGCTTAGGATAGTGGGTTTGGTTTTTAAGTACAAACCGAATGAGTAAGGTAAAAACATTGTAATTAGCAATAGAAATACGCTCTGAGTGAAATACTCAGAGCGTATTTTTTTAGTTTCTTCCAGTTAGGATCTTTTCTATCATTCTCATCTGGTTTTCGCACAAATGCAATACAATCCGCTATTCACCTTATTAGGATGTTGAAAATTTCATCTTTACTTTAATAATTTTTTGCGTCGATTAAAACAAGCTTGTGCTATGACCAGGGTGGACCTTTGCATTGGGATCAATATAGGCTTTAGCATTGTTGACAGCCGTCGGTGCTTCACCAAATCCAGTTGCAATCAACTTTACTTTGCCGTCATACGTACAAACATCTCCGGCAGAATAGATGCCTTTAATATTGGTTTCCATTTTTGAATTGACGACGATCGAATTTTTCTCAATCTCAAGACCCCATTGCTTAATTGGTCCAAGTGAGGAGACGAAACCAAAGTTTACGATTACGGCGTCGACATCTAACGTCTCTTCTCGTTCGCCTTTGACTTCTTGAAGAGTGACTTGATGGATCGCTTCTCCGTCGCCATGTAATTCTTTAATGCCAAAAGGAGTCATGACTTTGACGGAGGAGTTGTTTAATAATTCTACACTATGTTCATGAGCGCGAAATTTGTCTCTACGGTGGATCAACGTCACTTCTTTTGCTAAAGGTTCGAGCATAAGTGACCAGTCCAGAGCTGAATCTCCGCCTCCACAAATCAATACACGCTTACCTGTGAAGCTTGTTAAATCATTAATGAAGTAATGAAGATTTTTGCCTTCATATTCAGTCGCACCTTCTACTTCTAAGCGACGAGGTTGGAATGCGCCTACGCCTGCTGTTATAATAATGGCTTTTGAATAATGTTCTTCTTTATCTGTTTTAATCTTAAATGTCTCATCTTCTTGTTTTTCCACATTCGTTACCGATTGGCTTAACACAATGTTAGGGTTGAATTGCTGCGCTTGTTTAGCAAGTCCATCAACGAGATCTTGGGCCTTTACTTTAGGGAACCCTGCCACATCATAAATATACTTCTCGGGATACAAGGCTGATAGTTGACCGCCGAGTTGTGGCATGCTTTCAATAATCTTTACTTTTGCTTGTCGCATTCCAGCATAAAAAGCAGCAAAGAGACCTGTAGGCCCACCACCAATAATCGTAATGTCATACATCGTTTTTTCGTTATTTATCATTCTTCCACCCCCGAAAAATTTAAAATCTCTTCCCATTATATGCATAATAGAATCGAAAAAGAAAGACAAGCAAGCCTGTTCTTTTAGGAATAATTTTCACACTGCAGCAGACATTAAGAAAGTAGGAAAACAACGCTTACTTATAATAGGTGAAATTAAGAAAAGACAAAAAGACAGTTGAAAGTTGACAAGAAAAGAAATATGATAGACATTGTATTTGTGAATTTTTTACGACATTATCTCATACGTCATATTCTTTTTAATTTAGATCGTGAAAGATATCACAATCTCATTTTTCTAGTGTATAATTAAGGTAAGTCAAAAATAAGAAAATGGAAGTGATTAGTTTGAAAAAACCAAGTATCGTCCTTTTAGGTGCTGGGTACGGCGGAATGATTACAGCATCACGTCTTGCTAAGCAACTAGGTCATAATGAGGCAAGCATCACGCTTGTTAACAAGCATGAGTACCACTACCAAACAACATGGTTACATGAGCCTTCTGCAGGAACTCTTTCTCCAGAAAAAACACGTATGCAAATCAAAGATGTACTAGACTTCAAAAAAATCAAGTTTGTTAAAGACACAGTTGTTGAGATCAAGCGTGAGGAAAAGAAAATTATTCTTGAAAACGGCGAACTTGATTTTGATTACTTAGTCGTTGGACTAGGTGCAGAAGCTGAAACATTTGGCGTACCAGGTGTTCACGAGCATGCTTTCAGTAAATGGACAGTAAATGGCGCACGTGAAGTGAAAGAGCATATTGAATATTGCTTCGCTAAGTACAACAACACAGAGGACAAGCATGATGAGCTATTAACATTTATCGTAGCAGGTGCTGGTTTCACTGGTATTGAGTTTATCGGTGAATTATCAGAACGTGTACCTGAGCTTTGCAGTCACTATGATATTCCTCGTGAAAAAGTAAAATTATACGTGATTGAAGCAGCACCAACAGCATTACCAGGATTCGATCCTGAGCTTGTTGAATACGGCATGAACCTTCTTGAATCTCGTGGAGTGGAGTTCAAGATCAACTGCCCAATTAAAGCAGTAACAGAGACAGGTGTTCTTCTTGCGGATGGTGAAGAAATCAAGGCTGAGACAGTGGTTTGGGCGACGGGTGTTCGTGGAAGCTCAATCATTGAGAAGTCTGGATTCGAAGCGATGCGTGGACGTATTAAAGTTGAAGCTGATCTACGTGCACCAGGGCATGACAATATTTTCATTATTGGTGACTGTGCACTTCTTATTAATGAGGAGATTAACCGTCCATACCCACCAACTGCACAAATTGCAATGCAGATGGCTGAGGTATGTGCTGAGAATATCAAGCATCTCATTAAAGGTGGATCTTCACTTAAGACGTTCAAACCAGACATTAAAGGAACTGTTGCATCACTTGGTGGGAAAGAAGCCATTGGAGTTGTTGGAACACGTAAACTATTCGGTGCTCAAGCAAACTTCATGAAGAAAATGATTGATAACCGCTACCTGTTTCTATTAGGTGGACCAGGGTTAGTACTGAAAAAAGGAAAAAATCCTTTCTAATTTAAATAATTCCCAACAAGTGTGCATTTCAGATGCACACTTGTTTTTTAATTTATTTTTAAAAAGCGCAAAAAGAGATAGATCAAGAGGTAATAGTAGATAAATAAGTATGGTTGCGCTTACATGGAGAAAATCCAGGCTTTTGAACGGTTTTAATTGTATAAATATTCTGATAATATAAAAGGCAATCAGATACGTTACTTAACCAAAGGGGTGTTGACTAATGAAGCGCTCATTCAGGTTCACAGAGGATGGAGCTTGTCCTTATTGCAATGGTGTCGGGTACTTTCAACTATTATTAGGCGGAAGTGAAACATGCGATCATTGCGGAGGCAACGGTAAAAAAAACAAGAAAAAATAAGGATAAATAATTGAGCAGACAGCCGAAGCTGTCTGCTCTTATTTAATGATAAATCGGAGGGGTATCTTCAAAGAGAGAGAGTTGGTTTTCGCGTAAGGAGACATGCAATTCTTTATGATCATTAATCGAAGCGAAGAATATGGAATCCACTTCATTAATACCTAACAATGCTAATTGTTCCTCTAACCATTGTTCACTTACTTTCACGTGAGAGAGAACTTCTTGATGCAACTTCCCATCAAGAATAAGTGGAAAAGCAAGATTTGATTTAGGGGTAGGGTAATTCGTATCCTCACGTGTCAAAGGCATCTTTTCAGGTTTCTTATGGACAGACAAGTTTCCACTTGCCTCAATAATAGCGACCTCGACCTCTTCTATGCTAAAAATATCCTTTTCCCGCAACATCATGAGTACATTATCTATAGAATAACGAATGTTTGTTAAGTTTCCCTCTAAAAACTGCCCATTATGAATCACGATTGTTGGTCCAAACGTAATCAAGCGACCAAATGACCGCTTGTTTAGTTTGAAATAAGTAACGGTAATTTGCAAGAGCCCGATTAGCACAACCGCTACGGCCGTATGAATATGTCCAACACTCGGATCAGCTAAATCAGCTCCGACTACAGCCCCTAATGTAATGATGATCAAAAAGTCAAAAACGGGTAACTCAGCAATCGATCGTCGACCCATTTTTAGTGTAATAAAAAGCATTAATGGGATAATCGTTAAAATTCGTGCAAGTAAAATGAGTAATTCTATTGTCAGCTCCACTTCCCACGCCCCCAATATGTACATAGATATAAAAAGTATGTGTACCTCGGTGCTACTTTATTTACTTGTGCGGATATTGCCACAAACATCATCAATTGTAGAGTTGACGATGATACCTTCTATTCAGTAAACTAGTGTTGATATGGAGGTGTAAGGATTGAACTTGCCGCAATTATTGATTTCTATGGTACTATTCCTTATTTTGTTTTTCGGGATAGGCTTTCTATTAAATATGGTCTTACGTTCGACTTGGATTATGGCTGTGGTTTATCCGGTGATTATTGTTTTGATTATTGATAATGTTGGATTTACAGAATATTTTACGTCGCCTGTCGCATCATTTGGCGATCTTGGTCAAACATTTATCGCGTTGAAACTAGTCGATATATTAATTTTATTAAGTGGTTTTGCTGGTGCGATTATTGCTGGTATCGTCATAAAAATGCTTCGAGTACGAGGTTATCAAATGTTTTAGTCGTTAGTCTTCCTTACACGAAAGGGAGGCTTTTTTTATTATGTATTGACTGAAGATTCCATGTATTTTATGTGGGTAAAAAAAGGAATTGATTCGGACGATATATATGGTACGGTCTATAGGTATTAAAAACTAGTTATATTGTAATGAATGGAGGAAAAGACAAGATGAAGGCATTGACTAACCACTTTTTAATCACAATATTCGTCTTCATTCTTTTTGGTTGTCAGAATGAAGCGACGGTTCAAGAATCAGAAGAACAATCAGGTGTACGCGTTGGAATTGTGTTGTCAGACGTCGGACTTGGAGACCAGTCGTTTAGTGACTCTGCTTTTCAAGGACTTATTCGAGCTAGAGATGAGCTCGATATTACATTTGATTACCGAGAATTAGAAACATCAGGTACATATGAACAAGGTCTTGAGGAACTCGTTTCAGAAGATTTTGATCTTATCATTGGATTAGGATTTATGATTAAAGAAGCACTCGAATCAACGGCAACTAGTAACCCAGAGCAACAGTTTGTCTTAATTGATGATGTGTCAGATTTAAACAATGTCGCTTCGGTCACATTTGAAGAACATGAAGGAAGTTTCTTAGTAGGTGCGGTGGCGGCCCTCACGACAACGAGTCAAAAAATTGGGTTTGTAGGTGGGTCAGATTTTCCACTTATAAATAAGTTTGCTGCTGGCTTTGAACAAGGAGCACACTACGTAAATGAAGAGATTGAAGTATTTATTGATTATGCAGATGATTTTGGATCTCCAGAGATTGGAGAAGAATTGACGGCAACGATGATTAACGCGGGAGCAGACGTGATGTATGCTGCGGCTGGCTTAACGGGAGTAGGAGTCTTGCAAGAGGCACAAAGGGAAGAAGTGTTGAGTGTAGGAGTAGACTCTGATCAATATTTCTTAGCAGAAGATTCGGTCATGACCTCAATGATGAAGTATATTGATCAAGCTGTATACCAAACGGTTCAGTCGTATATGGATGGAGAATTAGAACCGGAAGTCGTACTTGGATTAGCTGAAAACGGTGTCGGGCTTGCTCCATTTCGCTTAGTCAATGAAGAAGATTATTTATCGGAGATCTCAGCGATTGAAAAAGCTATTATTGATGGAGAGATCATCGTTTCAGAAATGAGAGGGACGAGTGAATGAAACTAAAACATAAATTAGTAATACCTAATATAACCATTGTTGGACTTTCTATTGTTTTGATCGTTTATATTATCGTAAATATGCTTCAGCTTCAATCAACCGACCGTGAATATGCACATGTGCTAATTGATGTCCAACGTCTTGATGCGGCTGTGGTGACAGGACAACAAAGCTTAAATCACTATGCCTACAGCCAAACCGAACAAAATCGAAATGCAGCATTCACGCATCTAGATTTGATTAATGAACAGTTTGACGTTCTAGGTGCAGGTTTAGTCGGAGATCCGAGTGAAGACTTATTTAACTCCGCTAAGCAAAAGTACGATCTACTAATGAGCGAAGCCATGATGGCATTAGAAAGTCAAGATGGAACAGAAGTAATGAGACAGTCGGTTCGAGCACTAGGGGTGCTAAATGATTTGTATATGTTAAACCAAGAAACGTCGTCTTATTACAGTGAATTAAGAGCAGATTCTGAGGCGGCTATGCAAAGTTTAATTGTGACGACGATTGTCAGTGCAATCTTATTACTTGTTGCCTCAATTTTGATTAGTTTTTTAACAAGGCGTTCGATTACGAAACCTTTGCAAAATATCTCGGAAAATGTGAAACGAGTCGCAGCTGGGGATTTAACGATGGAACCGGTCGTGCTGAAAACGAATGATGAGATGGGTGTCTTGACGACGTCATTCTCGCAAATGGTTCATCAGTTAAAAGGACTGATTACATCGTTAACATCGGCTAGTGAAGAGATGAAATCATCGAGTCAGCGAGTGAATGAAGACACGAGTCAATTAGTCGAGACAAGCAGACAAGTCATGACTTCAACAGAAGAAATGGCAAGTGGCGCGACGAAAGTGTCAGAGAGTTTACAGGATGCGGTTGTTTATGTAGAAGGCATGGAACAAGCATTTGATCAAAATGTTGAGGCTGTTCGGGTCGCAACCGAATTTGGTGAAAAAGTGGCCACATCGGTATCAGATGGTGAGACGACGATTACCGAGCAACGAGTCATTTCAGAGAAGAGCAAAGAAGCAACAGAACAAATGGTCACATCGGTTGATTCTCTCTCCTCTCATATACGATCGATCGAAGAAATGGCGCAACTTGTTTCGGGGTTATCCGAGCAAACGAATCTCTTAGCGTTAAACGCAGCGATCGAAGCGGCTAGAGCTGGGGATGCCGGACGAGGATTTGCTGTTGTTGCTGATGAAGTAAGGAAGTTAGCTGAACAATCAGCAGTTGCAACGAATAAGATTTTCTCGATGACGAGCCTATTGACTAAACAAATGGATATGGCGCATGTAGCCGTTAAAAACGGGGAAGCCCTTCAATTGCAACAGATGTCGATGCTAGAACAAACAAATGCGTTGTTCGGTACGATAGATCAAGGAACTCGCGAAGTCACAGCGCAATTAAATGGGTTGCAACAATCAACAAAGGAAACGAAGGATAAGGCGCAACATGTATTAGAAATAGTTGAGAGCATTAGTGCAGTTACCGAAGAGACGGCAGCAGGTAGTGAGGAAATTTCAGCCTCAAGTACCGAACAGTTGCGTTCAACTCAAGAAATCACTCAAACAGCGAAGCAATTAGCCGAGTTAAGTGAGAGGCTAGATCAGCAACTGCAACAATTCCGTCTCTAATGATTCATGATTCGCTCTATTGACTAAACAAATCAAATAATTTCCTTCTATATGAATAAAACTCCTCTCTATGGGAAAAGATGACTCAAAGAGAGGAGGAGATTATGAATATATGGAAACAAATAGGTCGTCGCATGATGATGACAACATTATTTTTAACAGCGTTTTTTACGACATTTCAAACCTTTTCTGGAGTAAGTGCAGCTCACGTACAAAAGTGGGTAGTTGAACAAGCAAGTGTAGGAAATGAAGATCTGAAGCTTGTAGCGACTAAGCATATGGAAAAGATCAATTCGTTTTTTAGAAAAACTATTCCTGTCATGCAAAAAGAGGAACGCTCGATGTCACAAGTCACTGTTGAAGCAGAGCCTGTCTCGCTTCTAGAGGCAATTGACTGGTCGGTCTATCCTTCAGAACGTGTGATAGCTACTGGCTATACAGCAGGGTATGAATCAACAGGTAAGAATCCTGGACATCCAGGATACGGAATTACATATTCCGGTGTAGAAGTTCATCGTGACTTGTATTCAACGATTGCTGCTGATCCGTCTGTGTTCCCAATTGGCACCATTCTATTCATACCTGGCTATGGATATGGAGTAGTGGCTGATACAGGTTCAGCTATTAAAGGTCATATTATTGATTTGTATTATGACACGGTGGATGAAGTGTTTAATAAATGGGGGAAGCGAGAACTTGAGGTGTATGTCATTGAACGTGGGGATGGCAAATTAACAGCCGAAGAGTTGATGACCCTAAATGAAGATGAAGCGGTTCAAGTATTTAGAAACGAACGTTCCTATGAATAAACGAAACCCCCCTTGCGTTCAATACTCGCAAGGAGGGTTTTTGTCTACGATGAAGAAGGTAAAAGCGGGTCATTTCCATCATCGATTGGGTAATCATCTGGGTGAATAATTGATGCTAACTTCTTTAGTCCAAGCAATAAGCGCGGGGAAGGTCGGCAATAAAGAGGTTCTTCGAGCACATGAACTTGCTGGTTTTTTATCGCTTGCAAATTAGACCAATTGGGACGTTTAAGCAATAGCTCTGGTTTCACCTTTTTGGTCTGAACTCCAACCCAAGCAAGGCAAATATGATCAGGGTTACGGGTGTGAACGTCATTCCAGTCGGTTTGGATACTAGGTTCTTTCATGTCGGCAAACACATTTGTCCCGCCAGCTAGTTCGCTAATTTCTGTTAACCAATTGGTTTGACCAGGCGTAAACACGGGTTTTGGCCACCATTCCCAATAAAGGGTCGGCTTTTCAACCATTGCAGCGATACTTTTATAGTGTTGGAGAAATTGTTGATAGGTATGTACGAGCTCTGTGGCGACTAGGCTTCGCCCGGTTCTTTCTCCTAAGTCAAGGAGGTCATCAGCAATATCGGCTAACGATTGGGGATTGTAGACAACGTGAGGAATACCACGGCGCTCAAGCTCTTCAATATTTCTCTCCATCCCCGGAACACTTAAAGAGGCGAGGACGAGATCTGGTTTGAGTGCTTCAAGCTTCTCCATATCAATCGACAAATCTGGGCCAAGTCGTGGCAAAGATTGCACGCTCTTTGGCCAGTCTGAATAATCATCAACCGCTACTAACTGGTCAATCATGCCTAAGTAGGCAACAAGTTCTGTGTTACTCGGACAAATCGATACAAGTCGCATAATGATACCTCCATGGTTTTATGAGTAGGTAGTAAAAACGAGCCTAACATTTATGTCCGGCCCGTTTTTCGACGATTTAATGAAACAAGTTGTGTAAGATAATTGTCAGAACGATTCCTAATATGGCACCGAAAAACACTTCGATCGGTTGGTGCCCGAGTAATTCTTTTAATTCCTTACGTTTTTCAATTTCTTCTTTTTTTGGCCATGACTTTACTTCGGATACAAGTTTGTTAAAATCAGTGACGAGTTGGTTTAGAACTGTGGCATGATACCCTGCATGTCTTCTCACACCAGTCGCATCGAACATCACAATTATCCCAAACACAGCAGCAACAGCAAAGATTGTTGAGTCAAGACCATGTTCAATCCCGACCGCGGTAGCAAGAGCTGTCACAGCTGCAGAGTGAGAACTTGGCATGCCCCCTGTGCTCGTAAATAAAGTCCAATCAAGTTTTCGTGTAGGGATAAATGCTAGAGGAATTTTAATAAATTGAGCAAAGAAGATCGCAAACAATGCTGCCCAAAGCGGAAAATTTTGAAACATCTCCATGAATGAGTTCTTCCTTTCTATGTAGGCACGGGTTGAGTTTAATCTAGTTAATCTGAATCAAACCATGCGAAAAATCGTTTGAAAATTGATCTCCATTATACCATACTATCTCTTCATAAAACGTACCCGATCTGCAAAGTTATCATTCGTTTCTCGAAATAATCAGAAAATCTGTGTATACTAAAAAAGAAGATCTACACTATGTATTCCAAAATGGAGGAGAATTCAAACATGTTTAAAATTGCTAATGAACTGAATCAACAGGTCAAACATGATGCCCTAATCGTAGGTGCATTTGATAAAGCGCCTCTTAAAGCTGCAGCGCAACAAGTTGATGGCTGGTTAGGTGAACAATTATCAGGTTTAAAAAAGAACGGTAAACTTAAAACGAAACTGGGCGCCGTCACACCGATCTTTACACTAGGTCAAATAGAAACAGACGTTGTCTACGTTGTTGGTTTAGGAAAAGAGGAAGACCTTGATGCCAATGCGTTACGAGAAGTCTTTGCTGCTGCGTGCAAAAAAGCAACAGAAGATCGCGTCAAGTCACTGGCTATTGGGTTAGAGAGCTTTCTGACAGAAGATGCTTATATGGAAGATCTAGCGGTTCTAGCTAGTGAGTCACTTGCACTTAGTACATATCAAGTGGCAGATTACAAAGAAAAAACGAATGAAGTCGATGTTGTGATTGAGGAAGTAACCTTCTACGGATCGGAATTAACGGACACGATCATTGAAGCGGCTGATTGTGGCTATGCTTATGGTGCTGGGACAAACCGTGCGCGTGCCTTAATTAATACACCAGGTAATTTGTTAACACCGACAGACCTTGCTAAGGATGCGAAAGAATTAGCAGAAAAGCATGGCTTTGAAATTGAAATCCTTGAAAGAGAAGATATGGAGAAGCTTGGCATGGGCGCGCTCCTTGCTGTTGCAGCAGGAAGTGACCAACCTCCGAAAATGATTGTTTTAAAATACCAAGCAAAAAAAGACTGGGATGATGTACTTGGTCTTGTCGGAAAAGGTTTAACATTTGATTCAGGTGGCGTATCGATTAAACCGCGTGAAAACATGCATCAAATGAAAATGGATATGGGAGGGGCAGCAGCCGTTCTTGGTGCGATGGACATTATTGGTACGATGAAGCCTGATGTTAATGTCCTTGCTGTCATTCCGTCTTCTGAAAACATGTTAAATGGTTCAGCTCTTAAACCAGGTGATGTGATTCGTGCGATGGATGGCAAGACGATTGAAGTTCGAAACACAGACGCGGAAGGACGCCTCATTCTTGCTGATGGCGTTGCTTATGCGAAGCAATTAGGAGCGACAAGCCTTGTCGATGTGGCTACATTAACAGGAGCGGTTCTGGTTGCTTTAGGGGACTGTACAACAGGTGCGGTGACAAATGATGAAGCATTTATGGAAGAGGTATTAGAAGCATCGATAGAGACGGGCGAATGGATTTGGAGACTACCGAGCTATAAGCCTTATCGTGATATGCTAAAGTCTAGTGATGTGGCTGATCTAAATAACGCACCAGGCCGTCTAGCTGGAACGATCACAGCGGGGCTTTTCATTGGTGAATTTGCTGGCGACACGCCTTGGGTTCACTTAGACATCGCAGGAACCGCTTGGAATGCCAAAGCAAATCATCTATGCCCACTAGGTGGAACAGGAGCAATGGCAAGAACACTTGCTCAATTAGCAATGAACCGTCACATGGGCGAAGAATAAGTTATGAAAGAGGTTAGGACATACAAGAATGTTTAACTGAGAATCCGAACAAGGCGCAAATTCAGCGGATGAAATATACGTAGACTCCTGCGGGATGAAAAGCAACGGTGAAGACCCCACAGTGCGAAGCACGAGGAGGCTCACCAGCTTCCCGCGGAAAGCGAAGTATATTTCAGGAGCGGCTTATTTGCACAGCCTATTATTTGTTTGGATTCTAGTTGGTTAAATTACTTCTGTCCTAGTCCTCTTTTTTTTTTTGAAATGAAGTACAGTTCTCAGTTGAAAAACCCTCATCAACTATTAAATAAACGTTTAATTAATGAGTAAATGTGTAAAAATGCAAAAAAAATAGTAGAACATCTTCATACTTTTTAGACTGAATCGTTTGGAATCAAGATGATTTGGTCGATGCGTCTAGGATATAGACAGCTCGTTAAGTTTATCTTTCGAGAGAGTAGCTCATGCTTTAATACAATGAAATATCGCTAAATTTCCTATTTGTGGAGGGTAGATATTTCCAGTATCATTTTAAAGTAAGTGATTCTTTTTTACTATTTTTTATAGTTTTACAAGGTTAGAGGAAGGAGTGGATACGCGTTTGAACGTATTGCGAAAGCTTGATTACGGGTTGATGAAGCTAGAAGAATACATTTTGAGCTATGCCATTATTGTCATTTCCGTGATGGTCGTTGGCAATGTGCTAAGTCGAGCGATTACAGGAAGTAGCTGGTCTTTTGCAAATGAAGTGAGCCAAATGTCGATCATTATTGCGACGTTTATGGGGCTTAGTTATGCTGCTAGAAAAGGACGACATATTAGCATGTCAGCTTTTTTTGATATCGCACCTTATCCAATCCGAAAAGGGTTAGCAATCGCTATTCCAGCAATCACCGCCGTCATCTTGTTTATTTTAGCTAGCTACTCGGTTGATTACTTTCTATCGGTCTACGAATCAGGTCGTGTGACTACTTCTATGCAGATGCCAGTATACATGATGGTCATCTTCTTACCGATTGGATTCACATTAGGTGGCATCCAATTTTTACGGAATATGTGGATCAATATTAGAGAACGTGATGTGTACTTAGCTCAAGACAAAAAAGATTACTCGTAATCAAACTAATAGATTGTGAGGATAAAATATGGTAGTAACAATGTTAACCGTAATGATTGTTCTGCTTGCACTTGGTTTTCCAATGATGATTCCTATGCTAGCTGCATCAGTCGTTGTCATTATTTTTTTCTTACCGAACGTCGATCCAATGTTTATTGTGCAACAAATGATGGAGGGAATTTCCTCATACGTGCTATTAGCGGTTCCGTTGTTTATCTTCGCAGCTGACATTATGTCAACGGGAAAAACATCGAAACGGCTACTAGATTTTGTTGGTTCGTTTGTCGGTCATGTTCGTGGAGGCTACGCAATTACGACCGCTGCTGCTTGTACATTATTCGGATCGATTTCAGGTTCAACGCAAGCAACGGTTGTAGCCATTGGTAAGCCAATGAGAAAACGCCTTCTGTCGGTAGGGTATAAAGATTCTAGTGCGATTGCTTTAATTATTAATTCGAGTGATATTGCCTTATTGATCCCACCGAGTATTGGAATGATTATTTATGCCTTAGCGGCGCCGAATGTCTCTGTTGGAGATTTATTCATTGCAGGGATTGGGCCAGGGTTACTCATTTTATTGATGTTTGCTTTGTATAGTTACGTCCATGCCCGAGTGTATAACATTCCACGTGGAGAAAAGCTGAGTTGGAAAGCCAGAAGAAAAACGACCGTTCAAGCTTTATTGCCACTAGGGTTTCCAGTCATTATTGTTGGAGGTATTTATTTTGGTTACTTTAGTCCAACAGAAGCGGCAGGGATATCGGTTTTATATGCGTTAATTTTAGAAGTGCTTATTTTCCGCTCGATCAAAATTTTCGATGTGCCGAAGATTGCGTTATCGACAGGACTTGTGACGGCAGCTGTATTTATTTTAGTAGCGGCGGGTCAAGCATTTTCATGGCTGATCTCGTATGCGAGAATTCCAAGGATGATTACGGAGACTGTCATTCCAAGCGACCCAACGGCATTACAAGTGTTGTTGATTGTTGCAATTTTCTTCTTTATTGGGTGTATGTTTGTCGATCCGATTGTTGTTATTTTAATTTTGACACCGATCTTTTATCCGGTCGCGATTCAAGCTGGTGTTGATCCGATTCATCTAGGGATCGTCATTACATTCCAAGCGGCACTTGGTTCTGCAACTCCACCATTTGGGGTTGATATATTCACCGCAAGTGCAGTGTTTAATAAGTCATACTTAGATGTCATACGCGGAACTCCGCCGTACATCGTGATGCTACTAATTGCATCAGCATTAATTATTCTATTTGAGGACATCTCATTATTTTTACTTCGCTTTATGTGATGTTCTTATTAAATAGATCAAAAAAACAGGGGGTATTTGATGAATTTTAAAAAGAGAAATTGGGTAGGTTGGACAATGGCAGGTGCGCTAACAGTCATGCTAGCTGCATGCGGAAGTGACGAGGCAACAACAGACGGGGAAGAGTCTTATGACTGGAGCTTCGTTGTTGAGGAGACAGAGGGGCAAGTACAATATGTTTACGCCCAAGAATTTGCCGAACTTGTTAACGAGAAGACAGATGGGCAAGTCAACATTGATGTGTATGACTTTGGTTCATTAGGTAGTGAAGTAGACCAAGTAGAAGGTGTACAACAAGGTCTTTATGAGATGGGGATCATCTCTCCAGGCTTTACAGGAGGACTTGTTCCAGAAGGGCAAGTATTCTCACTTCAATTTCTATTTCCAGATGATCAAGAAGTCACTCAAGATATTTTAAATACAAGTGAAGCATTAAATACACACTTAGTAGAATTATATGAAGCGCAAAGCATTAAGCCACTAGCGTTTATCTCAGAAGGTGCGATGCAATGGACGGGGAACCGTGAGCTTCGTACACCAGAAGACTTTAATGGATTTAAAATGCGTACTCAGAGTTCTCCACTCATGATGGAGACATACGGTGCTTATGGTGCTGACCCGTCTCCATTAAGCTGGTCAGAGCTTTATGTATCGCTTGACCGTAACACAGTAGATGGTCAAGAAAATCCGATCTTCTTTATTGAAGATGCGTCATTCCATGAAGTGCAAGACCATATGACAATATCTAACCACAACACGTATGTAGCAATGGTGACGATTAACCCAGACATTTATAATGGGTTACCGGATGATATTCGTGCATCGATTGACGAGGCAGTAGAGGAAATGCGTCCTAGAGGATTTGAGATTCAAGCTGAACTGAACGAAGAATTATTAGATTCTATTATTAATGATACAGATAACCCAACTGAAGTTATCGAATTAACAGAAGCTGAGCGTGAAGCGTTCAGTGAGTTACAAATGCCAACACGTGATTTCTTCCGAGATGAGATCATTGGCGATCAAGGTCGTGAAATGTTTGACTTATTATTAGAGGAAATTGCCGAGCACGAATAAAAGGAAAAAGAAGTTAGGACTGTGTCCTAACTTCTTTTTTTTATGGAAGATTGATTAATCCAATGACACTAAAAGCAATGATGACAAGACTTATGAGAATGGTCAGTGGAAGGGCAAATCGTTTGAATGGAGGAAGGGTATATAATTTTCTTGTCCATACATCAAAATTAAATGCAACAATCGCGGTAAATACTGCGACGACACCTAATGTCGGGTCCCACAATCCAAACAGACCGAGTAGTAACACATGTATTAATAAGGACGAGGCGCCTCTTGCAATTGAGTTACTCATCTTCCGTGTAGCGAACTCTGCGATGATTGAGACGGGAAGTAAGTAAAAAAGTAGTCCAGGCAATACGAAAAGAGAAATTAAGTACCAAGCGCTAAAAAAGCCACTAATCTCACCGGTCATCGACAAGTAAGAAGCTAAAAAAAGAATAACGACAAAGGCAGTAAAAATAACGACTTCAAATTTTCTTTTGAACATGTAGTGCTCCTCTCAAAAAACATCATGTGTATAAATCGTACCATCTAGTAGTATCGGATACAAATGACAAACCTTTGTTAAGAGAATGTAATAGTTGAAGTGAAGTCATTGAGTCGGGCCCCTAGAAAGTGCTACAGTGGTGAATGGATAAACATTGTGAAAAGGAGAACGACATGGAGCTAAGAAAGAATAATTATTTTAAAACATTACTTGAGATTTTGATCATATCGACAAGACTCGGTCTTACGTCGTTTGGGGGACCTGTCGCTCATTTAGGGTATTTTCATCAGGAATACGTGAGAAAGCGTCAATGGATGGACGAGAAGAGTTATGCCGACTTAGTCGCCCTTTGTCAATTTTTACCTGGTCCAGCAAGTAGTCAGGTCGGAATTGGCATTGGTGTGATGCGAGCAGGAGTAGTAGGAGGACTGATTTCGTTTATTGGTTTTACGCTGCCATCTGTATTTGCTCTTATTTTGTTTGCGATGTTACTTCAAAGCTTTGATGTAGGGGCATCGGGTTGGATCCACGGACTAAAGATTGTAGCGGTCGTCGTCGTGGCTCATGCGATCTTAGGGATGGCGAAGAACTTAACACCTGATGTGCAAAGAAAAACGATTGCATTGATCGCTTTGATCGGTACGTTACTTTGGCAAACAGCGTTCACGCAAGTGGGGGTCATTATGTTTGCGGCTTTGATTGGGTATCTACTATATAAAGATCATGACTCAATAGACGACGATACACGAATGACCTTTCCAATTAGTAAGAGAACGGCTACGGTGTGTTTAACGTTGTTTTTTGGACTACTCGTGTTGTTACCAATCTTACGGGAAATAACAAGTATTGGTTGGGTTACTTTATTTGATAGTTTCTACCGTGCTGGTTCGCTTGTATTTGGTGGCGGACATGTGGTCTTGCCGTTACTTGAGCGAGAATTTGTTCCGACTGGCTGGGTAAGTGAGGAAGCGTTCTTAGCAGGATATGGTGCCACCCAAGCGGTTCCGGGTCCGTTATTTACGTTTGCTGCATACCTTGGGGCTGTAATCAATGGCTGGCAAGGTGGACTTTTTGCGACAGTGGCGATCTTCTTACCAGCTTTCCTTTTGATCGTCGGAACACTGCCATTTTGGGATGCTCTTCGTCGTCATGATAAAGTACGTGGGGCACTTATGGGGGTTAATGCGGCGGTTGTGGGCATTCTTATCTCTGCATTTTACCAGCCCATTTTCACAAGCTCGATCCTAACACCGCTAGATTTTGCTTTTGGAGCGTTATTATTTAGTATGCTTGTTTATTGGAAATTACCCCCTTGGGTGATAGTCATCACAGGAGCGTTAGGTGGGGCCTTGTTAGGGATGATTTGACGTTATGACTGACCCCTAACGAAGATCACACAAAAGTACAAGCAAACAGTCATGGCAGACGAAGGCATTAAAGGTGTTTTGTTGAGATTACGTTACTAGAAAAAGCGCTCAGAGTCTAGCTCTGAACGCTTTTTCTTTATCGCTTTATCAGATGAAAGAATTTCGTTGACATATAGGTTTATAGGATGATAGTGTATACGTATGATTTAGTTCATTAGTGATTTAGCAAGATAAAGTATGTTGTGGAGGGATATTTGATGAATGCTGTTTTATTAGCTGTCATTGTCATGCTAGTACTAAGCTTGGTGCGTGTTCACGTCGTGCTAGCGTTAATTATTGGTGCGTTAGTCGGTGGACTGTTAGGTGGGCTAGGACTTGAGCAGACAGTCACAGTCTTTAGTGATGGGTTAGGTGGAAGTGCAGCAGTTGCCTTAAGCTATGCATTATTGGGCGCGTTTGCTGTGGCGATTGCACGAACAGGTTTACCAGATATGATGGTAAACAAAGTGATTCAATTTGTAGGACGTGAGGGGGATACGGAGAAACGAGTTTTATCCAAAGCACTTATTTTCTTCTTTGTTTTATTAATTTCTTGTTTTTCTCAAAACGTGATTCCGATTCATATTGCGTTTATCCCGATCTTAATTCCGCCAATTTTAAAAGTGCTTAATCGCTTAGGGGTTGACCGACGAGCAATTGCGGCGATTATTACGTTCGGATTAACGGCACCGTACATTTTCTTACCATATGGATTTGGAGCGATCTTCCACGGGATTGTCGCTGACAATATGGGTGAGAGTGGTCTAGCGATTGAGCTTGGCGACATTCCAGTTGCGATGGCGATTCCTACTGGTGGGCTTGTCCTAGGGCTAATTGTAGCTGTCTTTATTACGTATCGTAAACGTCGCGTGTATGAGGATCGTCCAATTATCGGGGGACAAATAGAGCAAACACCCTACACGGCTTGGTCCATTACAGCAGCTGTCGTTGCGGTCTTAGTCACTTTAATTGTTCAACGTATTTCTGAATCAATGATTATTGCCGGACTTGCTGGGATTGTCGTCTTACTTATCAGTGGGGCGTTAAAATGGAGAGAGTCAGATGAAGTGGTGACAAATGGAATGAAGATGATGGCATTCATCGGTTTCGTTATGCTTGCTGCTTCAGGATTTGCAGCAGTTATTCGCGAAACGGGGCATGTGGAACTGTTGGTTGATCAAGTATCAGGGATTCTAGGAGATAGCAAAGCAATCGCAGCGCTTCTCATGCTCGTTGTTGGCTTATTTATTACAATGGGAATCGGTTCTTCGTTCTCAACGATTCCAATCATTGCGACATTGTTTGTGCCACTTGGTATGGCGGTTGGATTCTCACCAATGGCGATCATTGCTTTAATCGGAACTGCTGGAGCACTAGGGGATGCGGGTGCGCCTGCATCAGATAGTACGCTCGGACCGACAGCTGGTTTGAATGCAGATGGTCAACATAATCATATTTGGGATACATGTGTACCGACATTTTTACACTTTAACATTCCCCTTATGATCTTCGGTTGGATTGCAGCAATGATTTTATAATGGATTTATTTTGAGCCTTTCTCTTGATCAAGGGAAAGGCTTTTTGTTGCAAAGAAAAGCTGCCTAAGACGTTCAGGCAGCTTCATCAGCATATATATTTAGGATGCCACCTTCTGCGGAAGGGGGGAGGTATTTTTATTGACGGTGTGGTAAATACGAACAGATAAAACGGCGGCAAAGATCGTAAAGACAATGTCTTTAATTAGTGGCGCAACCATCCAAGCCCATGCCATACCGTATGTGATGGCATCAAGGTCAGCGATCAATTGATAAGCAAAGTACATATAATTCGTACCGAACACATAGCTTATTGTAAGACCAACAAAGCATGCAATCAAGAAGGTTTGCAAAGATTTTTTACTACTTCTTTCAATGATGAGACCAACAACGAAGGCTATCATTATAAACGAAATCAAAAAGCCAAATGTAGGACTGATCAGCGTACTAAGACCACCCCTGAATTGTGCGAATACAGGGAAGCCAACGAGTCCAATAAGTAGATAAATAATCATTGATAATGCCCCGCGTCGACTACCTAGCAATGCCCCTGCTAATGTGGCAAACAATACCTGTAGTGTAATCGGAACACCGCCGACGACTAAAAAAGATGTGATGTTGGCGCCGATGGCCATTAATGCGGCAAACATGGGAATTAAGATGAGTTCAATTGTTGTGAAGGAACGTTTACGAGTTGCCATTTTTTCACCTCATAGTAATATGTATTTAATAATAGATTAATTGGATGAAGTTGTTTTGTCAACGTCTATTGCTAATTTGGTTTACATACAATATTTGTAGGCCTAAACTCTTAACAGTGATATACTAGATTTAATTTGATAAAAATGCAGGGGGGTACTACACATGGTCAATCAACCAGCAGGGTTTTGGATCCGTTTTGGAGCATCGCTTTTAGATGGATTATTACTAGGGTTAGTTGGAATTATTTTTGCTGCTGTATTAGGATTTTCTGAGACAGGTCAACTTGTATTTGATTCGATTATACAGCTTGGATACTTAATTATTGTTCCTGTTATTTGGGTAGGGTATACAATTGGGAAAAAGATATGCGGCGTTCGTGTCGTTCATATGGACGGATCCGATGTGGGCTTTGGTACGATGGTCTTGCGCGTATTAGTAGCAGGGTTTGTCTATGTGATTACATTAGGAATTGCGTATATTGTATCAGCCTTTATGGTAGGCCTTCGTAAAGACAAGCGAAGCATCCACGATCTATTGGCAAAAACGTACGTGACGTACCAAAAACCAGATGCAGAGCAAAATCCTTATCAAACAGAAGGATAAATAAAAAGGGCAGAAACCAATGAACACGGTTCCTGCCCTTTTTTTATAGATTGTTTACTTCACAGCTTCTTTTAATTGCTTACCCGCTTTGAAAGCAGGTGTTTTTGTTGCGGCAATATCAATCTCTTCGCCAGTTTGTGGGTTACGACCTTTTCTTGCTGCGCGTTCACGTACTTCAAAATTACCAAAGCCGATTAGTTGCACCGTTTCACCCTTTGACATCGTCTCACTAATCACGTCAAATACCTCATTGACCGCATTTCCAGCGTCTTTTTTTGATAATTGAGTGCGTTCAGCAACTTCATTAATTAGTTCTGTTTTATTCATTATCTTCAACTCCTCTAATGTCATCGTCCTGCCAATCTGATACAAGCATTGACAGTATTCATAATTTTATACCTCTTGCATACGCAAAAAGTATTATTTCGGGATCACCCTCGCATGTTTTTGGTGGTAAAGGGTTGCATTAATCTCTCCACCGATAATAATAATTGCACCAGTTAAGAAAAACCAAAGCATTAAAATAATCACGCCCCCTAGACTTCCGTATGTCGCGGAGTAGTTACCGAAATTACTCACGTAGTAGGAAAATGCGAGAGAGATGAATTGCCACCCTACTGTAGCTGTTAATGCCCCAATTATTACTTCTTTAAACTTTAATTTTACATTTGGGGCTGCCCAATATAAAAACATAAGGACAAGATTCATTAATCCAATGCCGACAATCCAGCGGAGGACATTCAACACATCAGCTGTTTCTTTTGGCATAGCAAAGAAAAATTCAATCCCATCAATGATCAGTCTACCAAATACAGGTAACAATAACGTCATCACAACAACGAAGATCATACACATGGTCAATAAGATCGATAACAATCTTAAGGAAAGGAAGTTTCTTGTCTCTTCAATTCCATAAGCACGATTGATTGCACGGATGAGTGCATTAATGCCATTGGATGCTGACCACATCGCAGCAATGACACCAAATGAGACAAGACCGCCTTGAGGCTTACTGATCACTTCAAGCACTGTTGTACCAAATAAATCCGCTAGATCGCTTGGGACATAGTCGTAGATGATGGCGTATACTTGCTCAATGTTCAAATTGAAAAAAGGGAGCAAGGCGATTAGAAAGATAAGTAACGGAAAGATCGAAAGCATGAAATAATAAGCAAACGTCGCAGCCCAATCTGGGATGGGGTCGTTTTTTAATTGCTTGATGAAGTGTTTCATGAATGAATTTTTTTTCATTGATTCGTCCTTTCTCTCGTTAGATCATAACAGGTATCCTATTATGTTCGATTAGTTTTCATTATTCCCCTGCCAACAGTTGATCAAAACTGATGTATAATGAATGATGGAGAAATCATGAAAGGGTGAGAATGTTAATGAGTCGCACAAAATTTTTATTGCAGATTTCAGCTATCTATGCCTTAATTGGTACGTTTATGGGCTCGCATATGGCAGGTGCTGGGTCAATGATGCTTAGAGCCATTCATGCACATATACTAGTCGTCGGTTGGCTATCTTTATTTGCCTTTGCCATTTTTTATCGGGTGTATGCCATTCCGAAACACTCCAAACTAGCTACGCTGCACGTATGGACAGCATTTTTTGGGTCATTTGGGTTAACGGCAGGTATGTACATTTATTACATGAAACCAGAATTCATTCCAGCAACGGTCCAATTATTATTTTACATTATTGGTGGGACAATTTTAGTTGTAAGTTTTATTGTCTTTACGATCATGACCTTTGTTTATGGTAAAGGGATGACGGATAAAGAATGAAGTATATTGCAGATGAACCGAAGCTACTTTGGACGTTACTATTTATCCTAGCCGTGACCTATGCGTCAGTGTTAGAAGGATTGCCACAATACGCAGCGTATGGGGCAATACTCATCAGTTTATTAGCGATTACAACACGGTATCACTTGATCGTGGCAGACGATACTTTAACGATGACGATCAAAGTCGTCGGGATGACGATTAGAACGAAACACTTAAAGGCTTCTGAGCTGAGTGATTTTCAACAGATTGTGGCTGGAACAAAAACCATTTTCATCTTAACTGGAAACGGTGGACAGAAAATGAAGCTACACCGATTTAAACCGATCACTTTCGAAGAGGCATTAGAAGAGTTCGCAGAGCGAAACGGATTGATGGTCAACAAGACGGTTACTAAGCCTAGAAAAGAATCGTGACGTATTCAGAAAAAACAATTAATTAGTTTAGACATTGAAACACTCATTCGATATACTTTAACTAGATAGTAAATAGTGTACGAAACAAGGAGTGATGAGTTTGCCAACGGTCGAAAGTTTTGAGTTAGATCATACGATTGTAAAAGCCCCTTTTGTACGTCATTGTGGAAAACAGGATGTAGGGACAGATGGCGAAGTGAATAAGTTTGACATTCGTTTTTATCAGCCGAACAAGCAAGCGATGAGACCGAATGTCATTCACACGATGGAACATTTACTCGCACTCAATTTGCGTCGCTTCGCTGAAGAGTACGATCATTTTGAAGTGATCGATCTATCACCTATGGGGTGTCAAACAGGATTTTATCTAATCATGAGCGGAGCAATTTCTGTAGAAGAGATCATTGATATTCTTGAGAAGACGATGCGTTACTCGCTTGAACTAGAAGAAGTTCCAGCAGCTACCGAGAAGCAGTGTGGTCAAGCAAAACTTCATGATTTGCGAAATTCCAAAAAGCTAATGGAGTATTGGTTATCCCATGATAAAGCGACATTAAAAGAAGTCTTTGCATAGGGAAGCATTGTCCATCCATTTTCTAAGAGTAAACTTTCTTGTTCAATATGATTCAAGAGGCTGAGACATAACTAAAGTGTTTAACTAAGGATACGAACGAAGCGCTAATTTAGCGAAGTATATGTCAGGAGCGGTTTACATTAGCCGCAACCACATGTTCGGAATTCCATAAGTTTAAACACTCTCGTCTCAGCCTCTTTCTTGTTTACATTGGTGGTTAAACAAGTTAGGATAAAGGCTGTTTACAAGTATAAATACAATCGTTGGTCTCACCTAAAAAGGATGTAAGGAGCAAATATGTATATATTAATAGGAATCGTGTTTGTGATTTGTTTGATTGCACTCGTTGTTACGCTTTATATCGGTAGTGTAGACAATACAAACTACAACACGACAAAAAGTATTAATAACCAATTATGGATGTACCTTGTGCTCATTCCGATTATCACCATCATACTTGTCGTTGCGATTGTCTACTTTTAACCGATTCATAGGACATCTTTCGAGAATTTTAGCTAGATTGAAACTGGGTGGAAACTTAGATAAACTAAGAGTCATGTTAGAATGTGATCACAAGTTTGGAACGAACGATGGAAAGGTGGTACCGCTTTGAATAAAACGTGGTGGAAAGAAAGTATTGTGTATCAAGTTTATCCGAAAAGTTTCAAAGACAGCAACGGAGATGGAATCGGTGATATCCAAGGAATCATTGAAAAGTTAGATTACTTGAGGGAGCTAGGAGCTGATGTTGTCTGGTTGTCACCAGTGTATCAATCACCTAATGATGATAATGGCTACGATATAAGTGATTACGTAAAGATTATGGATGATTTCGGTACGATGGACGACTGGGATCAGCTCTTGGAGGAAATGCATAAGCGTGGAATTAAGCTTGTGATGGACCTAGTTGTAAACCACACTTCTGATGAGCATCAATGGTTTATCGAATCAAAACAATCAAAAGACAATGCGTACCGTGACTATTATATATGGAGACCTGGGAACAAATCAGAACCTCCGACAGACTGGATCGCTTCTTTTGGTGGCTCAGCATGGAAATATGATGACACAACGGGTGAGTACTTCTTACATATGTTCTCAGAGAAACAACCCGACCTCAATTGGGAAAACGAAAAGGTTCGTCAAGATGTATATGAGATGATGCGATTTTGGTTAGATAAAGGGGTCGATGGATTCCGAATGGATGTTATTAATATGATATCGAAAAAAGAAATCCTACCGACCTACGACGAGTTTCTAACGGGAGACCAAGAGGCAGACTCGTACCAGTTTAATCTACCGGGTGTTCATGATTACTTGCGTGAGATGAATGAAGAAGTCCTTTCAAAGTATGACATTCTGACAGTTGGTGAGTGTCCAAAGGTGACACCAAGTGAAGCGATTCGTTACACAGCTGATCAACGACAAGAGTTGAATATGGTGTTTCAATTTGAACATATGGGGCTTGATAAGTATAAAGGAAAAAGCAAGTGGGAAATAAAGCCATTGGAACTCCTAGAGCTAAAGGAGAATTTATCAAAATGGCAAAACGAATTGGCTAATGATGGGTGGAACAGTTTGTATTGGTGCAATCATGACCAACCACGTATTGTCTCGAGGTTTGGGGATGATAAGCTATACCATCGTGAATCAGCAACAATGCTTGCTACACTTCTCCATATGATGAAGGGGACTCCGTACATTTATCAAGGGGAAGAAATTGGGATGACTAATATTCAGTTTGAAGACATCTCAGAGTATAGAGATATTGAAACGCTTAATTATTACAACGAAATGATAGATAGTTATGGAGCGAGTAAACATGAGATCATGCCAGCTATCTATGCAAAAAGTAGAGATAATGCAAGAACTCCTATGCAGTGGGATTCGAGTGACCAAGCAGGCTTTACAACAGGTACACCGTGGATTAAGGTCAATACTAATTACGAACGAATCAATGTAAAAGCAGCTCTTCAAGATGAGAATTCTATTTTCTATTATTACAAAAAATTAATTGAACTTAGGAAAGCTCATGAAGTGATCGTTTATGGAACATATGAACTGGTTGCATTTGATCACCCGTCTATTTTTGCTTACGAACGTGAATTAAATGAAGAAGCATTGTTGGTCGTATGTAATTTTTATGCAGAAGAAGCAAGCTTTGAATTAGGTACGTCATCGAAGCCGGTAGAGGTTTTAATTAGTAACTATGAGGCGACAGTACCTACAGAGGATATTGTTACACTAAAACCGTATGAAGCTGTAGTATATAAAATTGATAAGAACTCTCACTAATTAAAGTGGGAGTTTTTTCTCTGAAAGGCTAGCTTAATCGAAAATATGTACATAAAATAAAAGAAATGATTAGATGGGGAGGAAATAGTATGTTTAATAAACAAGAACAAGATGCGATTTATAAGGTAATTGCGACGAGACGGGATGTACGTACATTTTTAACTACCCCAGTAGAGGACGAGAAAATAGAGAGAATTATTGAAGCAGGGCATCAAGGTCCTTCTGTTGGCTTCATGCAACCATGGAATTTTGTCGTTGTCAAAAGTGATGAAGTGAAAGAAAAGTTAGCTTGGGCGGCTGATAAGGAGAAGCGAGCATTAGCGATCCATTATGAGAATAAGGACGAGCGTCATCAGACATTCTTATCTCTTAAGATTGAAGGGTTAAAACAGGCACCAGTCACGATTTGTGTGACGTGTGATCCGACTCGTGGTGGATCCCATGTGTTAGGAAGAAACTCTATTCCTGAAACAGATATGCTTTCAACGGCTTGCGCGATACAGAATATGTGGCTCGCAGCGACGGCAGAAGGGTTAGCATTAGGCTGGGTGAGCTTTTACAAGAAAAATGATGTTCGAGATATCCTAAATATCCCGCCACATGTCGAACCGCTTGCCCTTCTTTCCATCGGGTACACAGAAAACTATCCAAAACAACCAATTCTACAATCATCAGGTTGGGAAAAGCGTCGCGAGCTTGAGGAATTGATCTTCAAGGAAAAGTGGGGAGAACGGTAAGAAAAGATAATGTGAAGAGGTTAGGACAAAATTAGGTAAAAACTAAGAAGGCGAACATGTAGTGTATTTCCGGAGCGATTTATATACGTCTACTTGCCTTCACATTCGGACTTCTAGGTTTTAAAATGCTTTTGTCCATGCCTCTTTTTCATATGCACGGGCTTGTTATAAAGGCAGTGTCAAGTCATCAGATGGGGTAGTGTTGACCTTTGTCACTTGTTCCATTAAGTGTAGTGCCTCTTGATTGGCTTTTAAGGTGTTGGATGCACAACAATCGCTTGGAACATAGATATGGTAGTCGCGCATATACGCATCATTGGCTGTGAATTGCACACACATATTGCCAGCAGCGCCCGTGATTATTAATGTATCCACATCAAGGTGCTCAAGTAACAGATTTAATGGGGTAGCGAAAAAGCCAGAGAATTTTGGCTTCAATACGAAATAATCTCTTTTGTAATCAGGCCTTAATAATTCCACGATTTTCTTGCCTTTCACATCATTTTCGAGGCAATGGTTGACAAGGTGTGGAAAATCAGATTGCCACTTACCATAATTATCATTCACATAAATGACAGGGATGTTTGCAGAGGCAGCACGTTCTTTTAAAGCGGCTATTTTTTTGGCTGCAGGCAGGGCATGTTCGATGAGAAGTTCGGAATCTTCAAACTCAAAATCACTAATCATATCAATAATAAGTAACGCGGTATTGTTATTCGACGAATTCGATAATTGCATATAACTCACTCCTTCAAAACTTTTAATTCAGAATTTTATGTGAAAATGATTTTCTCTATTCGCTGATATGTTATGATAAACAAAATTAATCGAAACCATGCATGTAACAGCGAGAGGAGATACTCAGATGATCCAAAGAGCAATTGAACTTTTACATATTATTGAGGAGAACGGACGAGAATCTATTCCAACCTTAGCAAAAATGATAGATGCTACGGAAGAAGAAGTAAAGGGATTACTGAAAATGCTAGAGGACAAACATATTATTCTAAGCTACTCGGCAGTGATTGACTGGAGTAAGGTTGAACAAAATGAAATGGTTACAGCTATGATTGATGTGAAAGTGACACCGCAAAGAGGTGTAGGATTTGATCAAGTTGCAGAGCGCATCTATCGATTTAAAGAAGTAAAAGCTTTGTACTTAATGAGTGGTGCTTATGATCTTTCTGTTGTGATCGAAGGAAAAACAATGTCTGAAATTGCACGTTTTGTCTCTGAAAAACTTTCCACGGTTGAGTCGGTGTTATCGACAACAACCCATTTTCAGCTAAAAAAATACAAGCATGATGGTGTGGTATTTGGTGAAGGAGAGCAAGATCGCCGAATTGTGGTGGCTCCATGAGCACAACTCAATTAAACAAACGTTTGTCTAAACGTGTCCAATCGATTAAACCATCCGGGATTCGTCGTTTTTTTGACCTTGCATCGAGCATGGATAACATCATCTCATTGGGGGTTGGCGAACCGGATTTTGTGACGCCATGGAATATTCGTGAAGCAAGCATTTCTTCAATGGAACGAGGATTTACAGCATATTCAGCGAATGCGGGAATCATTGAATTACGCGAGGCGATTTCCGATTATATGCAGACACGATTTCAAGTGAGCTATGATCCTGAAACGGAGATTTTGGTTACTGTCGGAGCGAGTGAAGCAATTGATGTTGGCATGCGTGCTGTTCTTGATGAAGGGGACGAAGTGATTGTCGTTGAGCCAAGCTTCGTTTCCTATGCCCCACTCGTATCGATGGCTGGTGGTGTCCCTGTTGCTGTTGGCACCCAGCTTGAGACAGACTTTAAAGCACAAGCCAAGCACATTGAGTCGGCAATTACTGATCGAACAAAAGCGATCATGCTCTGTTTCCCTAATAATCCTACAGGCTCTACAATGAACAAAGAGGAACTGCAAGAGCTTGCTGACCTAGTTGAACGTCATGATCTTCTCGTCTTCTCTGATGAAATTTACGCGGAGTTAACGTATGATGAGGAACATGTTTGTTTCTCTCATCTAAAAGGGATGAGAGAGCGAACAATTATTATTTCTGGTTTTTCAAAAGCGTTCGCAATGACGGGCTGGCGTTTAGGCTTTGTCTGTGCACCACCTGACTTACTATCGGCCATGCTAAAGATCCATCAATATAGTTTAATGTGTGCACCGACGATGGCTCAATATGGTGCGCTAGAAGCATTAAAGACCGGGATGGACGAGGTGGCTACGATGAAACAGTCGTACAAGCAGAGGCGAAATTATTTTGTGAAATCCCTGACAGAGATCGGACTAGAGTGTCATACGCCTGGAGGGGCATTTTATGCATTTCCATCTATCAAAAAAACAGGACTAAGCTCGGAACAATTTGCTGAAAAATTACTGTTAGCAGAACGTGTAGCGGTTGTGCCGGGCGGAGTGTTTGGTGAAGGTGGAGAGGGACATATTCGCTGTTCTTATGCGACGTCGATGGAGAATCTTGAGCAATCGGTTGAGAGAATTGGAAGATTTCTAAAGCGATTTTAAACGATGCGCATTTCACTTAGTGGAGTGCGTGTGTTTTTTTATGTAATCAAAAAAATGAGGCAAGAGCATGGCCGCTCTAGCCTCAATTATGGGGGAAATACGATTGTAATACCCATTATGCACGCTTTTAATTTTTTTAAACATTGATTCATAAAAAAATTGTTTATTTGTATTGAGAACGGAAAAACGGTAAGATTTCATCAAGAACTTACTAAGGATTTGTGTAAAAATATAGATGGAAAGGGAGATGAATATGTCTCTTAAACGAATTAGAGAAGAGAATCCACTGATTCATTGTATGACCAACGTCGTTGTGACGAATTTTACGGCAAATGGTCTTCTTGCTTTAGGTGCTTCACCAGTCATGGCTTATGCAAAAGAAGAAGTAGCTGACCTCGCTAGTATCGCAGGAGCACTTTTATTAAACATCGGGACGTTATCAACCGAAGAAGTAGAAGCAATGATGATCGCTGGACAAGCAGCAATGAAAAATCAAGTGCCTGTCGTTTTAGACCCTGTCGGTGCGGGGGCTACTGCTTTTCGAACAGAGGCTAGCTTGAAAATTTTAAGAGAAGTCGATGTTGCGGTTTTACGAGGAAATGCCGGTGAGATAGCCTCGCTATGTGGAATGGATGCTTCTGTCAAAGGTGTTGATGGGGCGATGGAGGGAGACACGATTGAACTTGCAAAAACGGCAGCCAAACAATTTTCATGTATCGCTGTTGTCACAGGGGAAGTCGATGTAATTACAGATGGGACGCATGTACACACGATTTACAATGGACACCCTTGGCTAACGAAAGTCGTTGGAACAGGTTGTTTACTCGGTGCTGTGGTGGCATCGTTTATAGCGGTTGCTCGTCATGATATACTAGAGGCATGTGTGGATGCAGTTGCTTACTACGGGATTGCAAGTGAGCGAGCGTTTGCAAGAACAAATGAAGAAGGCATTGGTTCGTTTCAACAAGAGTTTCTGAATCAATTAAATAAAATGACCGATCAGTCCGTGGCAGAATTAAAACGAACGGAACAATAAGGAAAAGAAAGAGGCTTATCCATGATAGAGACGTTTCAAATAGACGGAATTCCGTCACATTACCAACAAGTGTTAGAAGACATGGGAGTTACAAAACCAACAGACATTCAAGCAAAAATGATTCCTGAAGCATTAGCAGGACAATCGATTATTGCTCGTTCTCAAACGGGCACAGGCAAAACATTGGCTTTTTTATTGCCGATCTTATCAAAAATTAGTGAAAATGAAAAAGGTTTACAAGCGTTAATTCTAGCTCCTACTCAAGAGCTAGCTATGCAAATTGTTGAAGTCGCAAGAAAACTTACGGAAAATAATCCGATTGAAATCGGATCATTCATCGGTGGGGCGAATGTGAAACGTCAACTTGAACGATTGAAGAAGAAAAAACCACAACTAGCAGTGGGTACACCAGGTCGTGTGCTAGAACTAATTGAAATGAAAAAATTAAAATTAAATGAGTTGAAAGTAGTAGCAGTTGATGAAGCCGATCGCATGATGGGTGAGAAACCCTCTTGGGATGCCTTTACTGAAATTGCTAAACGTACAGGTCGTGACCGCCAGTTCTTATTTGTTTCAGCGACATTACCGAAAGATTTTGCCGATCAAATTTCAACATTTGCTCCGTTCACAGTTGAGCTAGAAGCAACAGGTGGACTAGTGATGGAGAACATTGAACATTTATTTGTACGTGTAGAATCAAGAGATCGAGTCGACATGGCTCGTAAACTCATTCATGCAGAAGACATTAAAAAAGGCATTGTGTTTGTTAATCAGTTAGAGAAGTTAGCAGAAACAACCGATAAACTTCTGTATCGTAAAGTAAAGGCTGCTTCTTTATCTTCTGATAGCGCCAAGCAAGAGCGTGAGAAGGCGTTACAAGGCTTCCGTAAAGGAGATACCCATATTCTTGTAGCTACTGATCTTGCTGCTCGTGGGCTAGATGTCGATGATGTGACACATATTATTCAATTAGACCCTCCGGCGAGTCCTGATAGCTATCTTCACCGCTCTGGCCGAACAGGACGGATGGGGAAAGTGGGAACGGTTGTGACCTTGATCGAGCGCAAGGATGAATACAAGCTTGAAAAATACAAACGTGACCTTGGAATTAAGCTTGAGGAACGATTTGTGACACAAGGCATGTTAACGGATGAACAACCGAAAGTGAAAAGAAAATAATTTTTATTGGATTTGAGCCGTCAGAGTTGATTAGACGGCTTTTTTTGTGGGATTTTGTAGCATTTTCCCGTTTGTTTTTTCACATCATGAATAATAAGTTAATTTACGGATCGGTAAATACCTGTTAGGATGAAACTACAGACTTAGACGTATGATAAGGTGAAAAGAATTAAAAAAATTTTTTTTGCGTAAAGTCAAATCATGTGTTAAAATTAAAAGGTTAATAAATAGTTAGGAGATGTATGTTCATGTCAAATTATGAAGTAGGCAGTATTGTTGAAGGTAAAATAACAGGAATCAAACCTTTTGGTGCGTTCGTTGCAATCGATGAGCACAAGCAAGGGTTAGTTCACATTTCGGAGGTAGCTCACGGTTTCGTTAAGGATATTAATGATGTTCTTACTGTTGGTGATGAAGTGAAAGTTAAAATCATGAGCGTTGAAGAAGCGTCAGGAAAAATTTCTCTATCAATCCGTGCTACTCAAGAAGCTCCTGAGCGTCCAGCTCGTCCAGCTAAGCCTCGTAACACTGGCGGTGGACAAGGCCAAGGCGGCGGTGGTCGTAAGCCAAACTTCCAACAAAAGCCACAACAAGGTTTCAACACTCTTGAAGATAAGCTTAAAGAATGGTTAAAGCAATCTAACGAAATTCAAGCTGATCTTAACAAGCGTGCAAAGAAATAAATCGTATAAAAAAAACACCCGATTTTATCGGGTGTTTTTTTTATGTCTGATGAACATATACTAGAATGCTCATCTGAATCAAAAAAGCATCTCAAAATGTGTTTTTGAGATGCTCATCCACTATTTATTAACGTTCTGTCTCTGGCACGCGCTCAAGTTCCTCATCAGGCTTGAACAGAATTGAAATACAATAAAGACCAGCAAGACCAACAAGGGCATAAATTACACGAGAAAGGCCTGCTGCTTGTCCGCCGAAAATAGCGGCGACAAGATCAAAACGGAAGAATCCGATCAGACCCCAGTTAACTGCGCCAATAATCGCTAACACAAGCGCTGTACGTTGAATACCACTCACACCAATCACCTCCACCTATACAGGATTTGCACAACCGTCGATGTGAGGGTGTGCTTCCCTTTTAGAATGAGGATAAAGGTGAACATTTATGCAGTTTATCTCCTTCCTATTGTTAGGAGAGCTTGTTAGATGTTGGAAACGCTTAAACCGAGTCGGATTGCTTTACATGAACGAATGCTTTTGTTGATAATGATAAAGAGATCTTAATTTAATGAGGAGGATACATATGAATCCATTCGTGTTTAAAAACCCAACGAAATTAGTATTCGGTGAAGGACAAAACGAACAAATTGGTAAAGAAGTAGGACGCTACGGCAAACGCGTGCTTTTAGTGTATGGTGGTGGCAGTATTAAGAAAAATTGTCTGTACGATCTTGTGAGTAACCAATTAAGTGAGATTGGGGCAGAGGTGACAGAACTTGCAGGTGTCGAACCTAACCCTCGTCTAACAACCGTTCGAAAAGGAATTGAGCTATGCCGTGAGCATGAAATCGAATTTATTTTAGCTGTTGGTGGCGGAAGTGTAATTGATGCGACAAAAGCAATTGCTGTCGGTGCGAAATATGATGGCGACATTTGGGATGTTATTACAAAGAAAGATACACCGAAAGGAGCTCTCCCGTTCGGAACGGTTCTGACTCTTGCAGCGACTGGATCAGAGATGAATGCAGGCTCTGTTATTACAAATTGGGAAACAAGTGAAAAGATCGGATGGGGAAGTCCTTACTCATTCCCGAAATTCTCGATTCTTGATCCTAAAAACACAGTGTCAGTCCCAGAAGATCAAACTGTCTACGGAATGGTTGATATGATGAGTCATGTCGTCGAAGCCTATTTTCATCATGCTGAGAACACAGCGTTACAAGATCGTATTATGGAATCCATCTTATTAACGGTGATGGAAGTGGCGCCGAAGTTACTAGAAGATCGTGAATCAATTGAACATCGTGAAACGGTGCTATATTGTGGAACAATGGCATTAAATGGCATCACTCAAATGGGTCTACGTGGAGACTGGGCAACGCATAACATTGAACATGCAGTCTCGGCGGTTTATGATATTCCTCATGCAGGAGGCTTAGCGATTATCTTCCCACATTGGATGCGTCATACATTACACGAGCGTAACGAACGTCACGTTCAGTTGGCGACTAGAGTACTTGGTGTAGACCCTACAGGTAAATCTGATAAAGATATTGCGCTTGAAGGAATTGAGAAGCTTTCAGCGTTCTGGACAAAAATTGGTGCGCCAAATCGCTTAGCAGATTATGATATCGATCAATCACAAATCGAACGCATGGCAGGAATTGCTGCTGCAAATGGAGAGTTCGGTAACTTCAAGAAGTTAACAAAAGAAGATGTAGAACAAATTTTAACAAACGCTCTATAAACGACAAGAAGAGGCTGGGACATAAAGAAGTGTTTAACCGAAAATCTGAACAAAATCTGATCAACGTACAAATTTAGCGGAGTATATTTCAGGAGCGGCTTGATTGCATCGTCTACCATTTGTTTGGATTTTTGAAGATTAAAACACTTTCGTCTCAGCCTCTTTCTCTTCTGAAAATATTGGTTTCGCTTACATTTGATGGCGAGCTTGATTCTTATGGGTACCTTCGGGTAAAGTGAATAGTGGAATAAACGTACTATAAATAAGGAGGCAATACCTTTATGAATAAGATTCAATTTGATTATTCAAAGGCATTATCATTTTTTGGAAAGCACGAAATTGACAATATGCAAGGTGCGGTAACAGCCGCTCATGAGGCATTACATAACGGAACAGGTGCAGGAAGCGACTTTTTAGGATGGATCGACCTTCCCAATTCATACGATCAAGAAGAATTTGCACGCATCCAAGCGGCCGCAAAAAAAATCAAAGAAGACACAGATGTACTCCTCGTTATTGGAATTGGTGGCTCGTACTTAGGTGCGCGTGCAGCGATTGAAGCACTCAATCATTCTTTTTATAACGTGGTATCTAAAGAAGAACGTAAAGCGCCACAAGTATTCTTTGTCGGAAATAACATCTCTTCTACGTATGTGAAAGATCTTTTTGCCCTACTTGAAGGAAAAGATGTTTCTGTAAATGTAATTTCTAAATCTGGAACAACAACGGAACCTGCCATTGCTTTTCGCATCTTCCGTGAATTCCTAGAGAAAAAATACGGAACGGAAGAGGCGCGTCGTCGTATTTATGCGACAACCGATCGTGAAAAAGGAGCCTTGAAAACATTAGCAACAGAAGAAGGCTATGAGTCATTTGTGATTGCTGATGATATTGGTGGGCGCTTTTCTGTATTAACGGCTGTTGGCCTTCTGCCGATTGCCGTAAGTGGTCTTGATATTGAAGCGCTAATGAAAGGCGCACAAGATGCAAGCAAGGATCTGTCAAACCCTGATCTAAAAGAAAACGAAGCTTATCAATATGCGGCTGTGCGTAATGCCTTCTACAACAAAGGTAAGACGATTGAGTTGATGGTCAATTACGAACCAGCGCTTCACTATGTATCAGAATGGTGGAAACAACTTTACGGTGAAAGTGAAGGAAAAGACGGAAAAGGAATTTTCCCTGCATCTGTAGACTTTTCAACAGACCTTCATTCAATGGGACAATACGTACAGGATGGACGTCGTGATTTGTTTGAAACGATTATAACTGTCGAGAAGGTACGTGAAGAAATCAAGATTGAAAAAGCGGAGAACGATCTTGACGGGTTAAACTACCTTGCGGGTGAGACGATGGATTTTGTAAATAAAAAGGCATTTGAAGGAACCATGCTTGCTCATACAGATGGTGGCGTGCCCAACTTGATTATCAATATGCCAGAATTGAACGAGTATCACTTCGGGTACTTAATTTACTTCTTCGAAAAAGCTTGTGGAATTAGTGGGTACCTACTTGGTGTCAATCCGTTTGATCAACCAGGGGTGGAAGCATATAAGAAAAATATGTTTGCGCTCCTTGGTAAGCCAGGTTTTGAAGTGGAAAAAGCAGAACTTGAAAAACGCCTAAAATAATGGCTGAACAAAACCACGCATCGTTGCGTGGTTTTTTCTTTTTATAGAATGGTTTATATTAATGTTTTAATCGGGTCACACTACTTCTATAAGTTAATGAGGAGTGTGAACAAAATGATTGCTATGGATTCTACGATAAATGGGAAAGAATTTAAGCTGCAAGTGCTTGAAGAAAAGTTAAAGCCACTTGGCTATCGGATTGGAGGAAATTGGGATTATGATCATGGCTATTTTGATTACAAGATCGACGAAGATGTTGGGTACACATTTTTACGAGTACCGTTTAAGGCGGTCGATGGCGAGTTAGACCGCCGCGGTGTCAGTGTCGAGCTTGGTCAACCTTTTTTACTTAACCATAAATTCCAAAGAGGACTTGATGACAATCCTGACCCCTTCAACGGGCTCGTATCCTATACGTACAATAGTTTAGTCAATCAATTCCAAGAGCCAGTTGATAAAGATGCCGAAATTGATCAGAAGTTTATGCCTGTCGCCCGTAGTTTAATCCAAGAACTCGAACTCACGTTGCTTTATTAGAACGAAGTCTTTTGATTAAAATGAGAAGATCATGTTCTTCAAGCTTCATGTCACTTTGTGGATGGAGTAAAACATCGTCCGCGCGTTTTACTCCAATCAGTAATTCTCCTTCTTTATAAAGAGAAGAAAGAATAGCTGAGAAGTGTTGACCCACTTGCTCCTCTATTATTGGGACATACTTTAGTTGGTTTTTTTTATCAAATGTTAATAGATCATCGATGACATCACTAAGGTGATGGAAGAGCAAGCTGTTTGTTAACACGGAACCTGTTAAATTCGTTGATTCGATGATTTCATCGGCTCCTGCTCTCTTAGCATTTGGGAGCTGTTGTTTTGTTAAAATCTCGACGATCGTATAAACTTCTGGGTGCTGTGATTTCACAGCGAGAGTTGATAAGATCGAGCTCGCATCGGCCGAGAATTCATTCCCATAATGTTGTGACGTGATTAACACACTTGATGCAAGTCCAATGTTTGCTTGTTTTAATGTCGCATCCTCTGTGCTATTTCCTTTTACAAAATGAAGTTGCTTAAATCCAGGAGGAAGCTCTTCTAATGTGTCATCAATCAGAACGATATTTGATTGTGGTTTCATCTTATTCAAATTGTCGATTGCATGCCGACTACGTTCATTCCAACCGATGATAATGATATGTTCGACTCCCATATACGTTAACGTCCCTTCTCGAAAGGCATTGACTGAAGAAATGGTTTGAGCGGCCAAAGACGTGAAAAAAAGCGTCATAAACCCGACCCCAGAAAAAATAAGAATAATGCCTAAGATCCGACCGATGGTTGTATGTGGAACAAAATCCCCGTACCCGACAGTAGAGACCGTAACGAGTGCCCACCAGACAGCATCAAACCATGTAGGAAACACATCAGGCTCAAGAAAATGAACAACTAAACCAAGTGTGATCGCAATCCCGAAAACAATAAACACCAATCTGATGACAATCGGAATTCTTCCAATAAGTGCTCTCACAACGATTAATTCTAACATCTGTCTAACCACCGTTCTACCTCGTACTCATACTCCTCATTATAACCATTCTCTTGTTTAACCAATCGTTTCTCTGCTAAGATTAGAAGGAATGTGTAAGGAGGCGAGTGGTATAGTAACAGCAATTATATTTGGATTCTCAATTTTTTGTGGGTGGTTCATTTTTGATGTAGTGAAGCATCGGAAAGTAACCGTAGAAAATGTGATCAGCTCCTTCGTGGTTGGCGTAATAGGGGCTTTCGGTTGGTGGATTTTAGATTTAATCTTTTGATGAGGTTTATGAAGAAAGGAGCCTTCTTAAGAAGGCTCCTTTCTTTGTCAGTAAGTAGATTGGTCTAAATTTAGGAAGGTCTACTCCTAAATATAACTAGTCTAACGGGTCACATTTCTTACCATGCTTTAGTAGGTCATAAATGGCCATTGTATCACTAGGGTGATCGTCTGAATATCGTGCAGGGAACAGAGAAAAGAAAATATAGTAAATAGAGAAATAAACAAAATTGTAATAGAAAATATGCGGAGCCAAAATATCGATTAGGATTAATCCGTTCACAATCAATATGCTGATAAAGTTAAAGAGCGATCCGCCAATAAATACAAGCAAATGGCTCAACGTTGTATCATATTTTAATTTCTCAAATTGGAAGAACGAATGCCAAAAATAAATTCGTCTTAGTTCGATAGGTCCAAATGACAATAACTTCTTACCAGCCCCTATGACAAATGTTACTTTCCCTCCAAATAACCAAACGAAAAACACATGCCCGGTTTGGTGGATGATCGTCACAAGCGGGAGGAGAATAAAAAGAGAAACAAGTAATATCGGTATATCCGATAATGTAAACAAGGAAAACACCTCCAAATCATTGCTTCTATACACATTGCCAACTTGACTAAAAAATAATCTTCTTTAGTATGTAAAATTGAGTTGAATTCTATCAAGAAATTGCTATAATAGAGCGAAGAACATTTTAACTCGGGGCATTAGCTCAGCTGGGAGAGCGCTTGGCTGGCAGCCAAGAGGTCAGCGGTTCGAGCCCGCTATGCTCCACCATAATTATTGTGAACGAAGCGTCGTCGAAATTTTTGGCGGAGCGATTGAACTTCAGTAGTACTAGGAAACTGCACCATACATAATGCGTATAACGACGCGGTTCTTCGTACTAACGAGGAATCGTGTCGTTTTTTTGTCCCCCCTGTGTAGTCAGGAAAAGATTCTATTCCTAAAATAACAGCATGATTTACTCATAATGATTCAGTAATTTGTAAGGATAATTTAGAGGACGAAGTTTTATACAAAACTGTAAGAAGCTATTTTCTGTACATCCCTGTGTAGTCTGATAATGGGCATTGTAGTTGTGCCCATACTGATTTCCACATGTCGTGATGTAGCAGTTTGGAGACATTATAGAATAATCCCTGAGCAGGAGGAGTTGATAGATTCAGGTTCGGTTTTAAGAGATTCCTGTGGAGGCATATGGAAGGGGTGGCAGCGATGGAAATAATGAATGAAGATTCAATATTGGATGCATTCCCAGATCAAACAGCCATTATAAATAAGTATGGAATTATTACTCAAACAAATCGAGCTTGGAAGATATTTAGTGCTGAAAATGGAGGTCATCCTTCATTTGATGATATTGGGGTGAATTATTTACAAGTATTAAAACAAGCAAAATCCTTAATAGAATTTAACGGAATCAATGAGGTGTTAAACGGAGAGCTGGATTCTTTTTCGAATCGCTATCCCTGTCATTCTCCTGAGGTTGATCGTTGGTTCTTGATGTATGTGACTCCACTATTTAATCAAGAAAAGATCGTTGGTGCGCTAGTGGCACATCGAAATATAACGGAAGAGGAATGGTCGAAAAATCAAACCGTCGATATTCTGGAAAGTATGAATGATGCTTTCTTTACACTAGATCAGTACTGGTGTTTTACGTATATAAATAAAGAAGCGGAAATACTATTAGAACGAAATCGTAATGACCTAGTAGGAAAACATATTTGGACGGAGTTCCCTGATGAGAAAGGCTCGAGGTTTCAGTTAGAATATGAAGCAACAGCGATTAGTAAGTCTGCGAGTCGATTTGAAGAAAAATATATAGCTTTAAATAAGTGGTTTGACGTTCATGTCTATCCAAGAGCTCAAAATGGACTGGCTGTATTCTTTCAAGATATTACTGATAAAAAGAATAAAGATAAACAACTTTGGAATCTCGCTAACTATGATGAACTGACAGGATTAGCTAATCGAAGAATGCTCTATGATCATATCAATCAAAAGATTAATGCAAAGAAACCTTTTTCCTTACTCTTTATTGACTTGAATGATTTTAAGATGATAAATGATGTTTTTGGTCACGATGCTGGAGATAACGTGTTAATGACAATTGGTCAACGCTTAAAAAAATATTCAATGGAGGAAGCGATTATTTCACGTTTAGGCGGAGATGAGTTTGTTTTAATTATTGAAACCGTTGAAAATAAAAATGTTATTGAGTTTGTTAACCGATTATTAAGAGAGATTCGTCAGTCAATTTATGTCGACGGCTATTCAGTCTTTCAGATAACAGCCTCTATTGGGATATCTTCGTATCCTGAAATCGGTTCAAATATATCAAATTTGATGTCATCAGCTGATACAGCAATGTATGAAGCTAAGAAAACACCTTCATCTAATGGTGCTTTTTGCTTTTATGAAATAAAGATGCATGAAGTTTTGAAGCGCAAAATGCTACTTGGACAGGATATGTTTCAAGCGCTAGATCGTGGAGAGTTCTTTTTCGTTTTTCAACCGCAAATTAATCTACATGATCAAAACATAGTTGGCGTAGAAGTTTTATCACGTTGGAATCATCCTGACTTCGGATATATTTCTCCACCGGAATTTATCCGTATTGCCGAGGAAACGGGCAAGATTCAAGAGCTTACGGAAAAAATGATTGAGAATGTATTAACACGGGTGCAGAATTGGAGAGAGTGTCATCAATTCGAAGGATCGGTTGCTTTTAATATCTCTTCTTCATTATTGGAATCGCATTCGTTCTTTCTTTTCATTCATGAGCAAATGAAAAAATTTAAGATTGGATGGGGTAAGCTAGAGTTAGAAATCACTGAAACTCTTCATTTAATTAGTTCTCAAGATATGTTTTATCAACTGGAAAGACTTCGAGAATTAGGTGTCATCATTTCAATTGATGATTTCGGAACGGGTTATTCAAAAATTAATTACTTATCAAACTTGCCAATAGATAAAATTAAGGTTGATAAAAGTTTTATTGATGCAATTGGTGAAGGAACAAAGAAGGAAGCTGTTCTTCATGCTTTAATTGTACTAATTAAAAGTCTTGAACTCGATGTCATTGCCGAAGGCGTTGAAACGATTGAACAAGAAGATGAATTGCTTAGACATGGTTGTCATTATGTTCAAGGGTATCTTTACTCAAAACCATTAGAAGAATCCGATTTGCTAAATTATATTAGACATTTTTATCTTACTAAAAAACAGCAAACATAATGTTCTGACTTTGTTTCACAATGAAGTCTCAATAGAAAAATATGTTAACAGAAATTGGTAGTGAAGTGGCTGGAAAAGCAGAGAATGGTCAGATTGCTATAGAAAAATACAATAAATTAAAACCAGATATCGTCACATTGGAAATAGTGATGCAAGAGTTAGATGCACTTAAACAAATTAAAAATATAAATGCTAATGCTCAAGGGATTATGTGTTCGAAAAAGTTTCATTTTAGATATATAGTGGAAAAAACAGTAATTAGATTTTGATTAAAGTAAAAAACCTCTCTAATGATGAGAGAGGTTCCGCGGTGTGGAGTTTTAAGAATTTGGATCGTTTTGTTGAGATATATCCGATAAAGCTTCTTCTGCTTCGTTTTGTAAAGTATTCTCTGTAGCTAAGTCACCAAGAGCAACCATACCAACTAATTGGCCATTATCTACTATAGGAAGACGACGAATTTGGTGCTGAGCCATTAGTGCGGCTGCTTCATGAGCATCCATGGTGGAAGTCCCTACAGTTAAGTTACTCGTCATACATTCTTGAACAGGAATATGTGATGACGCTCCTTCAGCTGTAGCACGTAAGGTAATATCCCGATCCGTGATCATACCTGCTACTTGTCCGTTATTGACAACTGGAATAGATCCAATATTGTGTTCTTTCATCAAAGCAGCAGCTTCTTGAATGGATTGTTCTGGTGTTACAGAAACGACTTGAGTGGACATAAGTTTTTTTAGGTTTTGTTGCATTAATCTCACTCCTTTCTTGTTTACCATTCGCATTTAGTAGAAAGATTATACGTGATTATATAATTGGGTAAGGGGAAAATATAAAGCATAAAAATCATTAAAAATTGAAGTGTGTTCTGCAATGCCTTGGAATTTAAATAAAGTAGTTAAAGAAAAGGCAATAGAAATTGCGAATTCATTAGTAGAAGACGGATATGATGAAGGGAGAGGGATACCTATTGCAATTGATGAAGCGGAGAAAACTGGCAAAGAAAGAAATATGACACCAATCAATTAATTAGTCAAAATGACCAATGGACGATAAAAAAGAAAGGTGCAGATAGAGCGAATAAAACATTTGACACGAAGGATGAAGCGTTAGAATATGGGGATCAGCAGTTAGCAAAAAGAATATTCAACTAAAAATATATCGTAAAGATGGGTCACTTGAGCTGACAAAAAAATATACCGAAATGTAAAGTGAAGAGCTTCTTATTTTGGTAAGAAGCTCTTTATACGTTTAAAGAATTAGAGAGGAGTTCACGCTTTTTAGAGACATATACTACTTGATTATCAAAGCATAAAAACAAATCAATCTTGAGGGGTCTTTAATTGTTCGGAGCGAAATAAACTTGTCTCTGTTCTGCCATTATTCCTTAGAACATATTATTAATTAATAAAGTAAGGTAAGGGGGGATGACATGTTTTATCATGTTAAGGAGCTGCAGTATTGGTCCAGGCCAGAGCGTCCGGATCCAGTCTATGCAAAGAAACTTCAGGAGATATTAGGTGGTCAGTTTGGTGAAATTACTGTTGCGATTCAGTACTTGTTTCAAGGGTGGAACACTAGAGGGAATGAGAAATATCGTGATATGCTCATGGATGTCGGAACGGAAGAACTGGGCCATATTGAGATGCTAACAACCATGATCGCTCACATGCTTGAAGGAGCTCCTGTCGATCAACAGGAACAAGCGGCCAAAGACCCTATACTTGGAGCAATATTAGGTGGTATGAACCCGCAGCATGCTATTGTTTCTGGACTCGGTGCAATGCCTGTCAATAGTGTGGGGGTACCTTGGAATGGTGGTTATACGATTGCGAGCGGGAATTTATTAGCTGATTTTAGAGCGAATTTAAATGCAGAATCTCAAGGCAGGCTTCAAGCTGTAAGATTATATGAACTAACAGATGATCGTGGTGTAAAAGATATGCTCTCCTTCTTAATTGCCCGAGATAGGATGCATCAAAATCTATGGCTTGCTGCCATTAGCGAACTAGAAGACCAAGAAGGGGTTATTGTTCCGAGTACTTTTCCAATAGAGCTAGAGAAAAAAGAAGTGTCACATCTATTTATGAACTTATCTAGGGGAGAGGAAAGTGCGCAAGGTCGTTGGGCAAGTGGACCGAGTATGGACGGGGAAGGAGAATTTCAATATTTTGCTGAACCTTATCCATTTGCAGAGGCACCTTTTTTAAATCCAGTTCCGACATCTATTCACAATACTCCTCCAACGCTGTAAAACAAACAGTCCAAGCGCGGAAGCTTGGACTGTTTGTTTTTCTACTTATTTAGTAAATACTCTTAAAGATTAAAATCCCAACTTCGTCCGCGTATAAATTAGCATCAGGTTCAAAGTTGATCCTGGAAAATTGCACAGCGATATTTACATATCCTTTGCCTTGTTTAATGAGTTTAAGAGGGTGAGTTGCAATTTAAACATGTTCTAACTATATTTTCTTCTTCTGATATGTTTAATAAAAATTAGTCTAGGGAATCAATATCCATATAAGAGGAGGGATTACCTTGGATAAAAGAGAAAGAGAAAAAGTACTTGAGGAACGTAATCAAAAATCAAAAGCCTTTAAAGACGCACAGGAAAAACAAATCGAGCGTGATCAAACAATCATGCCAGTCGATGAACTACCTTTAGGTGAGATTAAACTTGAGGAAGAAGAAGAAAAAAATAAAAAAGCGACAAAGAATCGTTCTACTAGTGAGCGTTAGGCCAAACTCCATTTGTTTGGTCTTTTTTTGTAGTTCTTCGTTTATGAGCGCTTGTGTATTGAAAAGGATGAGAAACCACTTGTTCACACATTATGACGCTCGCATTCATGGAGAAGAAGTTAAACGATATATCAAAGACGTACGAGCCTATTGACACTAATCTAAAAATTGCTTCTTCAATATAGAGCAAAAACGTCGTATCTAAAATCAATTGGATAATAATTGTGTAGTTCTTTCTATTAATGGGTAATAGAATCATAAGACAATCAAAAACATAAAGGAGAGATTCAAATGGAACGTGAACGTTATTATGTGTCAGTTGATATGCCGGTATTAAGTATTTCAAAAACGGAAACACCAGATAACATGATCCAATATGAAATCTATGCAACGGAAAAAGAAAAGGATAAGATTCATGCAAAGCTCGAATCGATTAGTGATCGTGATTTTGAACCACAACAAATTTTTGAGCGACCATTTCATGAACGAACGGCAGATAACGAAAAGGACTACACTCAAAAGGAAATTCGAAACTTATATGAAATGCTTTATGAACTGGGAACGCCTGAAACAAAAGAAGTGTTAGGAAATATTATGCCCGTTGGAAAAGAGTAAAGATAACAGTCGAGCAGCTTGCTCGGCTGTTTCTTATTAAGATGTACATACACTTATGTAGATCTTTCACATAGTTTACGATAATATCACACAATTATTATTCAAAAATAACGTTTGAGGATGTCGAATAGAGGTTAAACACTAAGTACAATACAAAATTAGGAGGATTTCAAAATGAAAAAAGCAAAAACAATTTTAGCAGGTGCATTTATTACTTCAACGATCGTTCTAGGAGCGTGTAATTCAGAAACAGAGGTAGATAATCCAGCACCAGAAGATACAGTAACAGAAGAGGACACAATGGGTGATGATTCAGACGATAGCATGATGGACGATGATGACGATATGGAAACTGATACGACAACAGATGACGATGCAATGGGCGAAGATGCGGACGAAATGTTTGAAGAAGATGAGCCAGCAACGACAGCATTTGGTTTCAGTACGTTTGAATTAGGTGTGAGCTATGAGGGTATGACAGATGACTATACTGTTGATTATGACCATACTCAAGAAGAAGTTCATGCTGAAATTGATGATTCAATGAATGACACTCAATTAGAGGGTGACGAAGCTTATACTCAATTAGAGACAAAGTTTGAAGAAATGCAACTTGATAGTTCAATGAGTGAAGATGAGATCGTTGATGCTGTAGTATCTGCATTTGGTCTTGAGTCAACATACGAAACTCTTGATCTAAAAATCACTTTTGATGATGGAACAGACCTTGAGATTGAACACTCACAAGATATGTAATCCGGATTTTTAAAAAATCTTTTATTATACAAATATAATAAAAGTCGTATAAAAGGCTGTCGCGCTCATTGTTGAATGAGTGTGGCAGCCTTTTTTATTCTATGTAAGTAAACATGTCTCACTCACAATAATCCCATCACCATCTGCATAAAGGGTGTGGCCAGGTTTAAAAACAATGCCGGCAAATTGCAAAGGAATATCAACATCTCCCTTGCCTTGTTTAATGCTTTTCATTGGATTTGTACCAAGCGCCCGTATGCCAATATTCATTTCGTTAATGAAGGAAGAGTCTCTAATACATCCATACACAACGATTCCAGCAAGTTCACGAGAGATGGCAATCTCAGCTAAGTTATCCCCAATTAATGCACATCGAGTGGAACCTCCCCCATCAACTACTAACACATGGCCTTTTGGAATCGATTCAAGTGAGCTCTTCACTAATACATTGTCCTCAAACACTTTTATAGTAGAGATCGGGCCGGTAAAAGAACGCTTCTTTCCGTAGTGACGTAAGATCGGATCAGCTACTTGGAGTTGTTCTCTAAATTGATCGCATAAATCAGCGGTGTGGAACATGAGAAAGACCTCCTAAAAATGATAGATTTGATACACGGAACAAAGTCTGACTCTATAGAGTCAGACTTTGTTGTATAACAGAGTAGCATTACTCGTAAGTAGAATGACGTAAACACTTTTCACATTGGTTGAAATATGCTTCTTGAATTTGGTTTATTGTCGATCCGCAGTCAGTACATTCCTTTGTAGTAGTATTTCTCATGATTACTTGATTCTTTTTCATAGGTAATCGCCTCCGTTTTTTTGTTAAGTTCATTGTACTATAACAGATAAAATAAACGCAACTGTTTTTTTGGGAATTCTTTCATTTAATTTGTGGACGGTCGTTCTTTCCTTACAAAGTTTACAAAAATGTAAGGAATATTTACCGAAGAGGAATAGTTCTTGTTGTTTTCTTATAAAAGTATAAGAAGGGGGGAGTAGTGATGTTAACACGAACGAACTTTCTTGATCGAGAAATGACTGAGCTTCGCGAGAGTCTACTCTTAATGGTAGAACTCAATCATCAAATGCTCCAGAGAGGTTCAAAATCAATGGAAGAGCATGCTATGTTTCATAAAGATGAAATCCATCGCTCCGAGCAAGACATAGATCAGATCAATAAAATTATCCAAAAGAGAGTATTAGAGCTATTGTCTTATGAGCAATTAGCGTTAACTCAAGTAAAAGGGTTGTTTCTTTTTGCTAAGATTGCAAGGGATTTAGAACGAGTAGGTGATCACATTATAAATATCATCGTTATTGCACCGGTCGATACTGTACCAGGAATGGTCAGTGAATCCTTTTCACAGTTTATGAAAAATGTCGGGAAGATGCTAGACGCCTTAAAACACGGGATTTTAAAAGAAGATCGCCAAGCATTAAAGTGGATTTATAAAAAGGAAGATCCAGAAGTTAATCAATTAAATCGTATTTCCTTCATGAGAATTACTGAATCACTACAATTGGATCAGTTAGGAGCAGATAGTGGTGGAAGATTAATTTTGATGAGTCGTTTTTTTGAACGGTTGGCCGATCACGTATCGAACGCAGCGAAAGACTACCGACACTATTTAAAGGAATGTCACTCTTCTATTAAGAGACCCACGTTATGATTATCACCCAAAGTCTTCTAAGTTTTCTTGGAGGGCTAGGTCTTTTTTTGTATGGGATGAGTCGGTTAAGTAAGGGATTGCAAAAAGCTGCGATCAATAAGCTACGTTATCAGATGGGGATAATTGTAAAAAATAGGTTGCAGGCACTCGTTGTAGGCCTGTTTTTTACATTCTTCTTACAAAGTAGCACGGTAATGTCAATTATCGCGGTGGGGCTTGTTAGTCATTCCATCATCACATTGGTTCAAGCCTTTGGAGTCTTACTGGGTTCAGCGATTGGAACGACGTTAACCGTACAAATTTTAGCGTTTAACATCAGTCAATTTTCACCTATTTTTATTTTCAGTGGGGCGATCTTACTTGTCTTTATCTCAACAGATCGAGTGAAACCTATAGGGGATGGTTTACTTGGTTTTGGACTGGTCTTATTTGGAATTTCTTATATCTCTGCTGCGGTGCTTCCATTAACGAAGGAGCCCTTTGTAATGAATGTCTTGTTGCAGGTAACCGATCAACCGATTTTATTATTGTGTGTTAGCTTGATCCTCACCGCAGGATTGCATAGTAGTGTAGCTATGATTGTTATTGGCATGTCTTTTTTTAGTGTAGGAGCCCTCGGATATGAGGAGATGATTTGGTTAGTTCTAGGAGCGAACCTTGGAGCCACTGTCCCTGTTTTGATTTCCAGCTTTTCTGTTTCTCGCGAAGGAAAGAAAGTAGCCATTGCTTATTTGATTATGAAGTTCACTGCAGTCTTCCTCATTGGTTCTGTTCTTCTTCTTTTGCCCTCTGTGAATATCCTCATACCAGGAGAAGGGGAACGACAAATTGCTAATTTCCATACAGTGTTTAACTTGTTGCTGGCATGTATTTGGTTGCCGTTTCTTCTTTTTTTAGCTCGTGGGGTAAATTGGGTCCTCCCAAAACGAAGTAGTGAGCAGGTGGTCTTTATTAGTGAGCAATATTTATCGATACCAGATGAAGCCTTACTTCAGACTGAAAAAGAAGTGGTTAAACTAGCGCATTATGTTCGGAAACATCTCATCGCGCAGATTCCTGATATTATTGATCGGCATGTTTCTCATCAAGAAATTATTCATCATGAACAAAAAATTGATGAGGCGTATGAAATCATCCAACAATATTTATTACGAATCGCTCAACAGGATTTATCAAAGGAACAATCTGACCAAGAAGTAAAGTTATTATATATGCTTAATGATTTAGAACAAATCAGCGACATTGTTCTACAATTTTCTACCAGTGTGGAAATATTAAAAGAACAGCAAATAGATTTAGTAGAAGAAGATGCCAATCGTCTCAAGAGATTCGTTCCGACAATTGAGGAGACATTGCAGCAAGCTATTCTTGCTTGTGAAGAAAATAATCATCACTTCGTCAGAAAAGTTATTCGGGAGCAAGGCGCAATTAGCGAAAAAGAAAGAGACTTTCGATTTGACCATTTTAATACATTACTCCAACAAAATGAATACAACCCAACGATTAGTTCTGTTTATCTGGATTTAGTGAATCAGCTAGTGAGATTGCATCATGCTTCATTGAATATATCGCGTACGGTTATAGGCATTATTTAATGGTGCTATACATTTCATCTACTGAAGCTACTGCCATAATATGTTAGGATAAAAGATGAATGACTCATTGGAGTGGTTCATCTTTTTTATATGAAGAAGATACATAGATCATAGTTGTTAGAGGAGATGATTCGTTTGACGGATGTCCGTATTAAACTTAACCAAATTTCAAAAGAATATGGTTCGAAGTCGGCGGTTAAGCCATTTGACTTAGAAGTGAAAAAAGGAGAGTTATTCTGTTTTTTAGGCCCAAATGGATCAGGTAAGACGACTACGATCAAGATGATGACAGGATTACTTGAGCCTTCTGGGGGAACGGTACATATTTCAGGGATCAATATGTGGGAACGCCCACTTGAAGCCAAGAAACAAATTGCCTATGTCCCAGATCAACCGAAACTGTATGCAAAGTTAACGGGGCAAGAATTTTTACAATTTACAGCGAGTGTCTTCCAAATAGAACAAGCCACCTTTAAAGAACGTGTATCAAGGTATACAACGATGTTTGAGCTTGGCGGGCGATTAGATGAACTGATTGAAACGTATTCACATGGGATGAAACAGAAGCTAAGCTTGTGTGCGGCGCTGTTACATCAACCTGATGTGTTATTTTTAGATGAACCAACCGTTGGACTTGACCCACAAGGAGCAAGAACAATGAAGAACTTATTGCGCGAGCTTTGTGAGGGAGGGATGACAGTGTTCATGTCGACTCATATTTTAGAGATTGCAGAACAAATGTGTGATCGCGTCGGGATCATTAAGCATGGCGATCTCCTTACCGTTGGAACTGTCGATGAGTTACGTCTTCAAAAAGGAAAGACCGAATCGAGTCTTGAAGAATTGTTTCTAGAATTAACAGGTGATGCGGACGCTCAGACATTAGTACGAGAGATGGAAGACTCTTCTGGGGTGAGGAAATGACTTGGAACCTCATCAAATGGTTATGGAAAATGAATCTAAATGGGTTTAAGTACTCATCAGATAAAGTGAAAACAACCTTAATCATCTCTGGAGTTGCAATCGGATTAATTGTGTTGATGTTTAGTGGAATCGTTTATTCGATGGCGAGTTCGGTTCCAACAGAGGCGATGAGTCAGATGCTTGCGCTCAGTTTTTTAACTCTGTTTGCTTTTTTGCTTTTATTTGCGATTCCGCAAGTCTTCTCTAAATTATACGGTGATGATGACTTAACAATGTTATTTACATTACCGTTAAAATCAACACAAATATATTGGGCAAAGTTTACGCAGATTTTCTTAGGGATACCTGGTCTCATTTTTATCGTCTCGTTGATCTTGCTGACGGTCTTTGGTCTTGGTTCTGGTGCGCCTGTTATTTATTATCCCGTTGCCTACATCGTTTCTTTCGCGTTGGTGTTAATGGGACTTGGGATTGCTTATATGATTAATCTTCTATTAATACAATTGGTACCAAGTCATCGGGCGAAAGAATTAATGACTGTAATTACAGCTTTTGCAGGCGTATTAGGGTATCTATTGTTCCAAATTCCGACTTTTATGTCATATGGCGATGATGCGCAAGCTTTACCACTACCTGACGTGCCGGCGTGGTTGCCTGTGCAATGGGCTGGCGCAAGTTTAGCGCAAGTCATTACTCGGTCGATGACTAGCACAACAGTGGTGTTACTAGCTTTACTTATCCTCACATCAGCAGCGGTGTTATTGTTCTCTTCGATGTTAGTAGACAAAGGCTTTCGCACAGGCTGGATTCAGATGAATGAAGGGCGAGCAAAAAAGCACAAAACAAACAAAAAACAAGCGTTTCGAGTGCGCTCTCCGATCATGGAAATCGGGATAAAAGATTGGAGGATGATCAAAAGGGATATGCGGGAGTGGACGATGCTCATTCCGATGGCGTTCTTTATGTTCTTTCCGATTTTTTCGATTATGATTCGAGGCGGTAGCTATGAGCTTATTCAGTCTATCCCCGCGTTATCTTGGATCTCATTGCAGGCGATCACACTTGGATTGTTTTCATTTATGACGAGTACGTTTACATCTGGTTCAGTTTCAAGAGAAGGAGAGTCGATTGATTTACTGCGAGTATTACCAATTCGAGGGATGACCGTTGCGTTAGGGAAGTTATGGATACATTGGGTAATTTTACTTGGATTTATAGGGGGATTGCAAATCATCTGTGCCTTTGTTTTCGGATGGTCCATTATCCATACGATCACAGGCTGGTTATTCGTCGGTGCAATTGGCATCGGTTCTAGTGCGGTAGGTCTCTATTTTGGTGCGATCGGCGCGAAATACAATGAGAAAAATCCTCAAAATCGATTAGAAACAGGAACATCGTTTATTCTGCTCTTCGTTGCTTTTGGATATAGTCTTCTTCAAGCGATTCCTTTTGCATTAGCTTTATTGCCTGTTCGAGGATTACTCTTTTTATTGGATGAAACCAATGAAGGCATTTTCATGACGATTGTCCAATGGGTCATTGAACTGAAGGACGGAGCGCCGGTACTGGTGTCGCTCACCGGTCTAGCGATTAGCTTGGCTCTAACCACATTGGTTACATGGCTATTTTTAACGCTAGCAGCTAAAGAAATTGACCGAGGCGTAGAGATTACGTATGTGAAAGGCTAATTGTAAACAAAAAACCACACTTGAGACATGTAGCTCAAGCGTGGTTTTTTAGTCTGACCAGACCGATCGGACGCGTTCGATGAAACGATGATGACGCCTCTTTGGATTGTATCGCTGAATTAAGGCATCTAAGGAATCATGGTCCATTAGAATGGTCTTACTAGCTGTGGCAAACTGCTTAGCCTCTTTCGTGAAATGGCTGTTTGTAACAATAATCACTTGATTGGCTGTGTATTGATCTTTCATATGGTTCAAATCGCGAATGACTCTTGCTGATACATCGGACTTGCTTAACTTAGCATGGACAAGAGCTTTTACCCCGCGCTTTCGAACAATAAGGTGAACTCCTTTATCATTCGTATGTTTAATTCGTGTAACAGAATAACCTTGTTTTTGAAATAGTGGAATCAAATACAATTTAAAATCGTGATGACTGACTCCTTCTAATTCAGTAACCGAAGATAAACGCTGTTCGGCAAGACGAAGCTGCCGCCACCCATACCAAGATAAAGGAACGGTAATAAGTAGCCCTAATGCCAATATAAACAACGTGAGGTTATATTGAAACAGTTGCACCATATAAAATGCAATGACGAATAAAAGTGTGGGAAGAAACGGGTAGCGCCTTTTCCTTTTTACAACGTTTGGATTCGAGTTTGACATAATTACACATCCTTTTTAGAACAGATCATTAGTAGTATGCCGTGATCTGCAACTATTATGTAATTATTTCCTGTTTTTAAAAATTTAAAAACAAACAAACGTTTGCATATTTCGGTCGTTTTTCGTAAGATGGGGACAGGTAGAAGGGTGGTGAAAGGCAGATGACTGATTTATTGTCTTTTGGATCGCCTCTTTTTTGGTTTATCGTAAGTATGGTTGCACTCTTGTTGATTTGGCTGAGGTGGAAATTACATCGAAAAAGACGATATGATCTTTCCAAAATCACGTTAAAAGACATTGATAAAATGGATGGACATGAATTTGAAGATTACTTATTTGTGTTGCTATCGGCTTTGCCATACGAACAAGTGTATCAAACAAAGAAGAGCCGTGATTACGGGGCGGATCTTATTTTTGAAGATGAGGGTGTTAGAACCGTTGTTCAAGCTAAGAGGTACCGTGAGAAGCTTGGATTGTCAGCTGTACAAGAAATCTTCACAGCTCAAACGTATTATAAAGCAAATCAAGCAGTGATTATTACGACGGCTAGTCGAATATCGGATCCTTGTTTAAAACTGGCCTCAGCAACAGGTGTGAAAATTATTGACCGTGAAGACTTAGAGGACATGATTAGACTGTTTAAAAAAGGTAGAATGGATGAAGCTTCTGATATATTAGAAGAGCCTATTGAACCGGTATCGTACAAACCATCAGATAGTTTGGAGAGGCCTTCTGAAAAAAGAGGGATGATTCAAGCCGGAGATTACTTTTATCGTCTCTAGAGACAGAGACTGTCATAAGACAATCTTGAGTTGTCATACACTGCGAAAAAGGAGCGTGTTATGATGCTAAAAGGGATTGACTTGCAAATGGTCGCTTTCGTAGGGGTTTCCTTTCTCCAAGATTATGTTCGGTTGATCGACATTCCTAGAATGTATTATTGGGATTTGAAAAAAACGAATAAACAAGAAGAGGATGAAGAAGACCGGGCAGCTTAATGTAGCTGCCCGGTCTTCTGGCGTTCGTCTTTGTCTATGCATCAGGATCAGTTGCGTGTGCTTGGTGTAAATAATGGGCGTAACGTTCAAAGGAAATCGATGTTTCATTATGCTCAATGACTTTGTATTTCACTTTTGGAGGGCGAGAGGTACGTTGAGTGCTAATGTTAGCTAAGTAAGTGAATGCAGGTCGTGTAACTAAATTGGAGAGATATGCTGGTTGAGTCGCCCATGGCACTCTCACTCCATTCAGACTATCAATCATTTCGTAGGCACGAACGATCCCCATGCCGTGCCCATAATAGGTTCCATCATCCAATAAAACGGCATTAACTCCGCGCCATTCGGGGGATTGTGGATTAAATTGGGGGTTGTTGAAATAAACAACATCACCAGGTATGAACTGGCGAGTGTACCCCGTACTCAAACCTAAGTCAGGATCGAAATTCCAGCTATACAAATAGAGTCCTTGGAATAATTGGTCAAAAGTAGCAGGGCCTAGTACTCGAAGGACAGCGTGGTAATAGACGATGACCATCGCCGTTGCGCATTCAAATCCATAAAGATGGCCGTTTCTGTAAATATCTTCGATAGCAATAGACGGTCTAACGCCTGGCCTCAGTTGGAAACCGCCAAAGGGAGTTGTATACCAATACATAGGATTGCTTCTTGAACGTTCAAAGATTTCAAACGCCGCGTTGCTTTGGTTGAGTAGCCTCGAGCTCCGAATGATGTTTCGTCGTAATTCCATCTCAAAGGCTAATTCGTTCATTGAGCGGAAAGAAAAGGATGTGGGCGAGGTCATCATCCCGTCGATAATCATGCGTTCTGTCGATTCTTTGGGCCATGCGCTACTTGATTGAAAAGGTACTCCTGATATCTGGATCATCGTATACCTCTCTTATTTTCTGACATTCTACTGATGGAATAGCATATTCACACATTTGCTGAAATATGAGTAGGTGCGGTGAAACGACGGGCTCGAAATAGAGAAAACCACCCAATGACTAACGTCAATGAGTGGTTCAATGTTAAGGTTGTGAAACGTTTTGATTTGTATGAATGGTATTCGCTATCTTTGCAATAATCGGTTCGATATCGCCTTCGTTTTGAAGAAGATCATAATCTGAAATGTTTAGACGAAGAATCGGACAAGAATCGAATGACTCAATCCACGACTCATATCGCGTATGCATTTCTTCCCAATAAGTGAGGGGTGTTTGCTGCTCCATCTCACGTCCTCGTTCTTTGATGCGATCAATAATATCATCAAGACTGCCATCTAAATAAATTAACACATGTGGGTGAGGGAAGAACGGTGTCATCACCATCGCGTCAAAAAGACTTGTGTATGTGTCGTAATCCACCGTGGTCATCGTTCCTTTATCAGCGTGCATCTTAGCAAATATACCCGTATCTTCATAAATCGAACGGTCTTGAACAAAGCCACCGCCTTTTTCATACATACGCTTTTGTTCCTTAAAGCGCTCGGCAAGGAAGTAAATTTGTAAATGGAAGCTCCAACGCTCGAAGTCAGCATAGAACTTGTCTAGATAGGGATTGTGATCGACATTTTCAAAAGATGTTTGAAATCCAAGTGCTTTGGCAATGGCTGTTGTCATCGTTGATTTTCCGACACCAACCGTACCAGCTATTGTGATAACAGCATCATCAGGGATATTGTATTTAGTTCGTAGATTCAAGGTGGAAAACTCCTTCTTTTCGTGCATCATCAATCATAGCGAAGATTTTATTCAAATCTTGTTCGTTTTGAACAAAATCAAGCTCATCACCGTTGATGCGGATAATTGGAATATCAGGGTATTCTACTGCCCAGCGAGCCATCGCAGCTTCATAGTCTTCTGATAACTGACGAAGGTAGCTTGGGTCCATCTTTTGCTCCATCTCACGCCCACGCATCTCGATACGGTTTAATAAAGTAGGGAGGCTAGCGTGAAGATAAATAATAAAGTTAGGTTTAGGCATATCAGAGGTCATAATATCATAAATCGATGTGTATTTATCATATTGATCTTCTCTTAACGTACGCTGGGCAAAAATAATGTTTTTATAAATATGGTAATCGGCAACAACGGGAATCGATGTTGCAAGAAACTTGCGTTGAATGTCCTCAAGTTGCTTGTAGCGATTGCATAGGAAGAACATCTCTGTTTGAAAGCTCCATTCTTCAATGTTCTCATAAAATTTGCTTAAAAAGGGATTCTCGTGGACAATTTCTTTTAATAGATGATACTGATAATGAGCGGAAATCGCCTTAGCAAGCGAGGTTTTTCCAACTCCAATTGGGCCTTCAACAGCAATAAAAGGCGTTTGCTTCATAGGGGGCGCCTCCTTTTTATAGGGTGTAACCAAAAACTATATAATCAAGATGTTCTTCGTTTTGAAATTTACAGACAAGCGTTATTGTACCACAGGTTTTTAAGCTTTGGGGATTAAACAAACGTTTATTTAAACGTTGACTAAAACAGGGTAGGTGTAGGGAAGGATGAGAAGCATAAGGAAAAAGAGGCTAGAACGAGAGTGTGTTTATGAGTAAGAATCCGAACAGATAAATAGGAGGGACAATGAAGCCACTCCTGAAATATACTCCACTAATTTTGTGCTTTATTCGGATTCTTAGTTAAACACTTTCTCTATGTTCTAGTCTCTTCATTACTTAAACTAATTTTGTTGTCCAATCTTCACAATTCCAAACATCAGTCACAATACCTTCATAAAATTCAGGTTCATGAGAGATGAGAAGGATACTACCTTTGTACTCATTTAATGCACGCTTTAATTCAGCTTTTGCATCGACGTCTAAGTGGTTGGTCGGCTCATCAAGAATAAGAATATTTGATGAGCGATTGATTAATTTACATAATCGAACCTTCGCTTTTTCTCCCCCGCTTAGAACAATCATTTTGCTTTCAATATGTTTCGTTGTTAATCCGCATTTAGCCAAGGCGGCCCGAACTTCTGCTTGTCCAAGTGATGGGAACTCTTGCCATATTTCTTCGATACACGTATTAGATGAAGCCTTTGCTTCTTGTTCAAAATAACCAATCTCTTGATACTCTCCACGTTCAACGGTGCCTTCTAACGGCTTGTTTAGACCGAGTAAGCTTTTTAAAAGCGTCGTTTTACCGATACCATTGGCACCAACGAGAGCAATTTTTTGTCCGCGTTCCATCCGAAGATCTAACGGACGAGATAGAGGTTCATCATAGCCGATTACAAGATCTTTTGTCTCAAAAATCAACTTACTCGTCGTGCGAGCTTCTTTGAACTTAAATTCAGGCTTAGGTTTGTCTTTAGCTAATTCAATGACATCCATCTTATCTAGTTTCTTCTGACGGGACATTGCCATATTACGTGTAGACACACGGGCCTTGTTTCTAGCAACAAAGTCTTTTAACTGAGAGATCTCTTGTTGTTGACGCTTGTATGCTGATTCTAATTGTTGTTTTTTCATTTCATGTACTTCAAGAAAATGCTCATAGTCTCCTACATAACGATTAAGTTCTTGATTTTCCATATGGTAGATCAAGTTAACAACGTTATTTAAGAAGGGAATATCATGGGAGATAAGAATGAAAGCATTCTCATACTCTTTTAAATAACGCTTTAACCACTCAACATGTTGTTCGTCTAAATAGTTAGTCGGCTCATCGAGTAATAAAATATCAGGTTTTTCAAGTAAGAGCTTAGCGAGGAGAACTTTCGTCCGTTGACCACCACTTAAATCTTCTACATCTTTTTCAAGGCCGACATCATCGAGCCCTAAACCACGAGCGATTTCTTCTATCTTGGAATCAATTACATAAAAATCATTGTTTGTTAGCGTATCTTGAACGACACCAACTTCTTCGAGCAACTTCTCAAGCTCTTCTGGCGTGACCTCACCCATCTTGTCGTACATCGCATTCATCTCTGCTTCGATGTCGAACAAATATTTGAAGGCGTTTTTAAGTACATCTCGCATCGTCATTCCGCGTTCAAGTACTGTATGCTGATCGAGATATCCGACACGGACTTTCTTGGACCACTCGACTTTTCCCTCGTCAGGCATCAGTTTACCTGTAATAATATTCATAAATGTTGACTTACCTTCGCCGTTTGCACCGATCAAGCCAATATGTTCTCCTTTTAAGAGACGGAATGAAACATCATGAAAAATAGCCCGATCACCGAATCCATGACTTAAGTTTTTTACTGTTAAAATACTCATAACTAACACCTTTCCTTTACTCACATTGTCCTATTACATCTTTAGTCATCTTACCATATTGTTTCCTCTAAAGAAGAATGAAAATGATGAGTGAAATAGTAGAATGTTTAGATTACTTCTAGAATGGTTATACCTCTCTATATATAAAGGAGGAATAAACCATGACAACGAATGACAAAGGTTTATCAGATAAGGTAAAAGGTGGCGTCAACAAAGCAAAAGGTGAAGTGAAAGATCAAGTAGGAAATGCAACAGATAACCGTAAGCTTCAAGGAGAAGGAAAAAAAGATAAAGCTAAAGGGAAAGTACAAGAAGAAATTGGTAAAGTGAAAGGTCGTTCATTGAAATAAACTAAAAAATATCATATTATATCTACACATGACAAAGCATATAGGAGGTAATCTTATGTGTTTTTTTGTTTCTTTTCATAATAAGGGATCCATCCTTTGGAAAGGACACATGTTCATAATCGGTGCATATGCTGATCATAAAGCACATTCTAATGGGTGGGAGTGGGTGATAACTAATGAGTACACCACCAATAGGTAATGAGATATTCTACCTTAGTTCAGGAGAAGTTATATCTTCTACACAGACAATAGTCAAATTCGTTCCGACCGAGAACCTGATCCTAGATGAGGCATCAATACGTGAAAATCTTAAGGTGAAAAATAAACAAGGTCGTGAACTTCAGATCAAAGAAATCGAAATAAAAGAAAACTACGAGGTGGACGTGATCGGAGAATTCCAAGTGCAGCACGCTCCCTTTACGTTGGTGTATAAAGACCAAGCAATACCCTTACGTATTCATTGGGAGATGATTGACACAGCCTTTGCTTATGAAGGAGAACTTGGCGCACGTCTTCAGCAAGATGGTTCAGCGACACTGACGCTCTGGTCTCCGCTCGCTAATAAGGTTTCGATCATTCTGTACGACAAAGACGATCAATTTGAGGTTGTTAAGGATGATCTTGAAATGCAACGTGACAATAACGGTACTTGGCAGCTGCATCTACATGAACAGAATACGGAGATAGATGATTTAACAGGTTATTATTATCATTATGTGGTGGATGTGAATGGACAAAAAAAATTAGGGCTAGACCCTTATGCTAAATCGATGGCTGCTTGGGACGAGCAAGGGGGCTACTCTGTAGGGAAAGCTGCGATCGTCAATCCTGGATTAATCGGTCCCACATTAGAACACGGAACGATTAATGGGTATGAAAAAAGAGAAGATGCGATCATCTATGAAATCCATGTTCGTGATTTCACCTCAGATCCTACGATCGAAAGCGATTTAGACGCGAGATTTGGAACGTTTACAGCTTTTATTGATAAGCTTGATTATATTAAGAGCTTAGGCGTCACCCATATTCAGCTATTGCCGGTTATGAGCTATTACAAAGGGAATGAAAAACTGGCTCACTACCGGGAGCTTGAGCATGCATCAGTAGGCGCAAATTATAATTGGGGCTATGATCCGCATAGCTATTTTTCTCCATCAGGGATGTACTCACAACATCCGCAAAATGCTCTCCTTCGCATTAAGGAATTGAAAGAACTGATCAATGAAATTCACAGGCGTGGGTTGGGTGTTATGTTAGATGTTGTGTATAACCATACAGCCGCTGTAGAGATTTTTGAAAACTTGATGCCTAATTATTATCATTTTATGGATAGAGACGGGACATCTCGAACGAGTTTTGGTGGAGGACGACTAGGTACCACGCATCATATGGCAAGGAGGATCTTAATCGACTCGATTGCCTATTGGATAGAAGAATACAAGATCGATGGTTTTCGTTTTGATATGATGGGTGACCATGATGCAGAAACGATCCAGCTCGCTTATGATAAGGCGAAGAAGTTACACCCTTCTATTCTAATGATCGGAGAGGGGTGGCGGACATATGTAGGGGATGAAGGGTCAGAAGGTGTGATGGCAGCTGATCAAGACTGGATGCAACATACAGATAGTGTCGGTGTGTTTTCAGATGACTTCCGAAATGAATTGAAGTCAGGGTATGGAAGTGAAGGACTGCCGAGATTTTTAACAAACGGTGCGAGAAACATTGCGCAAATATTCGAAAATATGAAAGCACAACCACATAACTTCATCGCAACGTCACCTGGCGATGTAGTGCAGTATATCGAAGCTCACGACAACCTTACGTTGCATGATGTGATCGCCCAATCGATTAAGAAAGATCCTGACCTACATCAAGAAGAGATTCAAAAACGAATTCGACTAGGTCATGTTCTTATGATGACAAGTCAAGGCATTGCATTTTTACACGCTGGCCAAGAATACGGTCGAACGAAACAGTTCAGGGCCGAAACGACGGAGGCGCCATATAAGTCAACGCATATGATGGATGAGGCGGGAAGTCCGTTTCGTTATCCATATTTTATCCATGATTCCTATCAGGCGACAGATCAAATCAATCGTTTTGATTGGGCTAAGGCAACGAATGACAAGTTATTCCCACTGCATACAACCACACGTGCTTATACAGAAGGGTTGATTCGATTAAGACGATCGACGAATGCCTTCAGATTAGGAACGAAACAATTGATTGATGATAAAATCACGTTGCTTACCGCTCCAGAAATAGGAGAACATGATTTGTTTATAGCTTACAAATGTATGTCAACAGATGGAACAGGAATCTATTATGGATTTGTTAATGCAGATGTAAAAGATCGGACAATAACTTTGAAAGAAGATTTAACAACTGGAATCGTTGTCGTTGATCAAGATGAAGCAGGAGCGGAAGAAGTGAGTCACCGAACAGGATTTGTTCTAACGCCGCAACATCTATTGATTGAGCCATTAACAGCCGTTGTGATAAAGATGGATCAGTAAGGCAAAACAACCATTCAGTTCTATTGTAAAAGGACTGAATGGTTGATTAATTTGTTAAGAAATTTATCTTTTTGTAGAAATAGAAAGGATTCAAGTATCTCGTAGGGAATAATAGAACAAGGTGTCTTATAGGCGCTTTTTTGTCTGGAATGGAAGGAGTCGTTTGACAGTGAGTAAACACCTAGAGTTTGTGGTAGATCGTAAAAATACGGATTCAATGAAATGGGATATGACAGAAACGCGATTTGGAGTAAAGGATGCGATCCCATTATGGGTTGCAGACATGGATATTAAAGCCCCTAATGCTGTCATTGAAGCGTTAAAGGATAAAGCAACACACGGTGTGTTTGGTTACCCGTCACCATCTCTTGGGACAGACGAGGCTATCTGTGCCTGGTTAGCAAAGCGCTATAAGTGGGAAATTAATCGTGAGGCGTTGATTTATACTTCTGGAATTGTGCCGACGATCAGTCATATGATACAAGCTTTTACAGAGCCAGGCGATGAGGTCATAATCCAAACACCTGTATATTATCCGTTTTATGATGTCATCGAAAAAAACGACCGAGTGATTGTTAAAAATCCACTCACTCGAACGGATGATCAATATGAAATGGATTTCATACAGCTTGAAACAAGTATTTCTGAGAAAACGAAAGTGTTATTACTCTCTCACCCTCATAATCCAGTTGGACGCGTGTGGAAACAAGAAGAATTAGAGAGAGTGGCTGAAATCTGTAAAAAGTATGATCTCCTTGTGATTTCTGATGAAATACATGCTGATCTACTATTTGATGGACAAACCCATATCCCTATAGCGTCGATTAATGAAGATATGGCAAAGCGAACGTTGACATGTCTTGCTCCAAGTAAAACATTTAACTTAGCAGGTATTCAGGCATCGTATGCTGTTATACTCGATCCGAAAAAGCGTTTAAAATGCAAAACGTTTATTCAATCGACGTTTAGTTCAATTAATGTATTTTCACAAGTTGCAACTGAAGCAGCTTATCGTCACGGAGAAGAGTGGCTTAATGAATTGATGGGGTATATCCAAGAAAATTACCAATTTGTTAAAGAATACTTGGAAGGACATATGCCGAAAATTAAAGTTGTTAAACCAGAAGGGACCTACTTGCTATGGCTTGATTGTGAGCAGCTGAAGATGGAAGCTAGTGCTAGAAATGAGTGGTTTTTACGCGAGGCGAAAGTAGCCTTCAACCACGGACCGATCTTCGGAACTGAGGGAGAACATTTTGAACGTATGAACATTGCTTGTTCGAGAGACACCTTGGCAAGAGCGCTCGATCAAATGAAAGAAGCATATGACAAAAAAGGATTTTAACATATAGAAAGAGGTTGCTGAGCGGATTATGGAGCAGATTCAAAATGATCTTTTAATCGAAGCCTATGAAAAAGCATTAGATCTAGAGTTAGAAGCAGAATTTTTATTGTTGCTCTACCAAGAGCTTAAAGGCCGCCAATTACATCATTGTGTGTTGTCTCCTGAAGAGGCCTTAATGAAAATTTGTTAAAAAAATAAAAAAAGCCGTGCGGAATTTCGAATTTTCAGATATAATAGGGGTAAGTAAAATATAAAGTGACATGTTGTGCTTAGACTAGGGTATAGTTGACAATATCGTTCAAGCCTACACCTATTATTGGAGTTTTACAAAAAGGAGACATTTACACATGGCCTTAGAGACATTGTATGAAGAACTTAGAGATGAATGTAAATGTAAGCTTGGTAGGGAATTAACAAAAAAAGAAGTAGAACTCTTACTGTGGATGAAAGACAGACAAATTGAATCAGTCTATCAGCGAGTAAAAACCTCATAATATATGTTCTAAATACAATGAAATAACCCCGTTCCCTATGATGGGAATGGGGTTATTATTACTGATCTGTGATACAATAGATAGACCGAATCAAGGGAGGTTGTTGTTAGATGAAGACATTTAAACTGTATTCTTTATGTGTGTTGGAAGGGAAATTTGGCCCTGTTAAACAAAAAGCAATTCCAGTTAGAAATGGGCTCATTATCAACATGGAAGATGAGGCGCAAACGTGGCATATTGACGTGGTAACAGATAATGATTACAGAGCCTACTTTGAAGAAGTAGCTAAAAATGATGGCCACCTTCTTGTTGATGCGATCATTACGTCGAAAAATAATCACCCTGCAACAATGGTGACAAGCGTTAAAACGATTACAGACCTCTCAGATGGAGTTAGTATATTACTAAGAGCAAAGCTTGTTTTACATAAAGATGAAGTCATTGAAGACGTCATTGAGGAACTGATTGCGGAAGGGTTGTCGGGCGAAGAGCTTCTTAAAGAATTCAAAGTCCGTAAAGAAAATTTGGCTGCCCACTCTGACAAAACCATTGATGAAGTGTATGAATCGCTACAAAAAAGTGGAGAATTTCAACTAAGATGATATCCCAAACCTATCGCCAATTTCCTTGGTGATAGGTTTTTATGCTTTTGGTAACATAGGTATACAATACATAATTCTTCTCATAATAAGGAGTAATAAAGCAGTTGAGACTTGGCTTTTATGAGGAGAGGGAGAAGGTATGGAGGATAAGAAAAAGTGGGATCTACTCTCGATTGCGTCGATTCCACTTGTCATGACTTTAGGAAATTCAATGCTGATCCCAGTCTTACCAATTATTGAACGAGAACTGTCGATTAGTTCTTTTCAAGCTAGCTTACTAATTACTGTGTACTCGGTTGTCGCGATTATTTGTATACCGATTGCTGGGTATATTTCAGATCAAATAGGGAGAAAACGTGTCATTATTCCAAGTCTAATCATTGCGGCAATAGGCGGTTTATTGGCGGGATTTGCCGCTTGGCAGATGGATTCCCCGTATTCGGTTATCATTGTTGGAAGACTTTTACAAGGGATTGGCGCAGCAGGTGCTTCGCCTATCGTTCTTCCACTTGTCGGTGATTTATATAGTGATGAGCAAGAAGTGAGTAAAGGTCTTGGTGTCATTGAAACGTCGAATACTTTTGGAAAAGTATTAAGCCCAATTGTAGGGGCTTTTTTAGCGTCATTATTGTGGTATTTACCGTTTCTTGCATTCCCGATCTTTTGCTTTATCTCGATTATATTAATTATTTTTCTTGTGAAATCTCCTCCAATGACGAAAGTGCCCCTTGCAGGTAAGGAGTTTTTTCAATCCCTTAAAGTGATATTTAAAAGAGAAGGGGCCTGGCTTTACGCCGTATTTATCATTGGAGCAATCTGCATGTTTATCTTGTTTGGTGTGTTGTTTTATCTCTCGACAATGCTTGAAGAACAATATCAAATTGAAGGTGTAAAAAAAGGTATTGTTTTAGCGATACCATTAGCGGCACTTTGTATCGCATCATTAGCAACAGGAAAAGTTATAGGTCAAGAGAAATGGCGAATGAAACGAATGACTTTAACAGGGATCATTTTATTAACGATCTCCATGCTCGCCTTATCATTTTCCAATGATATTTATTTTCTTTTATGTGCGTTATTAAGTAGTGGTGTGGGTATTGGCATTGCTCTACCAAGTCTAGATGCCCTTGTAACAGAAGGGATTCAAATGGAACAACGGGGGTCTGTGACCTCTTTATACAGTAGCATGCGCTTTGTTGGAGTAGCGGCTGGTCCACCCGTATTTGCTTTATTAATGGAGGCCACGCATTTTTTACTTTTTATATTACAGGCAGGTATCGGAATGATCGGGGTGCTTATTGTGATCTTTTTTATTCGTCCTGATAAAGGTGGTAAGCCGACATGGTAAAGTAGTTGGTTTGTTTTGGATTAGAACGTATACTTCTAACTATAGAGATAGAAGGAAGGGGACGTTTCTATGAAAACTTTTTATGATCATGAAGGTTGTCTCGTGCGACTCGTCATGGATCGAACATCATTTTCAACCAATCCAAGACATGTATGGGTCATTTGCAGGTATGAAAACGGCTGGTTGTTGACGAAACATAGAAAAAGAGGACTCGAATTTCCGGGTGGTAAGGTTGAGGGCAATGAACAACCTGAAGATGCAGCCGTTCGAGAAGTGATGGAAGAGACAGGCGGAGTCGTCGCAAGTGTGACCTTCATTGGTCAATATGAAGTGCACTCAAAAAATGAGCTCATTCATAAAAACATATACTTTGCCCAAGTAAAATCTTTGATTGAAAAAGAAAATTATATGGAGACGGATGGTCCAATCATTCTTAATACCTTACCGAGTAACATAAAAGACGATCATCGGTTTAGTTTTATTATGAAAGATGATGTGTTAACTAGTTGTATGGAGTATTTGGCAAACGAGCAGCTGATTTAATCGTTGCTCGCTTTTTATGTTGAAAAAGGAATGTTTGATACGTTGTAATATGTACATAGGATAAGCAAATAAAATAAGTGAACAAAAGAAGGTGTATACGATGCAAGATCAAATCATTTCCAAACAGAGAGTTCCGTCCCCTCATCCGAGAATTTACCTTTATATGATCACATATTGGTCAAATGGTCTTCGAGTAAAAGGGTATCTAGCTGAACCGATCACCTCGAACAAACTTCCAGGTCTTCTCTACTTAAGAGGAGGAATTAAAAATGTTGGAATGGTTCGTATTCAACGGGTAATTCAATGGGCAGCAGAAGGGTTTATCGTTATGGCGCCTTTTTACAGAGGCAATAAAGGAGGCGAAGGGCAAGAGGATTTTGCTGGTGAGGACCGAATAGATGCCATCACAGCCTTTGACCTTTTGCGCGAACATCCAGGAGTCGACGAAAAGAGCCTTCATTTGCTCGGTTTCTCAAGAGGGGGAGTCATGGCTTTGCTTGTCGCCCTTGCGCGTTGTGAAGTAGCATCTGTGACTAGTTGGAACGGGGTTACGGATATGGTATTAACTTACGAAGAGCGCGTCGATCTGAGAAGAATGATGAAGAGAGTGATTGGTGGTACGCCGAATAAGTATCCAGACCGTTATCAATGGCGTACTCCACTTCATGAGATGGGTGACTTTGATGCTGCTGTGCTATTAATTCACGGTGAACGAGATGAGCATGTTTCGATTGAACATGCCTACCGTTTAGAGCGGGCGTTGCGCGAACACTCGAAGCAAGTAGAGGTGTGGTACTATGAATTATTTTCTCATCACTTCCCACCGAGAAGTCAGCGAGGCATCTTACAGCGAGCGGCGCGTTGGATGAAAGAACAAGGAAGCCGGTCAATATCCTAGTGAAAGAGCCATGTCTGCAATGAATGCATGACATGGCTCTTCTGTTTGAAATTAAATTTTTGGTCCTGCGGCTTTAATTTCATCACTCACATCAGCAAACTTTTTGAAATTCATATCGAAATCAGCTGCGAGTTGCTTAGCTTTTTCATCATAGGCTGCTGGGTCTTCCCATGTGTCACGAGGGTGTAACACTTCATCCGGTACACCTGGGCAGTGGAGCGGTACATGTAAGCCGAAGATCGGATCAATGGTTGTTTCTGATTGAGTAAGCTCACCTTGAAGTGCAGCTTGGATCATCGCACGAGTATAAGGTAGGTTCATACGTTTTCCAACACCATAAGAACCGCCTGACCAACCAGTGTTCACGAGAAAGACCTCTACAGCATGTTGAGATATTTTCTCCCCTAACATTTCTGCATAACGAGCTGCAGGAAGCGGCAAGAAAGGCGCTCCAAAGCAAGTAGAGAATGTAGCTTCAGGGGAAGTAATTCCGCGTTCTGTACCTGCTAACTTACTTGTGTATCCAGATAAGAAGTGGTACATTGCTTGCTCTTTTGTCAGCTTACTGATTGGAGGTAACACGCCAAAAGCATCAGCAGTTAAGAAGATGATGGTATTTGGATGACCTGCTACACTCTGTGCAAGCGCATTTGGGATTGCTTCTAAAGGGTATGCTGCACGTGTGTTTTCCGTTAGAGTCGTTGTATCAAAATCAGGCATGGCCGTTTTTTCATCGATGACAACGTTCTCAAGAACAGTCCCAAAACGGATCGCATTCCAGATTTGAGGTTCTTTCTCTTCTGATAAGTTAATGCATTTGGCGTAGCAACCGCCTTCAACATTAAAAACACCATTGGCTGACCAACCATGCTCATCATCACCAATTAAGTAACGATTTGGATCAGCCGACAAGGTCGTTTTTCCTGTTCCTGATAGACCAAAGAACAAGGCAACATCGCCTTCTTTACCTGTATTAGCTGAACAGTGCATAGAAAGAACATTTTGTTCAGGTAACATATAATTCATGATGGAGAAAATTGATTTTTTCATTTCACCAGCATATTCTGTGCCACCAATTAAAACGATACGCTCTTCAAACGAAATAATGATGAACGTTTCAGAACGAGTACCATCTATACTTGGGTCAGCTTTGAATGTAGGAGCTGATACGATTGTAAAGTCTGTCATTTCATCTTCATGTAGTTCTTCTTCGTTAGGACGAATGAATAATTGTCTAGCAAACGCTTGGTGCCAAGCAAACTCATTTATCACTTTTAAAGAAAGACGGTATTCTTTATCCGCTCCTGCAAATCCTTTAGAAACAAAGATTTCTTCTTTTGTTCCTAAGTGATCAAGTACTTTTTTATAGAGGTTTGCAAATACTTCTTTTTCAATTGGTTGGTTAACAGGACCCCAATCGATTTTGTCGGTTACACTTGGTTCGTTGACAATGAACTTATCTTTTGGTGAACGTCCTGTATACGTTCCTGTTGTCACACTTAATGCGCCAGAAGCTGTCAGTCTGCCTTCTTTACGCGTGAGTGATTTCTCAATTAAAGCAGAGATTGGTAAGTCATGATGTGCATGCTCACTAGTTACTAGTTGATCCAATTCTGATGATAGGCTTAAAGTTGTCATTGTCGCAAAACCCTTTCCTCTTCAAATTAGGCACATATTTCGTGCTAGTCATATCTGCTATTTTCGTGTTAGTCATCTCTTCTATGTCAATTAGTATAACACATTATACCAATTAGTCTATACTAATGTGAAAGTTTTTTTGAGAAATGGTTGATTAAACCATTTGTTGTAGGACAAATAGAGTAGGATGATAAACAGTCATAAAAATGAGATGGTTTAATTTTTTAAAACGAGGAAGAGAGATGTGGATGTTTCTGCTTTGATTAATACAATGGTGACGATTACATATATAATCTCAAGGGAGGTTATTGGTTTATGGTTTTCTTCCTATTATAACATGTTATTTATTCTTCATTAGTATAACCTAATGGAGTGAGGTTTTCATGCTATTATAGTACGAATATTAATGAATTTCCACATGTTATTGACAGAGTTTTGTATGTACGTTATGATATGTCGCGAACGGATACTCTTATCCAGAGTAGGTGGAGGGACAGGCCCTGAGAAACCCAGCAACCAACACTCATGCAAGTCGAGTGAAAAGGTGCTAACCTGCAAGGCGGTTGCCTTGAACGATAAGAGGCGAAAGGTAAACATTTCAACCCTTTTCCTCGCAGGAATAGGGTTTTCTACGTTTATATACGTCTTAAACCGTTTTGTCACCAATTGGATGAGGAACGAGTGCCGTCTCAAATCATTCGTACATTGATCTAATCATCATGTACATAGGAGGAATTTGAACATGGTAGAGAAGAAAAGTCGTCATTTATTTACATCAGAGTCAGTAACAGAAGGACATCCAGATAAGATCAGTGATCAAATATCAGATGCGATTCTTGATGCTATTCTAACCAATGATCCAAATGCACGTGTAGCTTGTGAAACTACAGTTACAACTGGGCTTGTCCTTGTTGCAGGTGAGATCACAACAAGCACGTACGTTGACATTCCAAAAGTCGTACGTGAAACGATTTCAGGAATTGGTTACACTCGTGCGAAATACGGTTTCGATGCTGAAACTTGTGCCGTTTTAACATCAATTGATGAACAATCAGCTGATATCGCGCAAGGTGTAGACCAAGCGTTAGAAGCTCGTGAAGGTCAAATGACAGATGCTGAGATAGAAGCTATTGGTGCAGGGGACCAGGGGCTAATGTTTGGTTATGCTAATAACGAAACAAAAGAGCTTATGCCATTACCGATTTCTTTAAGCCATAAATTAGCTCGTCGTCTAACAGAAGTTCGTAAAGAGGAAATTCTTCCTTACCTACGTCCTGATGGAAAAACACAAGTAACTGTTGAATATGATGAAGACGGGAAACCTGTTCGTATTGATACGATTGTCATTTCAACTCAACATCACCCTGAAGTAGCGCTTGAACAAATTCAACGTAACTTAAAAGAGTATGTCATCAAGCCAGTTGTTCCTGCTGAACTCATTGATGAGAATACAAAATACTTCATAAACCCAACTGGTCGCTTCGTAATCGGTGGACCTCAAGGGGATGCTGGTCTTACAGGGCGTAAAATCATCGTTGATACGTACGGTGGATATGCTCGTCATGGTGGCGGAGCATTCTCTGGTAAAGATGCGACAAAGGTTGACCGCTCAGGTGCTTATGCTGCTCGCTATGTAGCGAAAAACATCGTTGCAGCTGGACTAGCTGATAAGTGTGAAGTGCAAATAGCGTACGCAATTGGAGTAGCGCAGCCTGTGTCCATCTCAATTGATACGTTTGGTACTGGAAAAGTTTCTGAAGAGACTTTAGTTTCTCTTGTTCGCGCTAACTTTGACTTACGCCCAGCTGGCATGATTAAGATGCTAGACCTTCGTCGTCCGATCTATAAGCAAACTGCTGCTTACGGTCACTTCGGTCGAACAGACATCGAGCTTTCTTGGGAGCAAACAGATAAAGCTGCTACGTTAAAAGAACAAGCAGGTCTGTAAAATAATAAAAAAGCACGAGCCCACATATGTTTTGGGGGCTCGTGCTTTTTTGTCGTGGAAAGGAGGAAAGGACGAGTATGTGACGCCCCTCCCTCGGTCAAACTAGAGGAGCAATGGAGGTGAATACGATGGCACAAGATGTATTATGCGAAGTCAATAACTGTGTGAATTGGTCAAATGGTAATCGATGCGAGGCAGAGAAGATTTATGTGATTAGCCATAAAGGAAAGCAAGCAGACCGTTCTGAAGAAACGGACTGTAAAACATTTGAACCGATGTAATGATGGAAGTGAGAAGGACTTAAATAAGTCCTTCTCACTTATTATTGAGAATAATAATCAATATTATTCAATTAGTTGAAAGAAAAGTACCATGTTTTCTACACACATTGGAACGATGAAATTCTTCGAAGGTCAATACCGAAATTAACCCAACGGAAGTACCACCATCTGTATCCGGCTACAGAGTTTCTCCCAACAAAGGTTGGGTAAAACCAAAAGGAATCTCCATTGTTCAATCGAATAAAGGTAAAACGAAATAAACAGCGTTGGATAGCTCCGGGGTCGACAGCGAAGGCTTGCGGTCCACTAGCAGTCATAGGAATGGTCTGAGGTGGAGGTCCTGTTGGAGCTTGCCTTAAGTCATAATAGCCCTCATAATCATATGAAACCGCTGATTGGTAAGATGGATCATAATAATACATATCGTATCACTCCTCATGATAAATTAGCTCGGTTAATAATTTCTCCTACCAACCTATGTAGCTGCCTATCAAGAGGTGATAAAGTTACGCAAGGTATTGAGCTTTTTGTTGAATCAAACTGGTTCTTTCATATTGAATGAGTAAATCGTCAAAAATTCGGTCCCACGATTGTGTACGGGCATAAGCACGAGCTTCATAACTCATCTGCAATCTCTTAGAAGGCTGGCTCAACACTTCCACGATCGACTCAACAAAAGATTGAGCATGCCCGGCTTCGCAAATCATTCCTGTTTTTCTATGCTGAACAATTTCTTTTACCCCACCTTTATTCGCAACGATAGCTGGAGTCCCTGCTGCTAGAGACTCAAGGACGACATTTCCAAATGTCTCTGTTTGAGACGGGAAGACGAACAAGTCAGCTAATGCGTAGACTGCAGCAAGGGACTCACCATTCAAATAGCCGGTAAAGGTAACGGCGTCATTTATAAATTCTTGCTTCATTTCAAATAGCATCGGTCCATCACCTACATAAATCCAATGAATCTGGTCACGAAGCGCTTCAGGGATGCGACGCATGATGTTCTTTAATGTTGCTAAATCTTTTTCTGGAGCCATTCGACCGACGTAAAGCAAAACAAATTTACGATTGATTTTGTATACGTCATATAAGAATGCTTCTTTTTTAGATGGATGAAACAAGTGACAATCAACGCCGCGACTCCAAATGTCAATATTTTTAAAACCTTTTTCCTCGAGATGTTCCATCGTCTCTTTCGAGGGAACAAAAATCTTTTCGCAGCTAGCATAAAACCAGCGTAAGTACGACCACATGACATCGGATAGAAAATGAAGTTTATAGTATTCAAGGTAATGATCAAAATGCGTATGATACGATCCTACTATTGGTATCCCTTGTTTTTTACTGTAGTGTAGTCCAGAAAGACCGATGTTAAAGGGAGTGGTTACATGGATGACAGTTGGATCAAAGGACGAAAGTTGCTTCTTCATCTTAATTAAATTAGGCCAAGCTACACGACACTCAGGGTATAGAAAAAAAGGAAAGCTCGTAAAACCGTGGATGTTACTTGAAAAAGGGTCTCGTCGATCCAATTGATCCGGAACGAATAGTTGGTAATTCACTTGACGCTTTTCAAGATGTGATACTAGTCGTGTAAGGGTTCTAGCTACACCGTTTACTTGAGGACTGTACGTGTCTGAAAATAAAGCAAGCTTCATCAATAAATCCCCCCATATGTTTCATATTGAAACTTTGCTTGATTATAAGCCTATGAATCTAGGAATGAGTGTCATACATGAAAAACCAACGGAGAAGCCGAGAGCGGCACCGACAATCACATCAGACGGATAATGAAGTCCTAGACTAATACGTGACACGCCGACAAGTACAGCCAAAAGCAACAGCAAGATAGCCAGATGCGGAATCATCATCATAAAAGGAGTGCAGATGGAAAAGATTGCTGTCGTGTGACCAGAAGGAAAGGAATGGTCAGCTAAGGGGTTACAGACTACATTAGAATCTTTAATGGTCATATAAGGTCGGAACCTTGGGAGATAGTGTTTAATGGCCATGACAATGAGGTGGCTAATAATTAACGCGCAAGCCGCTGCACCTGCAGTCGTTTGGGTATCACCTCTAGTTAAAAGTAGCAAAAGAAGCATTGACAAAACGGTCACTCTAGCCCCTCCAACATGAGTAATCCATTGCATCGGAGTCATCCATTGACGTTGTTTATTAACTAAGGAAAAGAGCTGGCAATCTGCTTCATACAAAAATAGCCACGACTTCTTCACAATCATTTTTATCACCCCAAATGAGTTAGATGTATTTACATTTAGTTTACTATGCAATTATTAAGAGAATATCAAAGCTACTTTAAAGAATTATGTAAATATTCACTATTAAACGTAAAAATCTTAATCATAATCTACACATAAGGGGAAGAAGCGACAAAAAAACAGCCCTCCCATCTAGGAAAGACCGTTTATTTCTTTTATTTATGCAACTATGCTTTTACTTGTTTGTAAGATTGACCTTTTTCCACGTATTCTCTTCTAATACGTTCCATATCCTTCATATCATCTTCAGTTAGATCACGCACAACTTTTGCAGGACGACCGAAGGCCAGAGTGTTCGGGGGGATCTTTTTTCCTTGAGGAACAAGACTACCTGCCCCAATAAAAGCACCTTCACCAATCTCAGCACCATCTAAAATGATGGAACCCATGCCAATTAAAGCTTTTTTACGGATGAGGCAACTATGTAGCAGTACCTGATGACCGATTGTCACATCATCTTCAATGACTAAAGGGTAATCTGGGCTTTGATGTAACATAGACTGATCTTGAATGTTTACGCGCTCGCCAATAATTGTCGGGGAGACGTCACCTCGTATGACGGTTTGAAACCAAACGCTTGTTTCGGCTCCAATTCTGACATCACCAGTAATCGTGACGTAATCAGCAATGAACGCGCTACTTGAAATCGTTGGCCATTTTCCTTGATAAGGGTAAATCATTTTACTCACATCCTTTTGATTTAGTGAAAAAGAAGCTATACTAATCTTAACGTAAATTCGGATCAAAGGGATAGTTTCCATCGTTAAAAAATAGAAAAGAACGAAGGGGGATTTGCTGATGTGGAAATGGGAGATTTCAGAGCCTCGAGGTGTCGTTGTGATTGTGCACGGCGCAGGGGAGCATCATGGTCGATACAAGTGGCTTGCGAAAAAGTGGAATGAACATGGTTTTGATGTGATTATGGGTGATTTGCCAGGTCAAGGAAAGACACGTGGAAAAAGAGGGCATATACAATCTTTTACGCAGTATCTTGATTCCATTGAAGAATGGTTAGAAGAAGCGCGACTAAAAAACATGCCGATTGTTTTACTCGGTCATAGCATGGGTGGTCTTGCTGTTATTCGTACATTAATGGAGAGAAATCCTGTACAAATTGTAGCGGCTATTTTGTCATCACCATGTGTCGGGCTAGCGAGTCCACCTCCAAAAACAAAGGCACTTGCAACAAAGATGATTCATCGCATTGCACCAACATTCAGCGCAAAATCTGGTATACGCTCCGAACAGTGCACGAGAAATGAAGAAATTAGAGAAGAATATATCAAGGATGAGTTACGGGTCACAAGAGTATCGGCAAGATGGTATCAAGAATTAACAAAAGCAATGCACATAGCTAAACGCTACCCTGAAAAAATGCCTAATATCCCAGTGCTTGTGATGCAATCAGGTGAGGATTATCTGGTCGATCAAGTCGCTGTTCGTGATTGGTTTGATTCTTTATTGTTATCAGAGAAGTACTTTAAAGAATGGGAAGGTCTGTATCATGAGATCTTTAATGAGCCAGAACGTGAAGAGGTCTTTCGATATGCGATAGGGTTTGTTAACTTATTGATGCCATAGCGTGGAAGAGTATAGAGTGTGAATGAAAGCTGTCGAATGTAGACAGCTTTTGTTGTTTCATTGAAGTTTCTATCTCGATGATTGTTGATAGCTTTCATTTATGCTAATGTACTAGTTATCGATAAGAATGGAGGAGAACACTTCATATGAAAGTACCAACAAAGCCAATACCGATTTTAATGAATATCTATCGGGATGTGGTTCCTACTGTTAATCGTTATTTTAATCAATGGATTGAGAAGGCACAAACCATTCCAGATGACGAATTGCGTTCTCAAGCACTTGATGCGTTAGCAAGGAAGAAGTTTCATTGCGAAGGCGGTGGAGTTTATGGTTTGCTCGCACGTGATCGATTTGATGAATTGATTCAATTTATTATAGCTTACCAAATTATGTGTGATTATTTAGATAACCTTTGTGACCAAAGTGACTCTCTAGATCCAAAAGATTTTCGTTCCTTACATAATGCCCTTCTTACAGCTCTGACCCCTGGGGCACCTTTAGAAAACAATTATGAATTTCGTAGTGAGCAAGAAGATGGTGGCTATTTGCATTCTTTAATTCAGACATGCCAGCAAATTTTAGCGACCTTCCCTTCCTTTCACATCATGCAGCCAGTGATGCTCGAATTAAGCGGGTATTACGGTGATCTTCAAGTATACAAGCATGTAAAAAAAGAAGACCGCATTCCGCTGCTTAAATCATGGTTTGACAACCACAAACATAAAATGCCAGAAAACATGACGTGGTATGAATTTTCGGCTTGTACGGCTTCAACCCTTGGTATATACACATTGGCAACCTATGCAACAAAGCCGAATATGACGACCGAGATGGCTGATACGTTAAAAGCTGGATATTTTCCGTGGGTTCAAGGAGTACATATCCTACTTGATTATTTTATTGATCAAGAAGAAGATATAGCAGATGATGAATTGAACTTCTTGTTTTATTATGAAAATGAAGAAGAAATGATTGAGAGGTTCCGTTATTTTGTCAAACAGGCAGAAGAAAGCTTAGCGACCCTTCCTGACCCTAAATTTCATCGGATGATTTACCAAGGCATTTTGGCTGTTTATTTATCAGATGAAAAGGTACAAGGGAATAAAGAAATGAAGAAAAAGTCGAAAAATATGATTAAAACAGGTGGGCTCCCCACTCTTATTTTCTATTTGAATAGCTGGATTTTTAGACGAACTTAATAGGTAAAAACCCCCTCTGTCTATATTTTAGGCAGAGGGGGTTTTGAACTTATAGGTGATCATATCCGTTAACGACAAGGTCAAGTTTTCCCGTATCAGGACAGATTACTAAACCGTGAACAGGGATTTTGCGGACGAATAATGGATGATTATTAATGGTATCGACACTATGAATCACATTGTCTTCTACTTTTTCAAAGCCTGTCAAAAATCCTTTCACATCAATACCCGCATATTCAAGCGTTTCGACAACATCGACATCTAGTCCTCGCTCTTTCGCTTTTGCAAGGATGGACTCTGATTGAAGTCCAGTCATGCCACAACCGTGATGACCAATAACGAGTACTTCATCAGCTTGAAGCTCATAGACAGCGACTAAAATGCTACGCATAATACTTCCAAATGGATGAGAGATAACGGCACCAGCATTGCGGATAATTTTCGCATCGCCATTTTTTAAATCCATTGCGTGATGAAGCAGTTCAACTAAACGAGTATCCATACAAGTCAAAATCACAAGTTTTTTATTAGGGAACTTCGTTGTTTGATATTGCTCAAATTTCTTTGTAGCCACAAACGATTTGTTATAGTCTAGGATAGAATCAAGAATAGCCAAGAATATACACTCCTTTTCAAGTAAAAAGAATAATGAGGAAAATGATTCATAAATCAGTTTTTTTATAATAGAAGAGCACGATAAACATGTCCTCTTCTTATTTATAATCAATATGTGCGGTTTGTCAAGATCAGTAAAAGTTAGCGTTTCTCGATCGCGACAATAAATGGCGGTTGATTCGCTTGATTGATAAACGAATAATTTAATACATGGACTTTTTTTTGATCAAGGGAAGTTACATAGTTCATCACACCATCACGTTCTAGAGCACCTTCTTCGTGGCCATGGTAAATGACTAATACGATTACTCCACCTTTTGGCATAATCGCAAGCAACGATTCAACTGCTTGAATTGTCGTCGAAGCATGAGTCACGATCGACTTATCCCCACCTGGTAAATAGCCCAAGTTAAAGATTGCACCCTTTACTTTCTTATGTTGATAGGATGAAATCAAGTCTGTCACATGCTCATGTCCAACCTTCTTTAAAGTTACTCGGTCACGAAGACCAGCCTCTATCAAGCGGTTATGCGTTTGTTGAATCGCCTCGTCTTGAACATCGACACTGTAGACATGACCACGTTCACCTACAAGATTAGCTAGAAACAATGTATCATGTCCATTGCCAGCTGTACAATCGATTGCAACATCAGCGGGTTCAAGACTTCTCTCTAATAGAAACCTCGCAAAAGGTAGCACTCCTAAAAGCTTCATATTATTCCTTCGCCTCCACCTGATAAGACTTCCCTTGCCAACTGTCTCGTCTTTTTAATTCTGCTTCTATGGCGTTTAACACAGTCCACTTCTGCATGCTCCACATAGGGCCGATCATTAAGTCCGCAGGTCCATCGCCTGTTAATCGATGGATGACCATTGATGGGGGTAGGAGTTCTAGCTGATCAACGACCAATTTCACATAGTCTTCTAAGCTCATAAAGTCGAGCAGTCCTTTTTCATATTGCTTGACCATTGCGGTCTTTTTCAACAAATGAAGGGAGTGGATTTTGATGCCTTGTACATCAAGTTTGGCCACTTCTCGTGCGGTTTCCATCATCATTTTACTGTCTTCAAGAGGGAGACCGTTAATGATGTGAGCGCACACTCGAATGCCATGTTTTCGTAATTTATTTACTCCGTCGACGTAGCATTGGTAGTCGTGAGCACGATTAATTAATTGGGCAGTCCGTTCATGTACGGTTTGTAACCCTAATTCTACCCACAAATAGGTTCGTTTGTTCAGTTCGGCTAAGTACTCAACGACATCATCAGGTAAGCAATCAGGACGAGTGGCGATCGACAATCCGACGACACCATCTTGGTCTAAAATGACTTCGAAGTAATCTCGTAACGTCTTTACAGGAGCGTATGTATTTGTATACGCTTGAAAATAACCGATATATTTGCCACTTTTCCATTTTTTATGCATCTTCTCTTTGATCGTCTCAAATTGAGTGACGAGGTCTTGCGTTCGATCTCCTGCAAAGTCGCCCGAGCCCCTTTCACTACAAAAGGTACATCCGCCATGAGCGACTTGACCATCACGATTTGGACAGTCAAAGCCTGCATCAAGAGGAACTTTAAATATCTTCTCGCCAAATTGCTGGCGTAAGTGGTAGTTCCATGAGTAATATCGCTTATCTCCAAAATGTAAAGGGACGGGTGCGGTTGAATGATTAATCATCTAGTTCAGCCTTTCTTTTTTAAACGTTCATATGAATCGCTGTTTCTCCTACTCTTCATTGTAGCATGCAGGTTTCATAGAGGAAAAGAGAAGTTGATCAACGATACATGTCGTCTGGGTTTTAAAAGGAAATCAAAAAGGATTGCCTTTTATGAATTTCTCTACTAGTATTGTTTTGGTGCTCGAAATAATACGTGTATTTAAGAAGTAATCGATAGAATGGATTAAACAAAAGAAAGGTGGGGAGCATGTGCCAAAGTCTTTATGGCTGCTCATTGTGGCAATGGTTATCAATGTCACAGGGGCATCTTTTTTATGGCCTTTAAATGCGATCATCATTCATCAAGAATTAGGAAAATCATTAACTGCAGCGGGATTTGTGCTCATGTTAAATGCAGGTGCGGGTGTGATTGGAAACTTAATCGGTGGTCGTCTTTTTGATAAAATTGGGGCGTATCGGACGATTGTGATCGCTATTATTATTACAACATGTAGTGCAACGGTTCTAGCTTTCTTCCATAGTTATTATTTCTATATGTTTTTATTAATGGGTCTTGGTTTTGGTTCAGGAATGATGTTTCCTGCGATGTATGCATTAGCGGGCAGTTTATGGCCAGAAGGAGGCAGAAAACCCTTTAATGCGATGTATGTTGCTCAAAATGTTGGAGTTGCGATTGGAACGGCGTTGGTTGGGGTCGTTGCATCCATTCAGCTGACTTACGTCTTTATCGCCAATGCGGTGATGTATGCGATCTTACTTGCTTTTGTCGTCGTTGCATTCAGAAAGATGCAAGCAGAAAGTTACCGAGCGACTTCTATGAATGTCTTTGAACAGAAAACACCGCTACGGATGAATTACCGAGTGCATTCACTAATGCTGCTTTCTGTAGCCTTTTTTATCTGTTGGGTTGCCTATACTCAGTGGCAAGCCAATGTTTCTGTTCATACTCAGTCACTCGGCATTCCACTGCAACATTATAGTTTATTTTGGACGATTAATGGACTGATGATTGTTCTTGCTCAGCCGGTTGTGTCGTGGCTCATTAAGAGAGGGAATCTATCTTTAAAAGGGCAAATGATCACAGGTGTTTTGATCTTCATGGTGTCCTATGCTATCCTTTCTCAAGCAACGATTTTTACAGGATTTCTCGTCGCAATGATTATTCTCACATTTGGAGAAATGTTTGTCTGGCCAGCTGTTCCGACTATAGCAAATCATTTAGCTCCTAAAGGAAAAGAAGGATATTATCAGGGGATTATAAATAGTGTCGCCACAGGTGGGAAAATGATCGGGCCACTACTTGGCGGATTTTTAGTGGATATGTATTCGATGACCGTTCTTATCTATGTACTATTAGGCTTATTTATGATAGCAGTTGTGTTCCTAAGTAAATATGATGCTCCGTTAAAACGGGTTCAACGAGATCGCGAAGAAAAAGAGATGAAAATGTCGACGTAAAGTGATTATGGGCGATGAATACGCTTGACATCGCAAGTTGAAGTTCATACAATACTAAGTAAGTTCATATGTTGACGATTATGAAGGAGTAGTAATGATATTTAGGACATAAGAGAGCTGACGGATGGTGCGAGTCAGCCCCACAAATATGATGAACTCGCCTTTTAGTTTTAAGGATGAAAGATGAAGTAGTCCTTAACGGGTCACGTCCGTTAGTCGTGCTAAAGCGAACGAGTCATCTGACTTGTTAACATGGGTGGTACCGCGGGAATTAATAAACTCTCGTCCCTAACATAATTGTTAGGGGCGGGAGTTTTTTGTTGATCATTTAGTTTTTTGACCGAGATCATTATCGAGGTTGAAAAGAGGTGAACGTGGTCATCCTGAAAACGTGACGTAATCAATGGACGATAGCCAATAGGAGGAGGAAGAACTATGTCGTTTTCACATGTAGAGATTGAAAAGAAGTGGCAAAAGCATTGGGAAGAAAATAAAACATTCCGTACAACAGAGGATGCAGATAAGCCGAAATTTTATGCACTTGATATGTTTCCGTTCCCATCAGGAGCTGGATTGCATGTTGGTCATCCAGAAGGCTACACGGCAACAGATATCCTCTCACGTTTAAAACGTATGCAAGGTCATAACGTCCTTCACCCAATGGGATGGGATGCGTTTGGACTTCCGGCAGAACAATATGCTCTTGATACAGGAAATGACCCAGCAGAATTTACCCTTAAAAATATTGATACGTTCCGTCGTCAAATTAAATCACTAGGATTCTCCTATGATTGGGATCGTGAGGTTAATACGATTGATCCAGATTACTATAAATGGACGCAATGGATCTTCTTAAAACTCTATGAAAAGGACCTTGCTTATATCGATGAAGTAGCAGTGAACTGGTGTCCGGCTCTTGGAACGGTTCTTGCTAACGAGGAAGTCATTGACGGGAAAAGTGAGCGAGGAGGTCATCCTGTTGAACGCCGTCCGATGAAACAATGGATGCTTAAAATAACGGCTTACGCTGATCGTCTTTTAGAAGACTTAGATGAGTTAGATTGGTCTGAAAGTATTAAAGATATGCAACGTAACTGGATTGGTCGTTCTGAAGGAGCAGAAGTGACATTTAAAGTAGATGGTCATGACGAGGAAAAAGTCGATGTGTTCACGACGCGTCCTGATACTTTATTTGGCGCAACGTACATGGTGCTTGCTCCTGAGCATAAGCTTGTTGACACGATTACAACGGCAGAGCAACAAGAAGCCGTTAAACAATATCGCAAAGAAGTGGCTCTTAAGAGTGATCTAGAGCGCACGGAACTTTCTAAAGAAAAAACAGGTGTCTTTACTGGGGCCTTTGCCGTGAATCCCGTAAATGGTGCTCGTATTCCAATTTGGATTGCTGATTATGTTCTTGTTAGTTACGGAACAGGCGCGATTATGGCTGTTCCTGCACATGATGAGCGTGATTATGAATTTGCAAAAGCATTTGATCTATCGATTGTTGAAGTGGTTGCTGGTGGCGATGTGGAGAAAGAAGCGTACACAGGTGATGGAGAACATGTGAACTCTGATTTCTTAAATGGATTAGAAAAAGAAGCAGCAATCTCAAATATGATCGAATGGCTTGAAGCGAATTATTTCGGAAAGAAAAAAGTAACCTACCGTCTGCGTGACTGGTTATTTAGCCGCCAACGTTATTGGGGCGAACCCATTCCAATGATTCATTGGGAAGATGGCACGATGACAGCTGTTCCGGAGAATGAGCTGCCACTAACATTGCCTATGATGAAGGAAATTAAACCATCAGATACTGGAGAATCACCGCTTGCTAATAACAAAGAATGGCTTCATGTAACAGATCCTAAAACTGGGATGAAAGGCCGCCGTGAAACAAATACGATGCCAAACTGGGCAGGTAGTTGTTGGTATTACCTACGTTACATTGACCCAAACAACAGCGAGGCACTAGCTGACCCAGAAAAACTAAAGCAATGGCTGCCGGTTGATATTTATGTAGGGGGAGCAGAGCATGCGGTTCTTCACTTACTTTACGCACGATTCTGGCATAAGTTCCTTTACGACTTAGGTGTGGTACCAACAAAAGAGCCTTTCCAAAAGCTATACAACCAAGGCATGATCCTAGGTGAAAACAACGAGAAGATGAGTAAGTCAAAAGGAAATGTTGTAAACCCAGATGACATCGTTGAAAGCCATGGTGCTGATACATTACGTTTATACGAAATGTTTATGGGACCACTTGATGCATCGATTGCGTGGTCAGCAAACGGATTAGATGGAGCCCGTCGATTCCTCGATCGTATTTGGCGTTTATTTATCGATGAGTCGACAAATGAACTGAACCCAGCAATCCAAGCAGTGGAGGGGTCAGAAGAGTTTGTCCGCACGTATCATCAAACAGTAAAGAAAGTAACAGAAGACTTTGAAGGACTTCGTTTCAATGTAGGAATCTCACAAATGATGGTCTTTATCAACGATGCCTACAAGCAAGAGACACTTCCACGTGAACTAATGGAAGGTTTCGTTAAGTTATTGGCACCACTTGCTCCTCATCTCGCTGAAGAGTTATGGGAGAAGTTCGGTCATCAAGAAACGATTTCTTATGTAGCATGGCCAACGTATGACGAAGCTCTACTTGTGGAAAATGAAGTAGAAGTCGTTGTACAACTTAACGGCAAAGTTCGCGCAAAACTTATCATTCCAGCAGATGCAACTCGCGAACAAATGGAAGAGATTGCAAAGAATGATGACAAAGTCCAAGAAGCAATTGGCGATAAAACTATACGTAAAGTCATTGCTGTACCAGGGAAGTTAGTTAATATTGTTGTAGGGTAATGAGAAGAAAGTTAGTTTAATAAAAACAAATATGAAAGAGCTAAGGTGCAGCCTTAGCTCTTTTTTACTATTTTGTGGAGAGCATCTCTCTATTTTACAAAATGTCTAATGAAGTCAATGAGATAAGAACATGTTGCATAGTGAAAAGATTGAAAATTTTAAATATAATCAAGGAGAAATACAAACTGGAGGGATTCATATGAAGACATCTTTTTCCTTGTCTAGTTTAACCGTTAACCATGATAGATTACAGACAAGACTGGAATGCTTAGCGGAGATTGGAAAGATTGGTGAGACGGGAGTATGTCGCCTTACATTATCAAAAGAGGATAAGCAAGCTGTCTTACAAGTGAAAAGATGGATGGAAGATGCAGGATTGGATACGAGAATTGATGATTTTGGTAATCTGATTGGACAATGGGTAGGTGAGGACGATTCTTTGCCGATTTTAGTACTCGGCTCTCATATCGACAGCCAGCCATATGGAGGGCAGTTTGATGGAACAGTCGGTGTACTAGGTGCACTTGAAGTAATTCAGACGATGAAGGATAAAGGATTAAAGCCGAAACGAACAATCGAAGTGATTGCCTTTTCTGATGAGGAGGGTTGTCGATTTGATAAAGGATTGTTTGGTGTACGAGGAATCTTAAATCAACTCGAAGAAGGTGAGCTTGAACGAGTCGATAAAGACGGAATTTCACGGAAGGATGCATTGATTGAATTTGGATGTAATCCTGGCGAGTTTGAAGAATCTGTTTACCCGACAGGACGCATCGGAGAATTTATTGAAATGCATATCGAACAGGGGCCTATTTTAGATCGTGCCGGATTGCCTGTTGGCATTGTGACGGGTATCTCAGGACCGCTTTGGTTAACGGTTGAACTTCAAGGGTTTGCTGGTCACGCTGGGTCCGTACCTATGTCGTACAGACAAGATGCGCTTGTTGCTGCAGCAGAAATTACGCTGACCTTACATGAGCTTGCCTCTCTAGATCCAGAAGCGCCAACTGTTGCAACTGTTGGAAAGATGGAAGTTTTCCCAAATTCGAGAAACATCATTCCAGAAAGAGTGCGTTTTACAATCGATCTTCGTGACATTGACCTTGGGCGAAGAAGAGATATAGAGGCTGTTCTTTATCCAGCGATTGATCAAATCTGCGAGAAGCATCAGGTGACAAGCACCATCCGTGTAGACACAGAAAGTGAACCGAGATATTGTGCGGAATCCATTATGAACGATATGCGAAGCGCTGCTAATGATATTTACGGAGAAGCAATTCCTGAATTGATGAGCGGACCGTTTCATGATGCGATCGCGATGTCGACAGTGTGTGACTATGGAATGATCTTTGTACGTTGTAAAGATGGAATCAGTCATAATCCAAAAGAAAGTGCAGAATTTGATGACATTTCACAAGGGACGGAGCTATTGTATCGAACTGTAGTGAGAAGAGTCGTGGAGTAAGGTTATATCTATTGAATGATAAATATGCAGTAAATAATAGAATCGTATCGTATCATGTTTCATTCGCTCAATCATTTATTTGATTGAGTTTTTTATTGTGAGAAAAAGATTAAAAGAATACGAAATATACAATTGATTTTGTTTGAAGGAAGCGATATTAAAAGGAAAATAACAATTGACTGTAGAAGGTATCTATAAAGAAGTGAAAGAGGTGAATGGTTATGATTATTGGTCTGCATCACGCACAGATCACAATTCCACAGGGGAAAGAAGAGGCCGGGAGAGACTTTTATTGCCGAGTGTTAAGTCTTGAAGAGGTAGAGAAGCCAAATGCTTTAAAAGGACGTGGGGGTTTTTGGTTACGAGTAGGAAACTTTGAAGTTCATGTAGGGACCGAGGAAGGGTTTGACCGCTTCGTAACAAAGGCCCATTTGGCTTATGAAGTAGAAGACATCAATTATTGGAGAGAAGTGCTAGAGCACGAGGGGATTGATCTAGTAGATTCTGTTCCCATTCCAGGGCATGAACGTTTTGAATTTAGAGATCCTTTTGGGAATCGAGTTGAAATGATTGCACGGGCTTAAGTTATAAACATGTGGATAATCGTAGTCTACCTCTAGTAGAAATGAATGAACATTCAACCACACGAATAAATCCACAGATTATTGTGTACAAGGAAAGCGTTATCAACAAATTTTCAGATAATACTAACAGTCTGTGCATAACCTGTGTGTAATACACAAGGTTATGCACAGGGATTAGAGTACTTAGTCGTAGGCACAGATAAATCGGTCTAACTCTTCTATGAACATGTGAATAACTTATTTTTCTAGGATGGACTTATTCACAAGTTCACCCGCTGCTTTTCCTGCTGTATAGCCTGTGGAAAAGGCACAAGTGATATTATATCCTCCTGTATATCCGTGAATATCTAAAACTTCTCCACAGAAAAACAAGCCTTCTTTCTTTTTTGATTCCATAGTTTTTGGCGCGACTTCCTTAACAGAAACACCGCCTCCAGTGACGAAGGCTTTATCGATGGAAAGAGTTCCATCTACTTGGAAGGAGAAGCTTTTACAAAAAGAAGCAATCTCTTTTAGTTTGTCATGTGAAAATGTATTGGCTGCTTGTGAACTCTCTAACTCTAATTGATCAAACATAAACAATAAGAAACGTTCTGGAACAAGGCCCTTTAATAAATTTTTCAGAGCTTTTTTCGGTTCTTCTTTCACACGCTTGATCAAATCTTGAAAAATAACTTCAGTGTGTTGCGTAGGGAATAAATCAATTTGCATTTTAATGGTCCTTGTTTTAAATTTTTTCAGCGCCTTAACCACATACTGACTGCAACGAAGTGCGGCAGGACCTGAGATTCCGAAATGGGTAAAGATCATATCACCCTCATGTGTTTTGATGATTTTGCCTTTAGGGTTGATAACAGAAAGATGAATGTCCCTTAACGAGAGTCCTTGCAGTTGTTTTTGTTTAATAAATCGTTCCGTAGAAGTGATCGGCACCTCAGTCGGGTAAAGCTCAGTAATGGTATGTCCTGCTTTTTCTGCCCAAGGATAGGCATCACCTGTACTCCCTGTGTGAGGAACCGACTTGCCTCCTGTTGCAACAATCACAGCATCCGTTACTAAACGCTGACCATCTCTTAACAAGACAGCATGGACTTTCTGATCTTCAAACTCAATCGTTTCCACAGCTGTATTCGTGCGTATCTTGACATTTAATGCCCGAATTCGATTGAGAAGAGTCGCGACGACTGTTGTCGCCTTATCATTGACAGGAAACATTCGTCCTCGGTCTTCTTCCTTCAGTTCAATTCCTAAGCCTTCAAAGAAAGAAATGATATCTTCATTATTAAAGACAGAGAATGGACTATGCATAAAACGTCCGTTACCAGGAATATGAGCGATTAAATCTTGAAGCTCCATACGATTTGTGACATTGCAGCGTCCCCCACCAGAGATCGCTAATTTTCGTCCAAGTTTGTCACCTTTATCAAGTAATGTAACAGAAGCACCGTGCTCGGCTGCGGCAATCGAAGCCATCAATCCAGCAGGGCCACCTCCAATGACAATGACTGATTTATTCATATTTATCACCTAATTCGCTATAATTGATTGTTTTAGAGTAGCATTTTTTATGTAGAAAAGGAAGATGACCATTAGAATCAGAACTTTATGAAAATAGGGCATAATCAATTTCGGAAAAAATCATACCATTATTCTTTCTTCTCTATGCTACAATTCTTATTAGTGCTTAAATTCTTGTAGAAATTGTATTGTTTACATAGGAGGAAAACATGGCAGATCAAAAATTGATGCGGGGGACGATGGTGTTAACCTCTGCAACACTAATTTCTAAAATTCTAGGTTTTTTGTATATTGTCCCTTTCTCAGCTTTAGTTGGACAGACAGGCCTAGCATTATATGGGTATGGATACTCACAATACGTAGTCATTTTAAGTCTGGCTACTCTTGGCGTTCCTTTAGCGATTTCTAAATTTGTCTCGAAGTATAATGCGCTTGGTGATTATGAGACAGGACATAAGTTATTTAAATCAGGGCTTATTCTTATGTCATTGACAGGCATTTTAGCGTTTTTAATCTTATTTTTATTAGCCCCGTTCTTGGCTGGGAGAATCCTACCGATAGAAACTCCAGGTGGAAACACACAAGCTGATGTGATTTTTACCATTCGTATGGTGAGTGTCGCCTTGATTATTGTTCCTGTGATGGCGGTTATTCGTGGATACTTTCAAGGGTTTCAGTCAATGGGACCGACAAGTGTCTCCCAAGTTATTGAACAAATTGTTCGAATCACCTTCATTTTAGCTGCAGCTTTTCTTATTGTTGGTGTAGGTGGAGGAGACATAGCGCTAGCTGTTGGATTTGCGACGTTTGGTGCGTTTGTCGGAGGTCTTGGTGGCCTTGGTGTACTGATTTTCTATTGGGTTAAGCGTCGAAAAGCGATCTTAAAGCAAGTAGAAGAAAGTACAGTACGACATCAACTAACATTGCCACAAATGTATAAAGAACTACTTATTTATGCATTACCACTTTCATTTGTTGGCCTTGCGATTCCGCTCGTGCAAATTGTTGATTTATACACGGTGAACCCGGCTTTAAAAGGTACGCCATTTATGGAGGTATCAGAGGCATTTTTCGGGGTATTAAATCAATCTGTCCATAAGATTGTTTTAATTCCAATGGCGCTCGCAACTGCCTTGTCGATCACACTCGTTCCAACGATCACGAAGTCGTTTATGTCTGGTGATCGAGACGTTTTGCAACGTCAAATTACACAAACGTATCAGATTATATTATTTATCTCTGTACCAGCTGCTGTCGGGATGGCTGTCCTAGCTTATCCGGTCTTTGCCTCTTTATTTGGATTTGATGATCTATCTTTAGGCGGAATGGTTCTTCGTTATTATGGACCGATGACGTTATTCTTCTCCTTGTTTGCTGTTACAGCTGCGATTTTACAAGGGATGAATCGTCAGAAGCAGGCAGTTCTCTCATTAGTAGTCGCTTTGCTATTAAAAGTTGGATTAAATTATCTTTTATTAACGTGGATGGGGCCTGTTGGAGCCATTACTGGAACGTATATTGCTTATACAGTCGCCATTCTTATTAATGTTTGGGCGATTGGCTATTATGCTGAATTCAGTTATTCTTCAATTGCCAAACGCTTGATGCTGATTCTTCTATTCTCTACTGTGATGGCGGTAACGGTTGTTTTGTTTATGCAATTGATGCAATCGTTCCTCCCGTTATCTACACGAGTTAACAGCTTTATCTTAATGTTTGTTGGTGCTGGTGTGGGGGCAGGGGTGTATGGGTTCTTAGCTTATCGCTCAGGGCTTGCTGAAAAAGTACTCGGTCATAGGTTTCGCTTTGTGAAGCGGAAGAAACTGAATCAAGAGGGCTAATTGCTACAGCAATTAGCTTTTTTGGTGGATAGATGATGTGAAATGATTAGAATGTTTCGAAACTGTGATAATTCGACAGTTCTTGGCAACGAAAGCCTCTTTTTCTAGGTTCCGTCGTTTGATATAATAAACCAAGCTAGAGACAGTCTAGAAAATTTTTGACTGAACAAGTTGGGGGACACTAATGAAATATTCATTTGTAAAAGATAATGATTGGCTTCTTATCATTACGACGTTCCTGTTAGCTGGGTTTGGTCTGTTAATGGTATTTAGCTCAAGTTACGTACTAGCTCTTGATGAATTTAATAATCCGTATCACTTTATTAAGCGGCAAGTGATGTGGTTTCTATTAGCCATTCCTGCTTTTTTATTCTTTATGCACTTTCCTTATCGCTTATACCGTAAATTAACCATTGTCATCGTAGGGGCTATGGTGCTCTCGCTCATCCTCGTCAAAACTTCACTCGGACATGAAGTCGGTGGAGCGCAGCGCTGGATTCGGTTTGGTCCATTAAATCTCCAACCGTCAGAATTTGTGAAAATAGGCATTGTTATTTACCTTGCCCATGTCTATTCAAAAAAGCAAGTGTATATCGATCAATTTGTGCGAGGCGTACTCCCGCCACTCGTTGTCGTCGCGGTGATTTTTGGATTAATTATGCTGCAGCCTGATTTGGGTACAGCAACCTCTATTTTAATTGTTGCCTTGTTGATTGTGTTTTTCTCTGGCGCTAAATGGATACATTTATTGTTTTTAGCTGTCGTTGGAGGGGTATCATTTGGTATTCTTGCCTATGCAGAACCGTATCGTGTGAAACGTATAACATCATTTAGTGATCCGTTCGCCGATCAATATGATACGGGTTTACAATTGATCCAATCCTACATAGCGATTGCTCATGGTGGATTAAGTGGTACAGGTCTTGGACAAAGTGTTCAAAAACTATTATATTTACCAGAAGCACACACAGATTTTATTTTTGCTATTGTGTCTGAGGAATTGGGGATGTTTGGAGTATTATTTGTTCTTGGTTGCCACGGATTGATCCTGTTTCGTGGTGTGATGATTGGAACACGTTGTAAGACGCCATTTGGTAGCTTGTTAGCATTCGGTATTGTTTTTCAAATCGGTGTACAAGTCATCTTTAATGTCGGGGCTGTGACTGGGGTATTGCCAATCACAGGGATTCCATTACCACTTGTAAGTAATGGAGGGTCATCATTATTGGTTACTCTTGTTTCAATCGCGATCTTAGCTAATATTTCTAGAAATAACATACGGCAACAGCGGATAAATCAAAATGAAGAAGAACCGTTATCTGCTTAAATTGGATGCATATCTAGTTGTTTCGTCTGGAGGCGACAATGGAAGAACGTAGAACGAATTTGCAACAAATTGATTTTACATTGATCTTTCTCTTGTTTGTGTTAATGTGTTTTAGTTTGCTTGCGATTTATAGTGGATCAGGGCAGTATTATATCGAAGATCCGACTCGATTTGTAAGACGTCAAGCGATATTCTTCGGGGTTGGTGCAATCGTAATGGTTGCGATGATGGTTTTAGATTACGATTTATTCAAAAATTTCTCCATCCCTCTATATATCCTTGGAATGATCTCCCTCATGCTAGTATCCTTCACTTCACTGGGGGTTCATAAAAATGGTGCGACACGGTGGTTGGATCTAGGAGTAGCCGAACCGCAGCCTTCTGAGTTTGTTAAAATCTTTGTTATCTTAGCGCTTGCTCATTTATTATATAAAATCACAACAGAGCGAAGGGATAAGGATCTGAAGTCGGATATGATGGTAGTCGTTAAAGTGTTAGCGGTAGGCTTGCCACCGTTTTTCTTAATCCTACAACAACCAGACCTAGGGACAGCTCTTGTTATAGCGAGTATCATAGCGACGATGCTTCTTATGTCGGGAATTGCATGGAGGCTCCTTCTCGCTTTGGGGGGACTTGTAATATCAGGAATTATGATGCTTGTATGGCTCCATTTTAATTATTTTGAGTTCTTCACAAAATTTATTAAAGGCCATCAACTCGAGAGAATTTATGGTTGGCTTGATCCGGAAGGGTATGCGTCTGGTTATGGGTATCAATTAACACAAGCGATTCGTGGAATTGGTTCTGGTCAATTGTATGGGAGCGGATTTTTACAAGGGGTTCAAACCCAAAGTGACAATATTCCAGAGCTTCATACCGATTTCATTTTCACTGTTATCGGAGAGGAATTTGGATTTATTGGAGCGACAATTTTACTTGTTACGTATTTCTTAATTTTTTATCGAATGATTATCATCGCACTTACATGTAATAATTTATATGGCACATATTTAGTTGCTGGTGTTATCGGTTTATTAGTCTTCCAAGTCTTCCAAAACATTGCGATGACTATTGGTCTCATGCCGATCACGGGTCTTGCTCTTCCGTTTATAAGTTACGGGGGAAGCTCGCTTATAACCAGTATGCTCGCCGTCGGAATTGTTTTAAATGTCGGGATGCGGACGAGACATTATATGTTCCAAACTGAGGAAATTGCTTCATAAGAGCTGGCAATCAATAGATTCCAGTTCTTTCTTTTATCCGAAAAGGGGGAAGCATAATGATCATCATGGTAGGGTCTGGACGTCTGACGGAAGCTTTACTGACTCAAATACAACACAGTAAAGTAGGAATCTACGGGAGAAATCATGACACGGTTACTCAGCTACTTCGTCGGTTTTCCTTTACTGCGAAAGTGAGTAGGGAAGACATATCAAAAGCAACAACACTTATTCTCTGCTTACCTAAGGATGCCTATCAATCATTTTTTGATGAGCATGCGACATTGCTTAAAGGCAATGTCCTCCTTGTTCATTGCGCCACAGCCTTAATGGAGGATGAAGTTCGTCAGATGAGTGCGGGTAAATGTAAGGTCGTTCCTTGTAAGCTTGTAGGTCATGCGAGACAGATGTGTGAAGATGGGGAAGGGTTATTTGCCATTCCAGATGGATATGACGAAGCTGCGAAAACAATCCAACAGCTCTTTCCACAGATGCAGTACGTGCGGATGACAGAAGAAAAAGTGTTACGAGCGAATCAAATAGCAACAGAAGAAACGCTAAACATGCTGATGAAGATAAAGAATAGAGCAGATCAACACCAGGTGCCAGAGATGGCAATAAAACAAATACAAAAGCAAATTGGACGTGGAGTGATTCGTGCATCTTTCGACAATGATCTAGGTGGTTTTGCGAAAAAAATTCAAAAAGAATTAGAGGAAAAGAAAGGTGAAAAGGATGAGGCTTGATAAATTATTAGCTAATATGGGGCACGGATCACGCAAAGAGGTAAAGAAGCTTCTGAAGACAGGCGTTGTCCGAATTGATGGAGTACCAGCAAAAGATGGAAAAGAGCAAGTAGACCCAGAGAAGCAAGAGGTTAGTGTTTTTGGAGAAGTCGTCTTGTATAAGCCATTTCTATACCTTATGCTTAATAAACCACAAGGTGTTATTTCCGCAACGGAAGATGAGCAACATCGGACGGTACTTGATTTGTTAGATGAGGGAACGCTTATGTATGATCTTTTTCCAGTTGGACGACTTGATAAAGATACAGAAGGATTCTTGCTCATTACCAATGATGGACAGTTCTCTCATTCCTTAATGTCTCCGAAAAAGCATGTGAAAAAAACATACTATGCGATCATAGCTGGAGAAGTAACGGATGAAGATGTACAGGCATTTTCAGATGGAGTAACCCTTGAGGATGGCTATGTAACAAAGCCAGGCGAACTTCGTATATTATCAAAAGGAACGATCTCTGAAATTGAACTTGAGATCACAGAAGGGAAATACCATCAAGTCAAACGAATGTTTGAAGCGGTGGATAAAAAAGTGACGTTCTTAAAAAGGATAGCAATCGGGGGATTGGTTCTGGATTCGACGTTAAAAAAGGGAGAATACCGCGAACTAACAGTGGCAGAACATAGCCTTTTATTTGAAGGATAACCGCGAGGACGAAAAAAGACGGAAGGATTTAATCCTTTCGTCTTTTTGATTTAAGTAGGAATCGTTCTAAATACAAACATATTGATAGGTAAGTTCAATTCCAGCTCATCCAAAACTCATCATGACTTATGAAACGCGTGTCTTCCTGTCTGTTACGCTCCACTTGCCACGAGAAGGACTACTTACTAGGTTGTTATACTCTAGTACGTTTAAGTCACGCTGAACAGTCCGATGGGTGATGCCGAATTCTTCAACCAATTCAGTCGTCGTGACGATCCCCCTTTGTTTAATGTAGAGGTAAATGGATTTAATACGGGTCAGCATACGATCAGTTGAAGTTTTCAAAAAACCACTCCTTATTCATAATCATGACCAAGTCCTTAACAAAATTGTATGCAAGTTGCGGCATCAATATGCAGGACTACAGCGGATCACTTACCGTCAGAGGGAGATGCATATGTGTTCTCATTTTCTAGCTCTTACAGTGTTTGTCATTACTAAAGCATAAGAGCATTACACATTTCTGGATGAAATGGAAACATTTGATTTTTGTCATGTAGCCATGTAATGTTGATATTGGTTCGTGATCGTGATCTAGAAGCACATGATCTCATCGAACCCCTCTCGACGGTTATATTTTATAATAAATCTATGAAATAAGCAAAGCTTTTGCTTGATTTTTCCTTAAAATAATGATGAGGTGAGCGAAATAATGAAGATCGATTGGATCAATGAGGTTGAAACTCGCAAAGAAAAGTTAATTGAACAAACCCAGGAATTTCTGCGTATTAACAGTGTTTTAGACGAATCAACAGCGACAAAAGATAAGCCATTTGGTGAAGGAATTCATCAGGCTCTAAGCTATATGTTAACAAAAGGTAAAGAGTGTGATTTTTCTGTTAAGGACGTGGATGGATATGCTGGCTATGTCGAACATGGTGCAGGAGACGAGTCTGTTGGTGTCCTATGCCACTTGGACGTTGTTCCTGTAGGTGCGAATTGGACGAGTCCCCCTTTTTCAGCAGAGATCCGAGGTGGGAAGATTTTTGCCAGAGGTGCTATTGACAACAAGGGACCAACGATGGCTGCGTTTTTCGCCCTATCTTTACTAAGTGAATTGGACGTTCCCCTTAGTCGACGTATTCGCATGATTTTTGGAACCGATGAAGAAAGCAATTGGCGGTGTGTTGAGCATTATTTTAAACATGAAGAGATGCCAACGATTGGTTTCGCACCTGATGCAGACTTCCCTATCATTCATGCTGAGAAGGGGATTATGGATGTTCGTTTATCGTATCCAATTGAAACACATCCAGACAGTGAAGTAGAATTACAATCGTTTGTATCAGGTGACCGGTTAAACATGGTACCAGATGAAGCGATTGCCGTTATTAAAGGAGAACGTTCTAGATTAGAAGGATTAGAACAACATTTTAAGGCAGCCGTAGAAAAGGAGCAGTTAGAAGGTCATTCGAAATGGGAAGGAGAGCGAGTAACATTTACTTTAGCCGGAAAGTCCGCACATGGATCCACACCAGAAAAAGGTCAAAACGCAGGCGTGCTTTTAGCAAATTGTCTAACAAAATTTGCCTTTGATGGATCAGGTAGTACTTTTCTTATGAATATTGCTTCTACTTTCACGAATGACTTTCATGGAGAGAAGCTAGGCATCAAAACATTCGATCAAGTCTCAGGGCCATTAACGGTCAACCTTGGTCGAATTCATTATGAAAAAGACAAAGAGGCAATACTAGGTCTCAATATCCGTTACCCGGTTACAGCGAAAGGGCAAGATATTAGAAAGGGACTTGAAGTCTTTGCAAAGGCTAAGAATGCAACACTTGATATTCTTGACCATATGGAGCCAAGCTACGTGGAGAAAGATCATCCATTGATTCAAGCATTGCAAGCGGTGTATGAGCGTCAAACAGGAGAAGAAGCAACTCTTCTTGCCATTGGTGGAGGTACTTATGCACGTTCACTTGATGTTGGGGTGGCATTTGGACCGATGTTTCCAGGGCGAGAGGATGTGGCCCATCAAAAAGATGAATACATCATTATTGAAGATCTCATTCGAGCGACAGCCATCTATGCAGAAGCTATGTATGAATTAGCTAAATAAAAAAAAGCGGAGATCCAAGGTATGAACCGATGGAATCTCCGCTTTCTTACTAGTTGAAGATTATTCTTTATCATCAAATTGAAATAAATCTGTAGATAAATAACGTTCGCCTGTGTCACACGCGATAGCAACGACCACATCGTCTGGGTTTAGGCGTTTAGCTACTTCTAAAGCAGCAAAGCAAGCTGCTCCAGATGAAGGACCAACGAGAATCCCTTCCTTTTTAGCTAAACTTCGTGTCACTCGGTAGGCATCGTCATCTTCTATCTTAAAAATCTCATCATAAACCGATTCATTTAAAATGGAGGGAATGAAGCCTGGGCTTGTTCCGACTAATTTATGAGGACCGGGCTTACCACCTGATAATACAGGTGATCCAGCAGGCTCAACAACGTGTACAGTGGCATCGGGATAAAATCTTTTTAATTCTTCTCCCGTACCTGTGATTGTCCCGCCTGTACCAGACGCAGCTACAAAAGCAGACAATGATTCATTAACACTATCTAGGGCTGTCTTAATTTCAAGTGCTGTTGTTTTTCTATGAGCATCCGGGTTTGCTTCGTTTTCAAACTGCATTGGCATATAACTATTAGGGATCTCTTTAACCAATTCATGAGCTTTATCAATGGCACCAGGCATTTTTTTGTCACCTGGTGTTAAGACAACTTCCGCCCCGTATGCTTTCAATAGGTTAATTCTTTCTTGAGACATCGTGTCTGGCATAACTAGAATAGCATGGTATCCTTTGGCTGCTGCATTCATAGCGAGACCAATTCCTGTGTTCCCACTTGTTGGCTCAATGAGGGTCGACCCTGCTTTTAAATGACCACTCTTTTCAGCTTCGATAATCATATTGTAGGCCGCTCGGTCTTTGACGCTTCCACTAGGGTTCATCATTTCCATTTTTAAGTAAACCTTAGCACCGCCTACTGGACTTATACGATTTAACTTTACAAGTGGTGTTTGACCAATTAGCTCTGCCATATTGTTAACTACTCTCATCGTTTCACATCCTATCGCAATAATTATTATTTATCTTATCACAGCTATTTATGAATTTCCTATCAGTAAGGTAGGATAAAGGTAAATTATTGTATCGCTTACTTTTATATAAATTCTCCAATTTGATACAATATAATGAAACAATCACTGATAAAGGGTGAGTGGACTTTCAATCAAAGGAGAAAACGTGATGAATGACATGCATTATTTTCTTTCTATTCCAATTAGCGATCAAATTAAAGATGCGTATAAGAATTCTTTGCAGCAATTAAAAGATGCGTATCCATTTAAACAGTGGGTCCATCCTGATGATCTCCATATCACGCTTGTCTTTTTAGGTGCTCTTTCAGATGAAACAAAGCAGGAGTTAACGTCTCACGTACAACAAGTAACACTAGAAGACCAAACGATACGACCTTTTTCTCTGAAACTGACGGATCTACAAACGTTTGGAAAAGACGAGTCGCCACGTATCTTTTGGGTCGATGTTGAAGGAGAGGCAGACCGTTTACATCAGCTTTATCGACAACTTAAGAACGCATGTGTCAACCTAGGTTGCCGAGTAGATGAACGACCATATCGTCCTCATCTAACTATAGCTAAAAGGTGGAAAGGAACTCATGATTTTTCTGTCAATATGACCCCATTTGATGAGCAAGTATTCCGTTGGGATGTGTCTTATGTTAGCTTGATGAAAATTGACCCGTCATCTCAGCCAAAATATACAGAAATCGAACGATTTGAGTTGGGTAAGATGAATGAATAAGGCTTTACAATTACTACAACTTATTTTACACATTGGAATTCTTTATGGATTTTACATAATTGGAACATGGGTTCAGTCAGTGTTTGATTTGATTATTCCTGGAAGCATAATTGGGATGTTGCTACTCTTTCTATTGTTGTTTGCAAACATCCTTCCGGTTTCTTTAATAGAGAACGGGACAAACTTATTAATTCGCCATATGCCGTTGTTATTTGTCCCATTTACTGTCGGAATCCTTGGTTATTTAGATGTGTTTAATGGGGATGGTTTTTGGTTAATTCTTGTGACGATCTTTAGTACAATCGTTGTTTTTGTCCTGTCTGGAATAATGGCCCAATGGCTTGTTAATAGAAAGGAGCAAGCTGATGATTGATGCTTTGTTACTAATTTCCATGTTCAGTTTGACAATTGTGGCTTATGGGCTTGCTAGACATGTATATAGTCGGTATCCGTACCCTTTTACTCTTCCCTTGGTAACATCAACAGGAATGATCATTGCCGTGTTGTTAATACTGGATATTGATTACTCCATTTATCAACAAGCGAATGGGTGGGTCAATCATTTATTAGGGGCAGCAGTCGTTGCCCTGGCCTACCCACTTTATAAACAGTTACCGATGCTCAAACGGCTTTTTGTCCCCATAATGATTAGTGTCACGTTTGGATCCTTTGTTGGTGTTTATAGCGGGGTCCTGCTAGCAAGATGGGTAGGGATTGATCCGTTAATTATTGGTGCAATGGCTCCCAAGTCTGTGACGACACCTGTGGCCATGCAAGTGGCTGAAAATCTTGGTGGGGCCTCTTCTTTAACGGCCGTATTTGTCGTTATTGCTGGGGTGAGTGGTGTTTTATTTTCACCATACCTCTACCGGTGGTTTAACATCACACATCCAATTGGAAGAGGTATAGGGATGGGGTGTGCATCTCATGCAATAGGAACAGCAAAAGCTTTTGAAAATAGTGAAATAGATGGTGCAGCAAGCTCAATTGCCATGACTATTAGTGCGATTCTCATTGCTATGTTTGTCTCCATACTTCTGTAAAGAAGCAATTGTGTATATGTTCGGAGTAATCGTGAAAAAAAAGCGAGTATCAATCATTTCATTCTATTTAGTAAAAAGGTATGGTACTATTTCATTATAAAGACAGAATCACCCAGAGAATTAGGGGGATATAGATGGCACATTTAATTAAACTAGAAGACTATGTATCTAGATATCAGTCCGATATGCAGCGTTACCCTAATCAATTTTCCCGTATGAAAAAAGATCGTTGGAAGTTTATTAAAAGCGAATGGGAACGTCTACAGACCCCGGAAAACAGAGAGTCAAGTACTAATAGACCCGAAGGAATGAACCAGGAAAAAGGACACAATTTTCTGTCGCAAGCGGTAGCTAAAATGAAAAATTGGAAATCAACTAAAGTAGAAGAACATGATATGGTTACAGAAGAAGAGAGAGAAACAGTTGATCATACGTTAAGTTTAGAAGAATTGAAAAATCAGTTTTTAGATGACTTATATCATTCGCAGTTACGTTGGGCTAGTTCTTCATTGTTAGAAGAGTCTTCCTTGCACCCGCGTTATAAAAGAGATGATGTTTTGCGTTTTTTTACTCAACAATTACCAGATAATTATTTTGTTATGTATCGACCTGTCTTCTTTATAAAAAAAGCTCCGATTGAGTTAGAAATTCTTCTCATCACTCCAAATGAAATAATTTGTGTGTCCCTATTAGATGGACAAGAGCACAGCGTATTTGAAGCGAGTTCTGACCGCTTTTGGACGGAATATATTGATGAAACAAGGAAGAAGCGCATTAGTCCACTATTGTCATTATCACGAATGAGTGGCGTGATTGGCCCTATCTTAGAAGAAGCAGGAATAAGCGTTCCAATTCGCAAAGTCGTATTTGCTAATCAGGGCATTATTGACCATCGCATACCAGGTTCGAAGGTGGAATTAATTGACAGGCGCGGCTTTGAAAGTTGGCACGAGAAGTTGAAGCGAAATCCATCACCTATTAAACATCAGCAGCAAAAAGTTGCGCAATTATTGCTAGCAACGACACATACTCTTTCTTACCATCGTCAAAGCGAGAAAGAAAACTAAAAATTCCAAATAACTGTCGAACATTGTAATTGAATAAAGAAATCCTTATAATGAACAAGGATACTAACGTCCCCTATGCAAGGCATAGGGTTTTTATTTGCGCTTGTCAGATTAAATAAGTGAGGCACTTTAAAACTGAATCAATACAATAGCAATATGTAGAGCATAAGCAATAAACGGAGGGGGTCTCGAAATGAAGGAGTATAACAAAAACAGTTATCAAGTGGACCATTTCTCATGGCTCGTTCGAAGAGTCCCTGATTGGATGGGACGAACAGAAATCATGATTGAAATTATCGGTGCACAAGGATGCGTCAGCTTCGGTTATACGGTAAAAGAAGCAAAGCGCGGACTAGGAGAAGCGTTGAAATTGTGGGTGATGAGAAACGGTGAACTAGCCTTACCAGAAGGAAACGAAGGTGCACACCTCGTCTATATTGAACCTGCTATGACAAAAGAAGAAGAAGCGTATATAAACGTGGAACTGAAAAAATTACACTGAAAAATCGATCCCTTTTGAAGGATCGATTTTTTGTTTTGTCGAGATAGAGGACGTTTTGCGCAAATTATACCGGTTTCTGCGCAAAATTTGTCCGGTTGCAAGCGAAATAGGATCATTTCCGCGCGAAATCAGCATGTTTCCGCGCAAATGCAGTAAGAAAATGGAAAAAAAGGACTTCGCCGCTTTTAATCTGCCAGAACATTTGCATCACGCCTCTAAGCGGGCAACCTTCGCTTTTCGTGTCTAGCTGCGGGCTCAGTGGCTAGTAAAATTCCGTTCGCCTCGGTCGATAAGTCAACATCGAATCACTGCGTTCTTCGTGTTTCCTTTATCTCGATCGCCGCCCTCCATTTTATACGCCACTAAACGAGCCCTTCCGCTTTTCGGTTTAAAACACTACGGTTTTGTTGCCGTAGACGATGACTTGGTCGTTTGCGTGCCATTCTACGGCTCTTGCTAGGGCGATTCTTTCGACGTTTCTTCCTGCTACTCTTAGTTCTTGGGTGGAGTAACGGTGGTTCACTCGGAGGACGTCTTGTTCGATGATTGGCCCTTCGTCTAGATCATCTGTCACGTAATGTGACGTTGCACCGATTAACTTCACACCACGATCAAATGCTTTTGCATATGGATTCGCACCGATAAATGCAGGTAGGAAAGAATGGTGGATGTTAATAATGCGATGTGGGAATGAGTTAACGAAGTTTGGACTTAGAATCTGCATATAACGAGCTAAGACGATGAAATCAACGTCATGTTGCTTGAGAAGGTCAATCGCTTCTTGTTCGGCTTCGGCTTTTCTATCTTTTGAAACAGGAATGTGAACAAAATGGATGCCGTAACTTTCAACAATTTGTTTATTTGTTGGGTGGTTACTGATAATGACTGGAATATCTACATGTAACTCGCCTGCACGCCACTTCCATAATAATTCCAATAAACAATGGTCTTCTTTTGATACGAGAATCGCCATTTTTTTCTTGCGTGAAGCGAGTTCCATTTTCCAGTCTAAATTCATTTCTGTCGCAAGCTCTTTAAACTCTTGTTTAAAACGGAAAAAGTCGGGGCTTTGGATACCGAGATCGAATTCGATTCTCATAAAGAACATGCCACCTTCAGGATCTGTAGAGAATTGGTCTGATTGCACTATGTTTGCATCATAATGGTGTAAAAAAGTTGAGACTGCCGATACAATGCCTGCTTTGTCTTTGCAAGAAATTAATAATCTTGCTCTGTTTGTGTGTTGTTTCATGTCATATCCTCCGTTCATTCAACATCTGCTCGTTTTTTTCGTTTGATTTTAGAGTGTAAGATCGTATCGAATCGAGAGTGTATCTTCTTATTAGTAATTCCATTAATGACAGATCATATGAAAAGGTGCTTTCAATATTGAAGCAAAGGAGTATTCACTCTGTCAATCATCTTTTCATAAGTTAATCAAAGTAAACGCTTTCACTTTTTAAGTATTAACTAAAATTGTGAACAGCCTTCAAAATAAAGATCGTTGACGAAGATCTTTGATTTTTGGTAGGATAAAGTTTAGTCTATAAGAATGAAGTCCGAACTAAATAAAGTTAGATTTATCATGTTCATGAACTAATAGAAAATGTTGACAATTATAAACACAAAAAATTGATTGATTTATACGAATTGATTTAAATTTTCATAGGTAAATAAGATGAAATACGCTATACTAAGAAGATAAAGCAATAACGTGATGCGAAAGTAAATGGAAATTGAGGGTGAATGGGTTGGAGATGTTTTTAGGAGATGGCTGGAAGGTGGAACCAGCTGGTGGAGCAACAGGTGAAGCATATATAGCCCAGCAAGGTGACCAGAAAGTATTTCTGAAACGCAATTCATCACCATTTCTTGCTGTTCTTTCTGCGGAAGGGATTGTACCTAAGCTACTTTGGACAAAGCGCTTAGAGAACGGTGATGTCGTTACGGCACAACGTTGGGTAAAAGGGCGTGAGCTCAAAGCTTACGAAATGAAAGAACGAAAAGTGGCTAAACTATTGTCGAAAATTCATGGTTCAAATGAATTATTAGCCATGTTTAAGCGAATCGGCAATGAGCCTTTATCCGCGGATGTCATTATTGACAACTTGCGTGTTCAATTGCAATTGAACCAAGTGGAAGATGACATTATCGAAACAGGTATGGCTTACTTAGCCGCGCAACTAGATCAAGTCGTTTATGATCAATATGTGGTTTGTCATTGTGATATTAATCATAATAACTGGATTCATGGAGAAGAAGAACAATTGTATTTAATTGATTGGGATGGAGCTACCGTTGCTGATCCCGCACTTGATTTAGGTTTATTACTGTATTCCTACATTCCTGAACACGATTGGGAAGAGTGGATAGAGAAATATGGTCTTTTATTAGGTGAGTCGTTACGTGAGAGAATGCACTGGTATGTTGTTTCTCAAACGATTTCAATTATTTTATGGCATTACGAACGCAAACAGTTTGAGGAAGTTGATAAATTTAAGGATTACTTACATTCATTATTAGTTGATGGGTGTAAGTAAAAGTAAATAGAATTCATTAAACAAAGGGTCTGACGATATCGTCAGACCCTTTGTCGATGAAAAAACTGTCATGAAAACGGAAATAAATAAAAAACCACAGGTTAACTGTAAGTATTTCCTGGGGAATCAGTAGAATTGCTGTCGATTGACGGATGATTGATAACATTTAGCCATTTTTCTACATCCTTCTGTTCGAACGGTTGATGATTGATGACATGGTGTTGAGTGATCTCTGTTAACGTATGTTTCATATCACTTGAGACAGAAGGGTCATTTGTTAATGATTGAAGTAATCGGTTGATTTGGGTTGCTTCATCGTCAGTCATATATTTTTCGTCTGCTTGATTTTGTAAAATATCACAGAGTAAACCTATTTTATGTTGGCTGGATAATGGCATCTGTGTTCCTCCTCATGAATTACGGTTTACTGGTATCGTGTGCTTAACAGAAGAAGACTATTCTAACAAAAGAAAGAAATCTCCATATACATTCAAGATCAGACACGTTATAATACATGATTGAGTCAGAGAATTGAGGAGTGATAACGGTGCGTTTACGACACAAGCCGTGGGCAACAGAAGAGATGGAGAAATATCCGTCGATTGTTATACAAGACCCGCAACAATATAAAAATAAATGGAATCAACTGTTTGGCAATGACAACCCGATCTACGTAGAAGTTGGAACTGGCAAAGGGCGCTTCCTCACAGGGATGGGCGAGCAGCATCCAGACATCAATTTTATCGGGATCGAGAAATACGATAGCGTTATAATCTCTGCGATGGAGAGAGTGCGTGATTCAGAACAGACGAATGTGAAATTTTTAAATGAAGATGTGGATGGATTGTTAGACTTCTTCGGAGAGGGTGAGATTGATCGTTTATTTATTAATTTCACTGATCCATGGCCTAAGAATCGTCATGCAAAGCGTCGTTTAACGCATGAAAATTTCCTAACCTTGTATCAGAATGTTTTAAAGAAAGATGGGGAAATCCACTTTAAAACGGATAACCAAGCACTATTCGAATACTCATTGCATAGTATGTCTACGTATGGAATGTCACTTCAAAATGTCAGTCTTGATCTTCATCGTAGTTCGTTTGAAGGGAACATCATGACGGAGTATGAAGAGAAGTTCTCTAAAAAAGGTATGCGTATTTACCGACTTGAAGCTAGATATAAAGAACAATAAACTCTTCTTTCAAGAAGGGTTTTTTTGTTTGGATCGAGAAGTGTTAACATAGGTACATATGAAATTTATAGTGGATTGCTTAAAGTTACTCGAATCAATAATATTTATAGGAGGTTATGTAGATGGAAGAATTATTAAGAGATGATCTAAAAATGACATGGTTACAAGGTGGTGTCACTCATATGGACGGAGGGGCCATGTTTGGAGTAGTACCAAAACCGTTATGGAGTCAAAAATACCCTCATAACGAAAGTAATCAAATTGAACTGCGTGCCGATCCAATCTTACTTGAAAAAGACGGTAAAAACATTCTAATTGAAGCCGGAATTGGGCAAGGGAGATTTACCGAAAAACAAAAAAGGAATTACGGGATTAAAGAAGAATCGACTGTTGAAAAAGATTTAGAGAAATTAGGAATAACAACCGGCGATATCGATATCGTTTTAATGACTCATATGCATTTTGATCATGCAACAGGTCTTGCAAAAGAAAAGAACGGGGAACTAATACCTACGTTTGAAAATGCTACAGTCTATACCTCAGCTATTGAATGGAACGAAATGAGAAATCCAAACATTCGCTCAAAAAATACGTACTGGGAGCAAAACTGGAAGCCAATTGAACACCAAGTGAAAACGTTTGAAAAAGAAATCGAAGTGATACCAGGTTTGAGACTCATTCATACAGGAGGCCATAGTGACGGTCATTCTATTTTAGTGCTTGAACACCAGGGAGAAACTTTCGTACACCTTGCAGATATTATGCCAACACATGCCCATGCAAATCCTTTATGGGTGCTTGCCTATGATGATTTTCCTATGGACTCGATCTATAGCAAGGAAAAGTGGCAAAAGTATGCAAAAGAACATGATGCGTGGTTCTTCTTTTATCATGATTGTAAGTATCGTGCAGTGAAATGGGATGAAAATGGTCAACTTGTTGATTCAATTGAACGCAAACAGTATGTTTACTCGAATGAGTAATAAAAAAACTTCTCCATTTATGGAGAAGTTTTTTTGATTAGGATGCCTTTAATTCAAGTAATGTTCCTGTTTTGGTATCAGCTAAAAATTCGTATTGTACAGTACCTGTTTCCGTTGTTGTGGAAATACCACCACGGTAAACCTCTACTTGTACATGCTCTCTTTCGATTGTTTCTGGGATCATGTGTATCCAAGATCCTGAAATAGCATGACGCGAGGAGACCGTTTTCTTTACGTTTTTTAATGCTCGTTCAGGTGAGGTACTCTCACATGTTAAATTTTCCTTCAAAAAATATCCAGCAGCTAACCCAATTCCAATGCCTAGAGCAAAACGTTTCATACTCATTTCCCTCATCCTCTCACTCTTACAATATTCTGTTCAGAAGTGTTTCACATAGATGAATACATTGCGGCTTTTTTATCAACAATGATAACTAGCTCTAGTATACAAAATGTTTGTAAGGTTTTCCAACTAAAAGGATGTATCCTTTTTCTGAACCAAATCACTCGCCAAAGTAGAAATAGCTCGAGGATTCAGATAAAATAGACTTGTACATAATTTTTCGGGAATCGAAAGGGGTTTATTATGAATCAAGAAACGATGACATTATTTAAAACATTAACTGAATTACAAGGTGCACCTGGATTTGAACATGATGTAAGAAAGTTTGTACGCTCTGAGCTAGAGAAATACACGGATGAGATTGTTCAAGATCGTTTAGGAAGTATTTTCGGAGTCAAACGTGGGGATGAGACAGGCCCGAGAGTTATGGTGGCAGGTCATATGGACGAAGTGGGCTTCATGGTCACATCGATTAGTGAAAAAGGGTTAATTCGCTTTCAAACATTAGGTGGTTGGTGGTCACAAGTATTACTTGCTCAACGTGTTCAAATTATGACAGATGCTGGTCCTGTAATCGGTGTGATCGGATCGACACCTCCACATTTATTAGAAGAATCCCAACGTAAAAAACCAATGGATATTAAAAATATGTACATTGATATTGGAGCAGATGATAAAGAAGACGCTTTAAAAATAGGCGTTAAACAAGGGCAACAAATTGTGCCAATCTGTCCGTTTACTCCAATGGCTAATGAAAAGAAGATATTAGCCAAAGCATGGGATAACCGTTACGGGGTCGGTCTGTCGATTGAATTATTAAAAGAATTACAAGACGAAAAACTGCCAAACATTTTATATTCTGGATCAACCGTACAAGAAGAAGTAGGTTTACGTGGGGCAGCAACGGCGGCTAACATGATTAAACCTGACATTTTTTATGCTCTTGATGCAAGTCCGGCTAATGACGCGACAGGTGGGAAGGATGCCTTTGGTCATTTAGGGAAAGGGGCCCTTCTTCGCATCTTAGATCGTACGATGGTCACTCATCGTGGAATGCGAGAGTTTATTTTAGATACGGCTGAAACAAATAATATTCCTTACCAATACTTTATCTCACAAGGTGGAACGGATGCAGGTCGTGTTCACACGTCTGGTAATGGAGTTCCTTCTGCAGTTATTGGGTTATGCTCTCGTTATATTCACACCGCGGCATCGATTATTCATATTGATGATTATGCAGCAGCAAAAGAGCTTGTCGTAAAACTCGTGAAATCAACAGACCAAAGCACACTTGATCAAATTACAAAAGGTGTCTAATTCCTTTCGTAGATCGTGTTTAATTTTGTGGAGGTAGTTGTATGATTATAGGGATTGGAACAAAGAATCCAGCAAAGGTACACGCGGTGATCGACACCTTGATCCGTGAGCCTTATGAATTCATTAGTGTGGATGCGCCATCTGGAGTAGCAAGCCAACCATTTTCAGAGGAAGAGACGATGGAAGGAGCTATGAACCGGGCAAAACACACGCTTTCTGTGACGAATGCAAATATCGCCTTTGGACTTGAAGGTGGGGTCGTACAAACTTCTGCAGGGTTGATGCTTTGTAATTGGGGAGCTCTAGTTAGTGATACCGACCAAATTTTTGTTGCAAGCGGGGCAAAAATCCCTCTACCAGTTGATGTAGAAAAGGATTTGAAACTTGGACACGAACTTGGTGATGTGATGGCTCGGTTAACAGAAAATCGGGATATTCGCAAAAAAGAAGGTGCTATTGGCATCTTTACAGCAGAAAGACTGACGAGAAAAGCGATGTTTAGTCATATCGTGCAGATTCTTTATGGTCAATATGAGTATGCTTGTCAACACTTTAAACATTGAAATAGACGAAGGAGGTCAACCAAATAGTTGATCTCCTTCGTCTTTAAAATTAATTATTCGTCTTCAAATACATAGGCAAGTGCTTGTAATGCTTGTTCTTTTGTTTCAACGACGACTTGTGCTTTGTTGGCAAGTTCTTTTAATGGGTGATGCAATTGTTCAGGACGGATGAGAATTAATGGCTTGTTTAGTGCAAGAGCGGTTGCTGCATCCATCGCACTATTCCATTGCTTGTAGTTTTCACCGAATAATGCAATGACTACGTCTGATTTTTGAAGCAAAATCTGTGTACGTAAATTATTAAAACTAGAAGCTGCTTCATCTTTTAATACCTTAGTTGGTTGCGTACCTAAAATCGCCTCACCAATGTCATCTGAGCGATCATGGTTTTCCATTGGACCTGAAAAGTGAATCGGTAAGTTCATTTCTTTTGCTTGATCTTTTAATTCTTTTCTCCATGTACTATGGATTTCTCCAGCTAAGTAAACAGTCAATTCCATGTCCATCTCTCCCTTGCTTATTTCTTCCCTTCTATTATAAAGCATGAAACGTTTGGAAACGAATAATAAGGCCGTGAGTATATTCTTTCAAAAAAAGTGTCTTGTCACATGTAAAGATGCTGTGTATGATTAAAGTGGTTTCATAGACTGACACGTACTAGGAGATGTTCTAATGAAAGAATTTTTAAAAAGAAAAGAAATAGATATAAGCTGGAAAACCTATGTTATCACAGGATTAAGTCATATGGCATTAGGGTTATTTGCATCGCTAATTATTGGACTTATCATTCGAACATTAGGTGAGCAGACGGGTATTGGTTTCCTTGAAGAAGTAGGTGCACTTGCAATGAGTCTCACTGGACCGGCGATCGGGGTGGCGGTAGCCTTTGGATTAAAAGCTCCCCGACTTGTGTTGTTTGCGGCCATTATAAGTGGGGCAGCCGGCTTTCAATTAGGGGGGCCGGCAGGTAGCTTTGTCGCGGCTGTTATTGCGACCGAGTTTGGAAAGGCCGTCTCAGGAGAAACTAAAATCGATATCATTGTGACACCACTCGTCACGATCTTATCTGGTTTTCTTGTTGCTACCCTTATTGGTCCAGGAATTGATGCAGGAATGACGCAATTAGGTAGCTTAATTATGTGGGCAACTGAGCAACAACCAATTTTAATGGGAATAATGATCGCGGTTATTATGGGACTTGCGTTAACAGCACCTATTTCTAGTGCAGCCCTAGCTATTATGCTAGGCCTAGAAGGGATCGCAGCGGGAGCAGCAACGGTTGGTTGTGCCGCACAGATGGTAGGATTTGCGGTTAGTAGCTACCGTGAAAATGGTTGGTCAGGGCTTATTGCGTTAGGATTAGGTACTTCGATGTTGCAAGTAGCCAATATTGTGCGCCGACCTTTAATTCTCATTCCTCCTACAGTTGCTGGAGCTATTTTGGCGCCGTTTGCGACAACCATCTTTGGTATGACAAACAATCCAGCTGGAGCAGGTATGGGAACAAGTGGACTAGTCGGGCCTATGATGACATTTACCGACATGGGGTTTACTTTTGACGTCGCAATTTCTGTTGCTTTGTTGTACTTTATCTTACCTGCAATGATTAGTTTAAGTATTTCAGAATGGATGCGAAGAGCAGGATATATTAAAATAGGAGAGATGAAAATCGAACAATCATAGAGGAGACGATAATCAATGGAAAAACTTAAAAGCGTTGAACAGTTTAAAAAGCTAGCAGAAACAGAGACAGTTGTGTTTATGTTTTCAGCTGATTGGTGCCCTGACTGCCGCGTCATTGAACCAATCTTACCTAGAATTGAAGCGGACTTCCCTTCCTTTTCATTCTATTATGTTGACCGCGATGAATTTATTGAGGTTTGCCAAGAGCATATGGTTATGGGCATCCCAAGCTTTCTCGTCTTTGCAAATGGTAAAGAAGTTGATCGGTTTGTCAGCAAAGACCGTAAAACAGAAGATGAAATCGTGGAATTCTTAACGCGAGCTGAAGCAAAAAGTTTTTAACATATTCAAAGAAGGTGCTCATATTAATGGGCACTTTTTCTTATGAACGGTTATTATTCTCACTGGTTTTCTATTATTGGATCACTCATAATGAAAATGGTACACTGTTATCTATGAAGGAGAGTGCATAAGATGGAACTTCGTGAATTTAGAAAAATGCTAGAAAATAAATTAGAACGTGATGATCGCAGCATTACATATAATCATAAAGAATCAACGTTACGAATTGCGGATCGTAAAACAAATAAAGGTGTGAGTTTAGCATTAAAACCACTCTTAGCCAAATGGGAGCGCGAAGAGTATGAGTCAATTGAAGAAGTTATTCGTTATGTCGAGGTAGGGATTTCTTCCATGAAAGAACGGCCTTCGTTGCTCGGGAATGAGCAGAAGATCTTCCCGGTTATACGATCAACATCCTTTCCGTCTGAGACAAAGGATGGAGTTGGTTTACTGTATGAAGAACACACAGCGGAGACTCGTGTCTACTATGCAGTAGATTTGGGAGAAGCTTATACATTAATTGATGATGAAATGGTCAAAGAATCGAATTTATCAGCGCAAAAGATTCAAGAAATCTCACGGTTTAATCTCCGTTCATTACCCCAACCAATGAATGAAGACGTCGTGGCAGGAAATACATTTTACTTCCTACGTGCTAAAGATGGCTACGATGCTAGTCGTGTACTTGATCCGTCGTTGCTCGAGAACATGGCTAAAAAAGCGACAGGGCAATTAGCTGTAGCGATACCTCACCAAGACGTCTTAATCATTGCGGATCTTCAAAATGATACGGGCTATGACGTTCTTGCTCAAATCGCTCTACAATTTTTTGGTGAAGGTCGAGTGCCGGTAACCGCGCTGCCGTTTATGTATGAAAATGGAGAATTAGAGCCAACTTTCATCTTAGCGCAGAAAAAACCTAAACAACGACATTCCCCAAAAGAGTGATTGTGTTACAATAAGAATAAGTGAGTAGAAGTTGATGTTACTGGATAAGGAGTACTGTTGATGATGAATATATTTTATAATCTTGAAGGTGTTGGAGATACGTTAATGATGGTGATCCAAGATGGGGAACTTGAAAATCGTACCTTTGAAAAAAAGGGTGACCTTGTTCGAGTATATGATAAAGAGTCTGGTGAAACCTTAGGCTATAATTTATTCGCAGCCTCTAAATATGGTCATATTACAGACAATGGTGCTGTTGAGATGACTGAAGATGTGAAAACACTTATTAAGAAGGCATTTGATGAAAATGACTTCAATTTAGATATTTCTTTAAAAAGTGAAGCTACGTTTGTGGTGGGATATGTGCAAGAAAAAGTGAAGCATCCTAATGCAGACAAGTTGAATATTTGTCGTGTGAAAGTAGGAGAAGAGCGTCTACAGATCGTTTGCGGTGCTCCCAATGTTGAGCAGGGGCAAAAAGTCGTAGTCGCTAAAGTAGGTGCTGTGATGCCGAGTGGCCTAGTGATTAAAGAGGCAGTATTACGTGGAGTTGAATCATATGGCATGATTTGTTCAGCTAAAGAACTAGCACTACAAGATGCGCCAACTGAAAAAGGTATTCTTGTCCTAGAAGACACATATGAAGTTGGATCCGCCTTTCCTTTAAGTTAGGACGATTCACACGAGGGAACCACTAGATCTTACTAGTGGTTCTTTCTACTCATATTATGAGAATTTTTGTTTGTTAAATAGAAAGAAGTGAGGAGCATGAGTACATTGAAGCAATGGATGAAACGAATCCAAGGAGCTTTTTTCGGGGAAAGCGAAACCGAGAATCAGGAGAAGCATTTGGAGAAAGAGCAAGAAGAAAATAAATCGCCTAAAAAGAGTAGCCAAGGAAATAGAAAGAGGAATATAGGATATATAGAAGCAGATGGACGAAATAGTGAGCCGCGAATGGTCTATCAATACCCTAAGCCAGGTAAGTTTAAGTTTCCAATGATTGATGATGAGAGCAAAGAACGAACAGAACAAACAGAACAAAGTCGTCCTTCTTTTAGACAAGAGGAAGAAGGTGAGTTGGAATCGAGAGATCATTCATCAGAGCGCAGAAAGAGGCCGATTGATAGGCAAAGTGAGGAGCGAAGTAAAAGAGTAGTAGAGACCCCGGTAGAGCCTCCGGTCGATAAAAAGCTTAAAGAAAAGGCGGTTAAAGTCGTGCGAGAAAGAAAGGAATTTAAGCCGACATTTATCCCTTCTCCGGTCTATGGCTTTAAAGAAAGAAAGTATATTATGTCTGAAGATGAATCCTTACCCTCTTCGTTACCAGGACATGAAAAAATTGTCGAGTCAAAGCGAGAAAGCGTTACAATGGAAAAGCAGCTTGAAACGTATTTAAGGCAAGAGAATATCCGTAATACTCAAATCTCAGCTACGACCGAAATTGAAAAACTACCAAAAGCTGTGACAGAAATATCAGAAGAAAAGCAACCGATAGATATCACTCCTGAACTAGAAAACAGCCAGGAAAAAATTGAGCTTATAAATGAACAAAACGCAAAAGAAGCTACATATCAAGTCACTGAATTTACTATAGAACGTGACACAGATGTTGTAGTAGAGAGTGATGAACGGGAAGTTGTTCAGGTAATCAAAGAAGACATAGAGAAACCAATACCTTTTGAAGACGGATTGGTGTTAGAAGAACAAGTAAAAGAACAGGAAAAGAAAATAGAAGAGTCACCATTTGATCCCGAGGTGATAGTGGCTGAACCTTCCATCTCTGATGATACGAGAACAGAAGAAATACTAACAGAACCAACTCTAACTGAGGTCAAGACTGTAGTCGGTGAGAATGACCGGGCTATGGAAGCTGTCACAGGGAAAGAACAGCCGAAAGCGATCATAACGAAATCATCGTCACCTAACCGAGTAGTTGAAAATACGCCTAAACAACCATCAACAAAAGAAAAGAAAGAAGAAATTCCATTTAATGTGATGATGTTGCCACAGGATCGAAAACAAAAAAAGGTGCAACCTCAACAAGTTTCCGTCCATTCAGAGTATCAGCATCCTAGTATTCAATTGCTTAAATATCCTGAGCACCAAGAAGACCAAGATGGGGAATGGTTGAAGGAACAAGCAGAGATTTTAGAGGAAACGCTACTAAGCTTTAATGTTGATGCAAAAGTTGTGAATGTAACCAAAGGACCTTCTGTTACAAGGTATGAAATTCATCCTGCTCGTGGGGTGAAGGTGAACAAGGTGACAAGCTTAACGGATGATATAAAATTAGCGCTTGCCGCGAAAGATATCCGTATCGAAGCTCCGATACCAGGAAAGAACACGATCGGAATTGAAGTGCCGAATCGAGTGTCTAAGCCCGTATTCTTACGTGAAATCTTACGTCGTGACGTGTTTACAAAACCGGATTCACCATTAACGGTTGCGCTTGGGCTTGATATTTCAGGTCAGCCGATTGTGACGGATTTGAGGAAGATGCCGCATGGACTGGTCGCTGGTGCGACAGGGTCTGGAAAAAGTGTCTGCATTAACTCCGTTTTAATAAGTCTGTTGTACAAAGCGAATCCTGATGAGGTGAAGCTATTACTAATTGATCCAAAAATGGTTGAATTAGCACCTTATAATAAATTACCTCATCTTGTTACACCAGTAATTACAGATGCAAAGCAAGCAACAGCAGCTTTGAAGTGGGTTGTCGCTGAAATGGAAAGACGTTATGAGCTTTTTAGTCAACAAGGAGTGCGGGATGTCGCACGTTACAACGAGTTATACTCAGAGTCGAAAGAAAAACCAGCTCTGCCTTATTTGTTAGTCGTTATTGATGAATTAGCTGACTTAATGATGGTCTCTCCTCAAGACGTTGAGGACTCCATCTGTCGCATAGCTCAAAAAGCTAGAGCGTGTGGTATTCATTTGTTGCTAGCCACACAGAGACCTTCTGTAGATGTGATTACTGGTCTTATTAAGGCAAATATTCCAACGCGTATTGCTTTTTCTGTCTCTTCACAAACAGACTCTAGAACGATTTTAGATATGAGTGGTGCGGAGCGGCTGCTTGGACGAGGAGATATGTTATTCCATGAAAACGGTGCACCGAAGCCTGTGCGTGTGCAAGGAACATTCGTCTCAGACGAAGAAATAGAAGATGTTCTTGCCTTTGTGAAAAAGCAAAGAGAGCCTGAATACTTGTTTGCTCCAGAACAATTGCAAAAAATGCAAAGTCATGCAGACCAAGACGATGATTTGCTAGAAGAGGCTTGTTATTACGTCATTCAACAAGGTGGCGCATCGGCATCAAGTATTCAGCGTCGCTTTAGAGTCGGTTATAACCGTGCAGCTAGAATGATTGATATGATGGAAGATATGGGAGTGATCTCAGAGGCGATGGGTAGCAAGCCGAGACATGTCTTAGTGGATGAAATCGAACTAGAGCAGCTGCTCTATCCTGCAAAGTAGTCAGGGGCTGCTGACTTTATCTTTACCTTGTTTTCATCATAAAGGTTTTATATGATAAGTACGATAAGCGTTTACTAGATAAATAGAGAGTACTTTACATGACTAGATGGGTACAAGGAGTATAAGGGGATATGAAAGAAATTGAGTTAAAGATGCAGGGTAAGATTAAGCGTCTAACGAATCAAACGTTTAAATTTGATGATCGAATACAAGAAGGTTGGTTTTCGGCCGTTTATTTCTTAAAAACTCGAGAGATCATAAATAAACACCATGCGGATAATATTATTACGATGCAATTTTTTCAGAAAGAGCATGCAATCCTTTGTGGAACAGACGAAGTGATTGCCCTCATTCAGACCTTTGCTAAAAATGGCGATCAATTAGACATTCATTCATTAAAAGATGGCGACAAAATTACTCCTTTTGAATCGGTCTTAACGATCACGGGACGATACCAAGATTTTGGCTTCTTAGAAGGAATCATTGATGGTATCTTTTCAAGAAGAACGTCTGTCGCAACTAATGTATATAATGTCGTAAAAGCAGCGAGGTATTCTGGCGTTCAAAAACCGGTGATCTTTATGGGAGACCGAGACGATCATTTCACTCAACAAGCTGGAGATGGATACGCAGCATATATTGGTGGTTCACAAGCTCAAGCGACCCATGCGATGAATGAATGGTGGGGGAAGCAAGGGATGGGCACGATGCCTCATGCACTGATTCAACTTTTCCGTGGGGATGTTGTAGAAGCAACTAGAGTATATAGAGAAGAGTTTCCTGAAGATGATCTAATGACTTTGGTTGACTATAACAATGATGTCATAACGGACTCGTTAAAAGTGGCACACGCATTTAGAGAAGAACTAAAAGGGGTTCGTGTTGACACTTCTCGAACAATGGTTGATCAGTACTTCTGTCGAAACCCCGAAGTAATGGGCGCTTTTGACCCAAGAGGAGCAAACCCAGTTTTGTTCTTCGCCTTACGAAAAGCTCTTGATGATGGAGGGTTTCATCATGTGAAGATCATTGCTACAGGTGGGTTTACTGCAGATCGTATTGAGTCCTATGAAAAACAAGGTGTGCCTATTGATATCTATGGTGTCGGCGGTAGCCTACTTAAGATTCAGATTGGATTTACTGGAGATAATGTCTTATTAAATGGGGAACATGAAGCGAAGGCTGGAAGATGGTATCGTGAAAATCCTAAGTTAGTACGTGTCGATTGACGGTTTTTGGACACAATCATGGAGCTGATCCATTTTCGAACAAAATAAATGAGTACAAAGTACTGTGGAACAAGTCGAATTGGTGATTGATTTATTTTCTGCTATAATCAATACGGGAATCAATTTGGCCTGATAAAAAAATGGTGATTTACATAACTCATTCCAACATATAAATAACTTGGACGCGTTTGAAACCATAAGGAATTTGGAGGTCCAACTATGACGAAATATCATTTTATAGGAATAAAAGGATCAGGAATGAGTGCATTAGCACAAATTCTACATGACATGAATAAAGATGTGCAAGGTTCAGATGTTGAGAAACAATTCTTTACGCAAAGACCATTAGAGAAAAAAGGAATTCCATTACTACCCTTTAATAAAGAAAATATTGGCGAAGGTCAACAGGTTATTGTTTCTGCGGCTTACGGTGAAGATCATGAGGAAGTGGCTCGTGCAAAAGAGCTAGGAATTCCTATGCAACAATATCCCCGCTTTTTAGGTGAGTTTATTCATAATTTTACAAGCGTAGCTGTTACAGGTTGTCACGGAAAAACATCAACAACAGGGTTGTTGTCTCATGTGTTAGGTTCTGCCTACCCAACCTCGTTTTTAATTGGGGACGGTACAGGAAAAGGCGAAGAAGACTCCAAGTACTTTGTATTTGAAGCTTGTGAATATCGACGTCACTTCCTTAACTACACGCCTGATTATTGCATCATGACTAATATTGACTTTGATCATCCGGATTATTTTAAAGATGTAGACGATGTATTCCATGCATTTAGCCAAATGGCCATGCAAGTAAAAAAAGCGATCGTTGCCTGTGGAGATGATCAACATCTGCAAGGAATTCATGCCAATGTTCCTGTTGTCTTTTACGGATTTAGTGAACAAAATGATTTCCAAGCACGTAGTGTACAAGTAACGAGCGAAGGTACAACATTTGACGTTTATGTACGTAATAACTTATATGGTACATTTACGATTCCAGGATACGGCAATCATAATGTTTTAAATGCGTTAGCTGTCATTGCTTTATGTCATTATGAAAATGTTCCAGCTGAGGTGCTTGCTGAGCACTTGAAGACGTTCCAAGGCGTAAAGAGACGTTTTACAGAAAAAAGGATGGGGACGCAAGTTTTAATTGATGACTACGCTCATCATCCAACTGAAATTGCAGCAACAGTTGATTCGGCGAAACAAAAGTATGAGAGTCATGAAATTGTCGCGATTTTCCAACCACATACATTCACGAGAACAAAGACGTTCTTAAATGAATTTGCGGAAGCCTTAAAACTAGCAGATCATGTGTACCTATGTGATATCTTTGGATCAGCTCGTGAGCAGGCAGGATCATTAACGATTAAAGATCTGCAAGATTTGATTCCAAATGCAGAGCTTATTACAGAAGAAGAAATCGCTCGGTTAAAAGAACATCAAAATAGTACTCTTCTATTTATGGGAGCTGGAGATATCCAGAAATTCCAACAAGCATATGAAGAGGCATTAAATTAATAAAAAAGAGGAGTGGCAATTTTGAGCCATTCCTCTTTTTGCTTATTTTAGATTTTCTGGGTTAAGGCACTCGAGCTCTGGGATGACGAAACGACCATCTTTACGAATGAGGACATCGTCAAAATAGATTTCTCCCCCACCATACTCAGGACGTTGAATATTCACAATATCCCAATGAATCGATGATTGATTTCCATTTGATGCTTCCTCGTAACATTGACCTGGCGTAAAATGGAAGCTACCATCAATCTTCTCATCAAATAAAATATCTTTCATTGGATGTTGAATATATGGGTTGACTCCGATTGCAAATTCTCCAATGTAGCGAGCACCCTCATCTGAATCAAGAATCGTATTGATACGATCTGTGTCATTTGCGGTAGCTTTAACAATCTTTCCATTTTCAAACGTGAATTGGATCGACTCGAATGTGAACCCTTGATATGGAGATGGTGTATTGTAGCTCAATGTTCCGTTAATCGAATCGCGAACAGGAGCTGTGTAGACTTCGCCATCTGGAATATTCATTTTACCAGCACACTTGATCGCAGGAACATCTTTTACAGAAAATGTTAAGTCGGTTCCTGGTCCTGTAATATGTACACGGTCCGTTCGGTCAAAAAGATCGACTAACGAATCCATGGCAGTATCCATTTTACTGTAATCCAGATTACAAACATTGAAGTAGAAATCTTCGAATGCTTCTGTACTCGTATTAGCTAATTGGGCCATGGATGAACTTGGATAACGTAGCACAACCCAACGAGTTTTCGGTACACGGATTTCACGGTGTACTTTCGTCCCGACCGTTTTACCATGTAAAGCTATTTTGTCACTTGGGACATCAGAAAGTTCAGAAATATTATCTCCTGCGCGAAGGCCGATGTATGCGTCCATTTCGCTCATCACTTGTGCTTCGAATGAGGCCATCATATTAAGTTGTTCTTCAGATGCTCCAAATAATACGGAACGATCCACTTGGTGGTCTTTTAATAAGACAAAAGGTAGGGCACCTACGTTATAGGCTTCTTTAACAAGGGCTGTGACGAGCTCTCGTTGAAGGCCGAAGTTCTCGATTAGTACCTTTTCACCTTTTTGTAGGTCTACGGAATATTGAATTAGGTTCTTTGCTAAAGTTGTTATACGTGGGTCTCTCATAATAATTCCTCCTTTTCATACCTTCTCTATTGTATACGATTACAAGAAAACTTAATAGTAACTCGAAAGATTAAGAAGGGATTTTCACATTTTTAACGAATATATATAGTATTCGACGTTTAATTTGGCGAGAATTAGGGTAATAGATTGAACAAGGAGGTGGAAGCAAACAGATGGAAAGCTTACTTTATATTAGCGCTATTATCGTAGCAATTGCTTTTGCCGTATTAGTCGGTTATCTTGTCCTTACACTAAAGTCTGCCAATCGAACACTCGATCATGTGGCAAACACAATGGCGGGACTTGAGAAACAGGTGAATGGAATCACCCGTGAAACAGAGCTACTTTTGAACAAGACGAATCTTTTAGCAGATGATATTAATCAGAAAACACAGTCGTTAAATACTGTTTTCTCTTCTGTTAAGGATTTGGGAGACTCAGTTCAGCAAGTTAATCGTTCAATCCGACACGTTTCTGATACTGTATCAACCCAAGCAGTGAAGCAATCCGATCAGATTGCTCAAGCTGTTCAGTGGGGGAATGTCGCGATTGACTTTTATACAAAGTTCAAAGCTCGTAAAGAAAAGCAAAACCAATCAACTACATTACATAAGGAGGAGATTTAAGTGGGGGAAATGAACACGAAAGATTTCATTATTGGATCACTTGTTGGAGGAATTGTTGGAGCGTCGACGGCATTATTGTTAGCTCCTAAGTCCGGAAGACAGTTACGAGATGATATTAATGAGCAAGCACTTATTGCTCGTGAAAGAACGAATAAGCTAACAACAACTGCCTATGAGAAGGGTAATGAGTGGGCAACGTTAGCGAAAGAAAAATCTAATAACATCGCTAAGGTTGTGTCTGATCAGTCGGCTCAAGTAACAGAGAAAGTTAAAGAAGTGTCTAACTCTGTTCAAGCCAAGGCAGAAGATGTTAAGAATTCTGCAGAGGAACTAGCAGAAGATCTTTCAGGTGATTTAAAAGACTCAGGAGAAGCCATTGCTGAGAATGTTAAGAATGAAGTAGATGACATTCAAAACAAGCTCGAAGAAGAAAAAGAAGCGGCTCAAAGCAAAAACTAATTGCATGTTTTGTAAAAAGGTAGTGGGTTCGAGAATTCGACCCCCTACCTTTTTTATTGGATCTCAATCAATAAATATAGTAAGATGAAACACAATTAATAGGTCATTCACTTTAGCGCTTAAAAGCGTTTAATTAATAAAGAAAAAATTCGTGACATTCAGTTAATTATCCTTTATAATAAATGCTAATCAAGAATGAAGCTAAAGAGAAGAGGAGTGGAGTGTAACATGAGTAACGAACAAGTAGATACGTTGAGATCAGAATTAGACGAGGTGAATCTGAAGCTTCTTGAATTAATTAATGAACGTGCACGACTCGTACAAGAGGTTGGAAAGGTTAAAGGTAAGCAAGGGGTTAATCGTTTCGATCCTGTGAGAGAGCGTAGTATGTTAGATCATATTGCTGAAAATAATAAAGGACCATTTGAAACATCTACCTTACAACATCTATTCAAGCAAATCTTCAAAGCAAGTCTTGAACTGCAAGAAGAGGATAATAGTAAAGCCTTGCTTGTATCACGTAAAAAGCAACCAGAAAATACGGTCATTGATTTACGTGGTGAATTAGTTGGAGATGGTCAACAACGTTTAATTATGGGTCCTTGTGCGGTAGAGAGCTATGATCAAGTGTTAGCTGTTGCCAAAGCAATGAAAGAACGAGGCTTAAAATTACTTCGTGGTGGAGCATATAAGCCGAGAACCTCCCCTTATGATTTCCAAGGGCTAGGACTAGAAGGTCTGAAAATACTAAAACAAGTAGCAGACGAATTAGATATGGCTGTTATTAGTGAAATCGTTAGTCCACAAGATATTGAAACTGCTCTTGACTATGTTGACGTCATTCAAATCGGTGCACGAAACATGCATAACTTTGAATTATTAAAAGCAGCAGGTTCAGTGGATCGACCAGTTCTTTTAAAGAGAGGTTTATCTGCGACCATTTCTGAATTCATTCATGCAGCGGAGTACGTTGTATCTAAAGGAAATGGACAAATTATGCTTTGTGAGCGAGGAATTCGCACATACGAGAAAGCAACACGTAACACATTAGACATATCAGCTGTTCCGATTCTAAAACAAGAAACACATTTACCAGTCTTAGTAGATGTGACTCACTCGACAGGAAGACGTGACTTGTTACTTCCGACGGCTAAAGCAGCATTTGCTATTGGTGCCGATGCTGTCATGGCAGAGGTTCACCCTGACCCGGCCGTTGCTTTATCTGATTCAGCTCAACAAATGGACATTCCACAATTCAATGAATTCATTGATGAACTATTAGCATCAGGTTTATATAAGAAATAAGTAAAAGAGCCAACCTTTCTTATGAAATAAGAGAGGTTGGCTTTTAACTTAGAAGAAAATAGCGCATCCTATACATAATTGATTCATACGATCAGAGAGTGTGTAAATTCGTTCAGTTCAAAAAATACGTAAAACTTTACACAATACTGTCAATTATTTTCTAAGAGTGTCGATATAAGTAATGTAAAGACATTGCGGACCTCATCATAGTATCGTATGATAACAATACATTGAATACGTGATTAATGCGTTAATATGATAGAGGAGGATTACATTGAATACGACGATTTATGATGTAGCAAGAGAGGCTGGTGTCTCTATGGCGACCGTTTCCCGTGTCGTCAACGGCAATCCGAATGTGAAGCCAGCAACAAGAAAGAAAGTTCTAGAGGCGATTGAGCGTCTTGGATACCGTCCTAATGCTGTAGCTAGAGGACTTGCAAGTAAAAAAACAACAACGGTAGGGGTTATCATTCCTGATATCTCTAGTATTTTCTTTGCTGAACTTGCTCGTGGGATCGAAGACATTGCAACTATGTACAAGTACAACATTATTCTATGTAACTCTGATCAAAATAAAGAGAAGGAAATCCACTTGATCAACACATTGCTTGAGAAGCAAGTGGATGGAATCGTCTTTATGGGTGGACAGATTACAGAAGAGCATGCGGATCAATTTAAACGTTCGCCAGTACCTGTAGTTTTAGCAGCAACTCTAGATACGAACCTAGAAATTCCATCTGTGAATATCGATTACAAACAAGCGGTGTATGATGCCATTAAACACTTGATTAGCGAAGGGCATGAGCGCATCGGAATGGTATCAGGTACACTTGATGATCCTGTTAACGGGTATCAGAAGTTTGCTGGTTACCGTGAAGCGCTTGAAGACTCTAACCTTCCATTTAACGAAGAGTTTGTCGTTATCGGTGATTATACGTATGATTCCGGCATTGAAGCGATGGATACGTTCTTAAGCTTTGAGGACAAGCTAACAGCGATATTTGCTTCTACTGACGAAATGGCTTTAGGTGTCATTCATGGAGGGCAAGACAAGGGTTATAGCATCCCAGATGACTTTGAAGTTCTAGGGTTCGATAACACAAGACTTGCTACAATGGTTCGTCCTACGTTATCAACAGTTGTTCAGCCAATGTATGATATTGGGGCTGTCTCGATGCGCTTACTTACGAAATACATGAACAAAGAAGAAGTAGATAATCATATCGTCGTTCTGCCGCACCGCATTGAATTTAGAGATTCAACAAAGTCATAAATCAATAAAGAAATGACTGAGCAGGGAGAGGACCATGAAAAAATTTGATATTTTAATGCCAATAGGAGTGTTCCTAGGCATCACCGTACTTCTATTGGCCGTATTCTCGAATTCAGGGCCATCAGGGCTTGTTTTCTTCATTCAGATCGCTTCGGTTCTGATCGTCTTTGGGGGACTAATTGCTGCACTTATCATTACTTTTTCATTTTCAGAGTTAAAAACTGTACCTAAAGTATTGAAAGAGTCAGTTCAAACGCAAGATCACGATTTAGAAGGCTTAATTGACACATTTATTGATTTGTCAGGAAAAGCACGAAGAGAGGGCCTATTAGCCCTAGAAGTTGGATTAGAGGAAGTAAAGGATCCCTTCATAAAAAAAGGTGTACTACTCGCAGTTGATGGCATTGAGCCAGACGTCATAAAAGATATTATGATGGCTGAAGTTGTAGCGATGGAAGAACGTCATCGCAAAGGGCGCGCTATTATAGAAAAAGCTGGCGAATATGCACCAGCTTGGGGAATGATTGGTACATTAATAGGTTTGGTACTCATGCTTCAAAATCTAAATGATCCTACCACTTTAGGACCTAATATGGCGGTTGCACTCCTAACTACTTTATACGGTACGGTTTTAGCGAACTTAATCTTCTTACCTATGGCGACAAAACTAGCCAACAAAACGGATGAGGAAGTCTTCGTTAAACAAATTATTATTGAGGGAGTTATTGGTGTGCAATCTGGCCAAAACCCTAAAATTTTACAAGAGAAGTTAAGTGCTTTCATGCGTAAAAATACAAAGACTAAAGAGTCAGGTGATCAAGATGATGAGGCGTAGGAAACGTCAAGAGGAGAAGGGTGCCCCTAAATGGATGGTTACGTTCTCTGATATGATGACACTCATCCTCGTTTTCTTTATCTTACTTTTTTCTATGTCTGTTGTTGATGCACAGAAGTTCAGAGCCATTGCGGATTCATTTCAACAACGGCAAGTGTTTGAATTCTTTCCATCTGTCATTGATCTCGAAAATCCATCAGAGCAAATTGGCGAAGAATTTCCCAACCCATATGAGGATGGAAGTTATGATGAAAGCGAGTCTGACGCACAAGAGTATGACATGGATGAATTGCTAATAGAAGTACAAGATTTCCTTGTAGAAAATGATCTAAATGAACTAATCTCAGCCACACGTGATGACCGAGGCGTAGTACTTGTTTTACAAGAGCGGACACTATTTGAAACGGCAGAAGCAGTTTTGATCGATACGGCAATGCCTTTTCTTGATAAAGTAGGGACACTTTTAGCTACGATTCCTAATATGGTTAAAGTCGAAGGGCATACAGATAGTCGTCCAATCTCTAACTTCAGATATCCTTCTAACTGGGAATTGTCTGGAGCGAGAGCGAGTAGTGTTATTCGGTATTTAATAGACGCAAAGGAATTAGATCCACAACGCTTTGTTGCAACTGGATACGGAGATACACGTCCTGTTGTACCGAATACAACGGTGGACAATTTGCGATTAAATCGCCGAGTAGTCATTGTCATTTCAGATCCAACTCATGCAAGTGATGAGACGTTTTAACCCGAGAGCTTTCTCTCGGGTCCTTATTTTTTTAGAGAAGGATGATTAGAATGAAAGTAGCGATAATTGGTGCTATGAATGAAGAAATAGAACGCATGTTAAAGGAGATGGAAGTTACAGCCACTCTGATCTATGCGAAGGTTTCTTTTTATGAAGGCATCATGGAAGGTAACCAAATTGTACTTTGTAAATCAGGTGTAGGGAAAGTGCATGCAGCCTTGACGACACAAATATTAATTGATCGTTTTGAGGTCTCAAACATTATTTTTACTGGGGTGGCAGGTGCGTTAGACGAAACATTAGAAGTAGGAGATTTAGTGATTTCTTCAAGTGCTCTACAACACGATATAGATGCAAGTCCACTCGGGTTCAAACGTGGCGACATCCCAATGTATGATGGGGAATCAGATTTTCAAGCATGTCCTACTCTTATTCAATTGGCAAAGGAAGCTGCTGGAGCATTAACTAAGCGCAAAGTGATTACAGGTAGAATTTTAAGTGGAGATCAATTCATTGCAAATGGTGATGAGGTTCGTCAGTTAAGAGAAGACTTTGATGGAGCATGTGTGGAAATGGAAGGGGCTGCGGTTGCGCAGGTCGCTACTATGAATGAAGTTCCTTTTGTTATTGTCCGCTCTATGTCTGATAAAGCGAATGGAGAAGCTTCAATGAGTTTTAATGAATTCACCGACATCGCGAGTGAACAATCGCACGTATTGGTCAGTCAATTATTAAGCAAATTAAAAGGATAGCATTGGCTATCCTTTTCTAGTTTTTTTCATTTCATTTCGGATGTGATAAAGTGCTTTTTCAAGTGTTTTCGCATTTTTTTCTGTAATTTCTAGTTTTCGTGGAATCGTTGGAATGATTGAAGGTTCATCTTGCCATGTCGTCGGAAGTGACTCCTCAGCTTTAGCATGCCAATGATCTAACCAAGCTTTAGGGATCATTTCTTTTGAAAGGCCTATCTGGTTACTCATCTCAAGCCAAGTCAATCCCCAAGCACGAGGGACGACACGCCACATATCATATCCGCCACCACCTACTGCAATCCATTTACCATCACAATATTCGTGGGCTAACTCATGAGCAAGTTTAGGCACAGCTTCATACGTCTTCATCGATGAGCATAAATGGGTTAACGGATCATAGTGATGAGCATCTGCTCCGTTTTGTGTCAGGATCACATCTGGTTTAAAGAACTCAATAACTTCCCTGAAAGCCGTTTCATAGACATGTAGAAAGGAATCATCCTCTGTAAACGCATCAACAGGAATATTAATAGAGAAGCCGTATCCTTTGCCAGCTCCTTTTTCCCCAACGCTGCCTGTGCCAGGGAATAGATAACGCCCTGTTTCATGAATACTAAGTGTGCATACATCAGGGTCATCATAAAAGGCCCATTGAACGCCATCTCCGTGATGAGCATCGGTATCAATATAAAGAACTTTAGCCCCGTACTTTTGTTTCATATATTCAATGGCAATTGAACTATCATTGTAAATACAAAAGCCCGACGCTCTCCCTTTAAATCCGTGATGTAATCCACCGCCTAAATGTAGGGCGTGTTTCGTTTTGCCACTCATCACAGCGTCTACAGCGGTTAAGGTTCCACCGACGAGAAGGGAAGCTGCTTCATGCATATTTGGAAATAACGGAGTATCGTCGGTTCCTAGTCCAAAGCTTGAAGCAATGCCAGGCGATAATTCATTACGACCACCTTGCTTAACAGCATCAACAAACGCAGGGTCATGTATTAACATGAGCTCTTCATCAGTTGCCATGCGAGGTTCAATGATTTGTTCGTCAGAAAGGCTGCCAACCTTCTTTAATAAATCATACGTAAGTTTGAGGCGTAAATGGTTAAATGGATGACTTTCACTGAAGCGATAGGCGAGCTGCTGGTCCGAATAGACAAAGATTGAGTCATGCATCATAAAGACATCCCTGGTTTTTTTGGCCAAATAACCTCATAATCTTCTTTTTCAATTTCATGAATAACCCGTCTAGTATCAATTGTATTGATCCTGAAAACAAGGATTTTAAATTCTGGATTTTTGTAAGGATAGACAAGCACACTTGTTATATTGATCCGACAGTCTTTAAAAATATTAGCAATCTTTGCGAGCATCCCTGTTTCGTTTTTAACTTTGACTTCAATATGAGAGCTAGGTTGATGAGCCCCCATTAATTCTACAAGCGTATGAAGAATGTCTGTTTCTGTTATGATACCGACCAATTTATTGTCATCGATAACAGGTAGGCATCCAATATGATTTTCATAGAAGATCGAGGCTGCATCTTCAACAAAATCAAGCGGATGAGCAGTGATGACTTTTTTCTGCATAATCGTTGAGACCGGTTTCAAGAAATCTTCTAAATGCTCGGTCGAATGGAAGATAGACGGACTAGCATCGCGAATATCCCGATCTGAAATAATGCCGATAATTTCATTAGTCTGCTCCTCTATTATTGGAATATGACGAATCCGATGTTTATCTAATAGAAGCATCGCATTTTTAATAGGAGCATCTTTTGTTAGTGTAATGACATCTTGTTTCATAATATCTTCGAGAATCATGGTGGTAATCACTCCCTTGGCTTTATAAAGTAAGTACTATTCACTCGGATGTAATCGCTTAGTTGATTTAATACATAAAGCGATTCTGGAACCGTAGCTGGTCGAACTGTTGAACGGAATCCGTATCGATTCGACTGCCTATTCGAGCCATTAAACAGTTAGCTGGGTGAGAGCTAATCTCTGGGTCATCAGTAGCAAACCACTCTAAGCTGCCCGCGTTCATCATTTTTTCCATCACTTTTCTATATTGCCAAACATCTAACCCACTACCCTTCAGATCCCAATGCCAATAATATTCGGTTGTAATGACGATATAATCTTCCATTGCGTCATCCATCATTGAGAGACGAAGAAGATTTTTACCAACTTGAGCACCGCGGTATTTTGGGGCCACTTCAATCGCTCCGAGCTCAATTAAATTTTCCATTTTACCTTCTGACCATCTTTCCATGGGATCAGGGTACACAAAGGTTACATACCCTACGATCATTTCACCTTCCCTGACAATGTTAATCCGACCTTCTGGTAACTTCGAAATACCAATGAGAGCTTGCTTTTGTTCAGCTGGAGGTCTAAATGAGGTGAGATCATCATGAAAGTCATAAGAAGCGAGCGTTTCAGGTGAAATCGGTCCTTCTAGTATTAATGTGCCTTCTGAATAGGGTAGTTCCATAGAATAGTATTTTTTTGGATGATCCATTTTGTTGTAACCACCTTTTGCCTAGCAGATTCGACTACATTATACATGATTCAGTCATAAAGGGGGGGAGAGTTCACAGAAATTACCGAAAATTAATTTTGAAGTACGTGATAGAGTAACCTAACATTTACCTTTTCTATCATTTTTGAATTGATTAAATTTTCAGTCTGTAATATAATGGGGATGAAAATACATATATATATATAGAGAGGAAGATGTAAAATGAACGTGCAAGCGCTTCCATCTGAAAAAGGTTTATTCAATTTAGAGAATTACGATGAGACAGTTAAAAGTTTTGACTGGGCTTCGGTTGAGAAAGAGTTTACTTGGAGTCAAACTGGGAGAATAAATTTAGCGTATGAAGCTATTGACCGGCATGCTGAGGGTGAGAAAGCAGATCATGTTGCTCTCTATTATAGTGATACATCTAGAGATGAATCATATACGTACAAAGAATTAAAAGCTAAATCAAATAAAGCGGGAAATGTTTTACGAGATGCTGGTGTTGAGAAGGGTGACCGAGTATTTATCTTCATGCCACGTTCTCCTGAGCTTTATTTCTCCATTTTAGGAACGATTAAAGTCGGAGCGATCGTTGGTCCTTTATTTGAAGCTTTCATGGAAGGAGCAGTTCGTGATCGTTTAGAAGATAGTGAAGCAAAGTTTTTAATAACGACTCCTGCCCTACTTGAGAGAGTACCTGTGGAAGATTTACCTCACTTAGAAAAAGTGTTAATTATTGATGAACAAGCTAAAGAAGAAGGCCCTTATTTGAACTTCTTATCTAGATTAAATCAGGCAAGTGAGGAATTAGAGCTTGAGTGGGTCGATCGTGAAGATGGACTAATTCTCCATTATACATCTGGTTCTACAGGCAAACCCAAAGGCGTATTACATGTCCATAATGCGATGCTTCAACATTATCAAACGGCAAAATGGGTCCTTGATTTAAAAGAAGATGATATATATTGGTGCACTGCTGATCCAGGCTGGGTAACAGGAACTTCTTATGGTATCTTTGGTCCGTGGCTAGCAGGTGTAACGAATGTTGTTCGTGGCGGACGATTTAGTCCGACCGACTGGTACGACACACTAAAACGATATAATGTTTCTGTTTGGTATAGTGCGCCTACGGCTTTCCGTATGTTAATGAGTGCTGGAGATGAACTTGTGAAGGAATATGATCTCTCATCGCTGCGCCATATATTAAGTGTAGGTGAGCCACTTAACCCAGAGGTTGTTCGTTGGGGTATGAAAGTATTCAACCTACGTATTCATGATACATGGTGGATGACGGAGACGGGTGCACAATTAATTTGTAACTACCCTTCTATGGAAATTCGTCCTGGTTCAATGGGGAAACCAATTCCAGGAGTGAAAGCTGCGATCATTGATGATCAAGGGAATGAACTTCCACCAAACCGTATGGGAAATTTAGCAATACGTAAAGGCTGGCCGTCAATGATGCGTGCGGTTTGGAACAATGAACCGAAATATATGAGCTACTTTCAGATTGAGGGTTGGTATATATCTGGAGACTCGGCTTATATGGATGAAGACGGATACTTCTGGTTCCAAGGACGTATTGACGATGTTATTATGACATCAGGAGAGCGTGTAGGTCCATTTGAAGTAGAAAGTAAACTCGTAGAGCATCCAGCCGTTGCTGAGGCTGGGGTCATTGGGAAGCCAGATCCGGTTCGTGGTGAAATCATTAAAGCATTTGTAGCTCTTCGTGAAGGGTATGAAGTGACAGATGAGCTTAAAGAAGAAATTCGTAACTTTGTAAAAAAAGGCTTAGCGGCTCATGCTGCACCAAGAGAAATTGAGTTCCGCAAAAGCTTACCGAAAACTCGTAGCGGAAAAATTATGCGTCGTGTCCTTAAGGCATGGGAATTAGACTTACCAACAGGTGATTTATCAACAATGGAAGACTAAGAAAAAAGCATCGTTTGTTTTTAAACAAACGATGCTTTTTGTCGTACTGAGAGTCCCCATAAAAAAGGTTACTCCAATGTGTAATTGAAGTAACCTCAGTCAGTTAAAACGATTTATGAACTAATTAGTCAGTACTTTCAGGGTCTGTTGGTTCAGAAGGAGATTCACTCCCATTATTGTTCCCGTTGCCGTCACTATCACTATCACCATTTTCATCTTCATTGTTGCTTGGTGGTGGTTCAGGTGTAGTCTCAGGTTCGGTTGGTGGTTCTGGCGTTGGTTCCGTCTCTGGCTGTGGCTCAGGTTCAGGTGTTTCTGAATAATTAGATCCTCTCACCTGATTGTAAGACGTCGACTCTCTCCCGGCTGTGTCAATCGCTGTGACATAGTATGCAAATGAGCCACCGTCTACAGAATAGCTAGTTGAACCATTTCCTTTCACATGTCCAACCCTCTCGAAACTCGAGCTACCATTTGATGCGCGATAAACTCGGTATCCGATAATGTCATTGTCAGGATGTCTCGTCCACGTTAACGATTGGCCAGACAGAGTGACTTGATTCACAGCACCAGGTGCACGGCCATTATTAGGTGCCATACGATCAGGCACGAGACCCCTCATCGAATCTGGTAAATATTCACCGATGTTTGAGACACCAAATATTTCATTCGGAATCGTTACCCCTACATCTGTAAATTCTTCAGGTGTAGAATCTAGCGCTAGATAACTTTCACCGTTTATCGTGATATATCGTGCACGATCTAAGTTAGAATCACTTGATCCTGGTAGAAAGTTTACGTTGAATAAATCAGACTTCACTAATCCCGCCTGTTCACATAATGAACTCGGCGCTTGGCCAGTGATGCTGCAAACAGAACGTCGAACAATTCCCTCCGGCATCACAAATTGCTCGCTTGGCCCTACTAGATCGGGATTTTGGTCATAAGCAGCATTAGCGATGTTCGCCCAAATTCTTTGTGTTCTTGGACCATAACGTAACCCGTTAACCGTCCGATCAATCTCCTTAGGTGTTTCATAGCCAATCCAAACACCTAATGTAACATGAGGGTTTGTTGCAACAAACCAAGCATCTCTCATATCTTGGCTTGTTCCCGTTTTCCCTGCCCAATCAGAGGAAAACTTCAAGCGTCCGGGAACCGAGTTAGCTGTCCCACCAGGGCGAAGGACATCTCTCATCATATCGATACTTAAGTAAGTTGTTTGTGGCGTGAACACGTTCACTTCTTTTTTCTCATGTTCAAACACGATCTCCCCAGTAGCCGTTTCAATTCGTTCGATCATATAAGGTTCGACACGGTTCCCGTTATTTCCGAAAGTAGAAAAGGCACTTGTGTTTTCTACAACACTGACATCAAACCCTCCACCTAAAGCGGCTGATTCGTACGGCTGTGCCTCATTCTCTAATGGGAAACCTAAATTTCTCATGGTTTCTCTTAATTGTTCATGAGGAACTTGATTAAAGGACCGAACAGCTGGGACGTTACGAGAGCGAGCTAATGATTCTCTCACCGTAATCAATCCAGCAAAACTACGATCGAAGTTACGAATAGGTTTTTGATCGTCCGTTTTGTAGTCTTCAGGAGTATCCGGTATGACGATTCCTGGTTGAATCGCGCCAATTTCTAACGCTGGTCCATAAGCAAGCAATGGTTTCATGGTGGATCCACTAGAGCGCGTTGCCTGAGTAGCGAAATTGAAAGAACCTCCACTTGGGTCATTATCGCGACCTCCGACAAACCCTTTAATCGCACCTGTATGATTTTCAATTAAAACCGATGCGACTTCTTCTTGTTGCCCCTCTTTTACACGACCGAATAATGAGTCATCCTTTATCGCCTCTTGCATCGCATCGTAAATGTTTCGATCAATCGTTGTATGAATGCGGTAGCCGTTTCGTCGAAGATCTTTGCTTGTCTCGGCTTTTAAAGCGTTGAGCTTTTCAATGCGATCTTCCCCTTCAAGTTCGTTGAGTTCTTCTTCGTATTCTTCAAGTTTTTGGGCGTAGAGTATTTGCTCAGCCAAGCGAATGGTTTCATTCGTTAAATTCCAATACTCATCGTAAGAAGAAGGGGTGGCAGTTGTAAGGTTGCCACGAATATCATAGGTAAGAGCTTCTTCTAACTCACGATCATTAATGTAGCCTGCTTCATGCATGCGTCGTAAAACGGTCTGCATCCGGTTGAGGCCTGGATCAAGATTTTCTTTTATTTCACCACCTCTTAAAAAAGGTGTGTAACCAAAAGGACTTTGGGGTAAACCTGCAATGAAGGCAGCTTGTGGAATCGATAAGTCTGTAGCATCGACTCCAAAAAGTCCTTGTGAAGCTGCTTGAACGCCTGCAATCTGCCTACCAGAAGCATTTCTACCAAATGGTACGACGTTCAAATAAGCTTCTAAAATCTCATCTTTATTAAGGAAGTGTTCCAGTCGAAGCGCAAGCAGGATCTCTGTCGCCTTACGATCAAATGACACTTCACTTGTTAAAATTTGTTGTTTAATTAATTGCTGTGTTAAGGTACTCCCACCTGTTTGGACAGATGAATTGGCGACCTCTTGAAGTGTCGCTCGAAGAATAGCTTTAGGAACGATTCCTTCATGCTCAAAAAAGTGCTCGTCCTCAGTAGCGATGACAGCGTTTTTTACATGGTCAGACATTTGGTCAAGAGACACTTGATAGCGTTCAAGATCAGATGGTAGTTCTCCAAGATACGTGTCATCCGCGAAATAGAGTTGACTCGTTTCTTCATAATTATAAATGTCAGCAACCATTGAATCGGCTGTACGCAGTGGTTCATCTTTTACTAATGAAGCAAAATAACCAGCTGCAGTTCCGCCGATAAAAAAGATAGACATTAATCCTGTAATCATAACGATAAGGAATAAATTCCAAAAAACTTGGTAGGTAATACCAACCTTCCGAAACACTTCCCTTTCATGTAACTTCTCTGATACGGTTCGTAGCTTCTCTATCATTTGCGTATAAATCTTTTTCATAGCAAACCTCCTCATAGTAAAAGTCACATCTGCCCAACTATGTATATGCGTATAAATATCGAATAAAATTATGATAGCAGGTCAGCATGGAAAGCTAGAATAACAGCCATATTATAGCATAGCTTGACATGTGATGATATATTTTTACAAACAAACACTAGGCAGAACATTGACAATGAAATTCAAACTGTGGTAAAAAAGAAACTATAAATGAATTAGGCTTTGAAGGGTCGAAGTAGTGGCTATTTTCTTTTTTAGAGAGCTGATGGTTGGTGAAAATCAGTAAAGGGGTAGCAAACGAATTACAGCCTGGAGCTTTCTTGTCATACAAGAACGGTCATTCCGTTATCATGTCGAGTGGGAGTCGGAAACGTGACTTCAACAAGGGTGGTACCGCGAGAACCTCGTCCCTTTTTAGGGCGGGGTTTTTTGTGTTTTTTTGAGATGAATCGATCCTGTAAAATATGTAAAAAATCAGATTGTTGGAGGTATAGACGATGAGTGAAGAAACAAAATTAACAGCAGAACAACTCAAAGAAGTAGAACGTCAGCTCGAGATCTTAAAGCGTGGGGTAGTAGAGATTACACCAGAGCATGAATTAAGAAAGAAGCTTGAAAGATCAGTTCTTACAGGTAAGCCGCTAAAGGTGAAACTAGGAATGGACCCATCAGCTCCAGATGTTCATCTAGGACATACGGTACCTCTTCATAAACTCCGTCAATTCCAAGAACTAGGACATGAAATTCAAATGTTAATTGGTGATTTTACTGGTCGAATTGGAGATCCAACAGGTAAATCAGAAACGAGAAAACAGCTCTCTGATGAAGATGTAAAGAGAAATGCGATGACGTATGTTGAGCAGTATGGAAAAATCCTAGACATGGAAAAAGCAACTATTTACTACAACTCTGAGTGGTTGAAAGCTCTGTCATTTGAAGATGTCATTGGTCTTTCTGCGAATATGACGGTCGCTCGAATGCTTGAGCGTGATGATTTCGAGAAACGCTACAAATCAGGTCAACCCATTTCCATTCATGAGTTCTTTTACCCTTTAATGCAAGGGTATGACTCGGTCGCGTTAGAATCAGATATTGAAGTGGGAGGAACAGACCAAAAATTCAATCTCCTCATGGGACGTACACTTCAAGAGGCTTATGGAAAAGAAAAACAAGTAGCTATTACATTGCCACTTATTGAAGGATTAGATGGAGAAAGAAAGATGTCTAAGTCGCTTCACAATTACATTGGTATTGATGAGGCACCAAATGAAATTTTTGGGAAGTCGATGTCGATTCCAGATGACTTAATGGTGAAGTACTACAAGCTAGCAACAGATATTTCAATGGATGAGATTGAGGAGTTAGAGGCAGGTTTGAAGTCTGGGAAGATTCACCCACGTGATGCAAAAATGAATCTTGGTGCAAAATTTGTAGAGATGTATCATGGTCAAGCAGCAGCAGAAGAAGCGAAGCAATATTTCCAAACCGTGTTTCAAAAGCGTACGTTACCAACAGACCTTCCAGAGTTAACTTGGAGTGGTGCGGACGAAGTGTGGATTGTCGACCTCTTAGTAGAGTTGAAGATGATGTCTTCAAAAGGGGAAGCCCGTCGTATGGTTCAAAACGGTGGTGTGAAGGTGAATGAAGAGAAAGTAGAAGATGTTCAAGCGCAAATTCAAATTGAAGATGGATTAATTGTCCAAGTTGGAAAACGCAAATTTGCCAAGCTTATTAAGGGATAATAAAGAAGAGGTTAGGATGAAGGTGTTTTTAACTAGTAAGAATCAGAACAAATAAATGCGGGTGTAAATAAATCGCTCCTGAAATATACTCCGCTGGGTTTTTGCATTGTTCCTATTCTTAGTTAAACATTCTTTGTGTCCTAGTCTCTTCTATATATTTATGTAAAAAAAGAACCTGACAAAAGTCAGGTTCCAAATCAAGCGATTAACGAGAGTAGAACTCAACGATAAGAGCTTCTGTGATTTCAGCTGGAAGTTCAGAACGCTCAGGAAGACGGCTGAATGTACCTTCAAGCTTCTCAGCATCGAAAGTTACGTATCCAGGTACGAAATCAGTTCCTTCTAAAGCTTCTTTAACAACGCTTAGGTCACGTGATTTTTCACGAACAGAGATTGTTTGACCAGGCCTCACGCGGTATGAAGGAATGTCTACGCGACCTCCATCAACTACGATGTGACCATGGTTTACAAGTTGACGTGAAGCACGACGAGTACGAGCAAGACCCATACGGTAAACAAGGTTATCAAGACGTGACTCAAGAAGAATCATGAAGTTTTCACCGTGGATACCAGGCATTTTGCCAGCATCATCAAAGATACGACGGAATTGACGCTCATTCACACCAAACATGTGACGAAGCTTTTGCTTCTCTTGAAGTTGAAGACCGTATTCCGATAATTTTTTACGTTGGTTTGGACCGTGTTGCCCTGGAGCGTACGGACGTTTTGCTAATTCTTTCCCAGTACCGCTTAGTGAAACCCCTAAACGACGAGATAATTTCCAAGATGGACCTGTGTAACGAGCCATAATAAGACTCCTCCTTGTTATTTTGATGTTGCAAAATAACAACCGTTGGGTAATCCCTTAACATGGTCATTCTGCCTTCATGCATCTTCGCTTCGACAGCTAGAAGTTACGTGATGCACCTCGATTTTACAGCCGCTTATCGAGGAACAAAATGAAACCGACATATTAAGCTTACCTTGGCTGTCCTATTTCACACAAAGTCTAGTATATCTTTGTTAGTGAGAGAAGTCAAGGTCATTTATGTTGATGATGTCTTTTGACAAATTGTTAAGAGTTTTGTCGTAAATTTTTGTAATGTTTTTCGTGGTAAATTATAGAAAAGAAAATGTATTTGAATTATAATCAGAGTAATAATTACCTATCTAATTTACGTTGGATATTTCAAATGTGAATCTTTTATCCTAATATAAGTGGTGAATAAGTCCATACTTGTTATCTTTTTACTAAGAACGTAGCTAAACCATAAACAATGTGTTCATATATCTGGTAATTGGTGGTGAATAAGTAAATGATGGAGCATTTAGATAAAAAGGTAGCGACACGGAAAATGAATGTAGAAGATTGGTTAGCCGAATCAAAGTATGAAATCAATTTCAGACCACTAGTATCTGCTTATCAGCGAATGGCTCAAAGGATTGGACAAGAGAATGAAATTGAGTCGGTTTCAGTCTATGTTAAAAAGGGTGATCGATTAAAATTAGCTTGTGTGAATGAAATGGAAGAAGTGAAATCTTTCAGTTACGAGTGGATCAATCATTTAGTGAAAGTCGATAGCGAGGTAGAACCATTTTCTCTCGTTCATGAAGCAATATTAACAGATCAAGTGAAGTGGAACGTCTGTGTTCCCCTCTCAAAAAAAGATCAAAGATATGGCTTTATCATTCATACGTTTAATTTAAAAGAACAAGCGAATTCTTTTGCTGCTAGCTTATTGCCAAATGATGCGATGCAATCATTGCTTGCCGAGGCACATGAACGTGAAAAAGTTGAGGGTATTTGGTTAAAACGAAACATCCTCATGCAAGTAACAAAAAAATGTCATAGTTCAATGGATATTGGTGAAGTGTTAAAACAGATTATTACAGCACTTGAGCAAGTCTTTCCAAGCTGGTCTGTTCAACTATATCTATCACATGAGTGGGAAGTTGATTCCGACCTATCAATCAAACCTTTGATGTATGGAATTGACAACGAGAATCGAATAGCTGAACATGCTTACTTAAAAGGGGAACTGCAGATTGAGCGTGGAGAACATGAACTACAGTTGTTTGCACCTTTGCGTGGAAAGCAAGCAGTATACGGAGTTATTGAAATGGGCTCTCCTCAAGTAGACCGAACGTTACAAAAGCATGATATTGAATTTATTAACATGTTAGCAGACACGGGTGGGAATGCGTTGGAAAATGCAGAACTGTATCAGCAGTCAAGAAATTTAAATCAAGATTTACAACTGATTAATCAAACCTCTCATCAATTAAATACGCACCTTAGGTTAAAAGATACGATTAGCTATATGACAAAGCAGATCGTCGTTTCTTTTGGAGCAGAGCAAGTAGGCTTTTTCTTGTTTGAAGAAGACGGTGGGATTAAGGTCTTAAAGGGTAGCACGCCGGTGTTTGAAGATTCAAGTTTCCTAGATACTCTAGATCGTGTGTTTATTGAGATTAAAAATCAACGTGAACCACAGTTTATAGGAGATTCCCTCAATCATGCCTTTTATAGCCATATAAGATTCCGAACCTTGCTCGCTGTTCCGATGATACAAAGTGGAGACTTAATTGGAGTTGTTATTGTTCTACACCCTAAAGCATACCGTTTTAGTTATGATCACTTTAAATTGCTTCAATCTCTAGTTCATCATTCGACCTTAGCTTTTACAAATGCGATGTTGCATGAGAAGTTAGAGAAGCTTGTGATTACAGATCATCTAACAGATCTTTACTCGAGAAACTATTTAGATCAGAAAATTAATGAATCCATTAAAACAGATGCATTTGGCGCGTATCTTTTATTCGATATTGATAACTTTAAGTTAGTCAATGACAGCTATGGTCATCAAATTGGCGATGAAATTATTGTTCAAGTAGCGGATATTATGAAACAAAATATCCGAGAAGAAGACATCGCTGCAAGATGGGGTGGGGAAGAACTTGCGGTTTACTTGCCTCGTGTAGATGTAAGTATCGCCAAGAAAATTGCTACTCGTATCGTTGAAGTGGTAGCTGAAAAAACGACACCTTATGTAACGATTTCTTGCGGGGTATCATATTGGCATCACTCAAATGAAGCAATGACGATCATGGAATTGGTCAAGGATGCTGATGACGGTTTATATGCTGCAAAAAGAGCAGGAAAGAATCAAGTTTATGTTCAACAAGAAGAGAATAAACAGAAAGAAGAGGCGTAAAATAGGAATGTTTTACGCCTCTTCTCTTAGGTTCTCTACAAATGTCTCTCTAATTCTTCTACGAAAGCTTCGAGGTGCTTTTTGTCTTCTTGTGTGAAACGGTTTAGTGAGGGACTGTCAATATCGAGGACACCGATTAAGCGTCCATCTTTCTTTATCGGGATCACGATTTCTGACCTTGAGGCCGCGTCACATGCGATGTGACCAGGGAATGCATGAACATCATCAATTAACAAGGTTTCCATCTTTTGAGCAGCTGTTCCACACACGCCTCTACCGAGTGGGATTCGGACACATGCTGGTAAACCTTGAAAAGGCCCGAGGACTAGTTCATCTTCCTTAAGTAGATAAAAACCTACCCAATTGACATCGGTTAAAAATTGGTTAAGTAACGCACATGCATTCGATAGATTAGCGATGGAGTCTTTCTCTCCGTCTAAAAGGGCATGCAATTGTTTAATTACTAAATTGTATTTCGTATCTATAGAACCTTGATAAGCTTGTTGATTGAACATGTAACCATCTCCTATAATAAGTATCATTTTTTTGTCAGTTTACAGGATAAGAAACTAGATATCAAAAGATAATGCACGGAGATTTGTCAACTCATGAGAAGAATAGCTTTTTTCTGATAGATTATGTAGAAAGGTTTCCTGTAGATGTCGAACGCTTCTAACAGGTTTCCGCCCATCTTAGCTCGAACTCTATAGTAATTGCGAGAGTTTATGTAAGGGGGAGATTGTATGAGTGAAGCGACACGGGAAAAAATGAAGGAAGCAGCTGCTCGTTTATTTTATACTCAAGGCTATCACGGAACATCTGTCAGACATATTGCCGAACAAGCGAATGTAAACATTGCTCTCGTCTCATATTACTTTGGTGGAAAAAAGGGCTTATTTGAGGAATTAATGACTCAATTTCTTGAAGGATATTTAAAGGCGATGACGATCCCTGAACAACCAAAGAGGATCGACGTTAGAGAGCAATTGCTCTTAGTTAGTCAGTCTTTACTGTATTACCAACAAAACCACTACCATTTAGCAAGGATGGTCCACCGTGAAATGACAATGGACTCCGTACTCGTTCGAGAACTTATGACGACTTATTTACAAAAGGAAAAACATGATTTTGAAAAAATGGTCAGACGCGGTATGAAAGAAGGGATTTTTATTAAGCAGCCTATCGATTTCCCTTTGATCCAATTAAGAAGTATGATTACGATGCCTTTTTGTTCTCCGCAATATATAAGGGAACTTTACCAATTATCAACGACTGAATCTTATTTCATCAAGCGATACATGGAACATCTAACTAATTGGATTGATTTGTGTTTGTGTGGTTATACACCAACACAAACCAACCGAGTCAAAGTACGAATCAATTAATACTTGGAAGGTGTAGTTAAGTACGAGGTATCAATGATTGAGTCCACGCCGGCATTCATCGCCTTAACTTGATGAGCATCAGACCCGTAGATTAACGGGATTTTCAATCGTCTAGCCAATGCAGCAATGTCTTGAGGTGGATAAGTTTGTCCGCATAATGGTTTTAGCGTACCGGCACCGTTGTAATCGATACTATAGTTTTTATCTTTTATTAGATCAAGAAGAGTGTGAATTTCCTCGCCATATGAAATACTTGCGGGGTATTTTTTTTTGAATTTATGACAAAGAGTTAAGTGACCTATTCGAGTGGGCTTGAAGAAACCTAGGTTTGCGTTTATAGAACGCGCCACAACTTGATAATAGCGATGGTATAGATCATCAACCGAACCAACCAACTGCGCGCAATGGGCAAAAGTATCAGGGCAGTAATCAAGACAATAATAGGCGTTATCAATTTTTAAAAAGTGAACGGATAAAATGCTGTCATCGAGTAGAGGACCATATTCATTCAGAAAGTCAGTTGTTTCGGTTTCATACCCTTCAATAAAATCCACTTCTAAACCAACTCGAACATCTAAATGGTTTTTGTAGTCTTTTTTTATAGCTTGAACATCCTCTATGTAAGATGATAAGTGTTGAGTGTCCATCGCGCTATCTTTAGTCGGGGTAGGGTCGATAAACCCTTTTGGTAACGGTGCATGCTCAGCAAATGTGAGTCCCTTTAACCCTAAACGAATCGCTTTCTCGCAATATTGTGAGAAGGTATCTGTCGAGCCATGAGGGCAATAAAGCGAATGCACATGTCCATCGTATTGAATCATGAATATACTCCTTTCAAATCATATTGATTAAGAAGATGTTACAGTGATAAAAAAGCATACAAAAGCTTTTTTTCATGGTATCATATTACATGTCTGGTACATACGAATAAAGAATTTTTTTGTAACATTTAAAAGGGTTTTCGTGTTTTAACGAGAACCAATTACATAGAATATGTCTATTTAAGAAGAAAAAGCTGAAATCAAGATAGGTCGAAATGATGAATGGTGTGAACTGGTTACTGTAATAGGCAAAGCCAAATAACAGAGGCCTTCATGATGAAGACGGATTAGGAGCTAGAGAAGGGGGTCCTCAAGTGACGATGTATGTAATTTATACGGCAGTGGTAGCGTTGACAGTCCTATTTATCTTAGGAATGGTTTTAAGGAAAAACATCTATAAAGAAGTCGATAAATTAGATGACTGGAAAAATACAATTTTAAATCGCGACATACCTAGTGAGATCGGGAAAGTGAAAGATTTACATATGTCAGGTGAGACAGAAGAAAAGTTCGATCTATGGCGAAATGAATGGGACGACATTGTCGGAAGTATTTTGCCAAACATAGAAGAGCAATTATTTGATATTGAAGAGTACGCCAGCAAATATCGTTTCAAAAAAGCAAAACAAGTCATTGACTTAACAAAACAGCGACTCAGTGGAGTAGAGAATCAGCTACAAGCCATGGTAGAAGAAATTAATCAACTGATTTTAAGTGCTGAACAAAATAGTACAGAGATTGGTGCGATTCGAGAAAGATTTCAAACTCTTCAACAACAACTTCTCAAAAGGAGAGGTACATTGGGCACTTCAATTGACGTGTTTGATGGAGGGGTTGAAGAAGCTCGTCATTTGTTGGTTTCTTTTGAGGAAGCTACAGATGAAGGAAGTTATTTAAAAGCAAGAGAATTTCTTGGTCAGGCGAAAACTGATATTGATGAACTTCATGAATACCTCGAAGTCGTTCCGAAACTACTTGTTCAATTGAAGACAACAATTCCTCAAGAAATTCGTCAGCTTTCACAAGGGATAGAAGATATGATAAAAACGGGATATCATTTAGAGCCGTTTTCATTTACTACTCATATCGGATCGATTCAAACAGATTGTGAAGAACTACTTAAGAAAGTAGCAACTTTGGAGGATGTTGAATCGATTGAAGAAGGAGTTAGTAACCTTATTGATCAAATCGAACAAATGTATGAAGTCCTCGAAGTGGAAGTGGAAGCGAAGCAGACGGTGGTTTCTTCAATTCCCGCAATGAGAGAACAAATTGCTGATATCGATGATCAACTCATAGGCCTAGAAGAGGAAACGAGTTATGTGCAGCAAAGTTATCGACTAGCTGAAGAAGAACTTGCTTTCCAAGATCGAGTGAAGAAGAAACTGATGGAAGTCATGACGCAATTACAAGTGATCGTTGATGTTTCTGAAAATGAAGCTCAAACATTCACATCTATTCTCGATCTGGTAGAAGAATGGAATGAGGCGATCTCGGCTCTACAAATAGATATTGAAAAAGGAAGACAAGCCTTGCAGGATTTGCGTGAAGATGAATTGAAAGCAAAAGAAACATTAGGGCAGTTAAGACAGAAGATGTTAGAAAGCAGACGCACTTTACAAAAAAGCAATATTCCTGGCCTACCAATTGAAGTGATTCAGCATTTAGGAAAAAGTGAAGATAAGCTTGTTTCAGCAGCAAAGCAATTAGCTCAAGTACCTCTAGAAATGGGAAGAGTCAATGTGTTAGTCGAAGAATCATTAGCTCTGATTCATGAGAATGAACAACTGATCGAACACACTGTAGAATCTGCTCAACTTGCAGAGCGGGTGATCCAATATGCGAACCGATATCGCAATCGTTCTGAGAAAGCGAAAGCCGGGATGATCGAAGCAGAAGAACTATTTAGAGCGTTTGAGTATGATGAAGCGATTGAATGTGCAAGATACGCAGTTCATGAGTATGATTCATCTCTTGTAGAACGAGTAAGTGAGCAAGTAACAGTATAGAAAAAAGAGGCTGTCTCTAGTAAGTGTTCATCACTTAGGAGACAGCCTCTTTCGTGCGTTATCATTTTCTAGAAACAATCCACCCGATGATTCCACCAAGTATGCTTGGAAGAAGCCAACCAAGTCCCTCTTTATAAAGCGGGAGAATCTCTAAGAATGATAGTGATTCAAGGTCTACTCCAGCCGTCCCCATACCATCTAATATGCTAAGACATCCTGCGCCAAGAAGTGCGCCAATGTAAATCGCTCGTCGATTACCGATCATTTTATGGAAGAACGATAAGATAATTAAGACGATGGCGATCGGATAAATCGCTACAAGAACAGGTAAGGATACAGCAATCAGTTGGCTAAGTCCAAGGTTTGCCATAGTAAAACTGAACACACATAGAATGAAAATAATGACTGGATAGGATACAGATGAAAAACGCTTAGCGAAGAATTCACCTGTTGCGGACACAAGCCCAATCGATGTTGTTAAGCAAGCAAAGGTAATCACTAAGGCTAAAATCATTGATCCAGTCGCACCGAACAAAGTATTAGTCACCGCAGCCAAAATCGCTCCTCCATTATCTAATGGTCCAATTGTCGAGACGCTGCTTGCACCGAGGAACCCAAGCGATAAATAAACGAGGGAGAGTCCAACTCCCGCAATGATACCTGCTTTGATGGTAAAAGATTGAACTTGAGCACGATCGGTGATGCCTTTCTCTCTTAATCGATTCATGATAACGATACCAAAAACAAGTGCGGCAATCGTATCCATCGTCAAGTAGCCCTCAAGGAAGCCTGAGAAGAAAGGACCCGATGCATATTTCGCTTCGGCCATTTCGAAACTGCCCATAGGAGCGAAAATACCTCGTAGCGAGATGATGGCAATTAAAATGATCAAAAGTGGAGTCAGAATCTTCCCGACACGATCAACTAATTTTGCTGGGTTTAATGCGAGTGAAAACGTAATGCTAAAAAAGATAAGTGTCGAGATGAATAACGATCCAGTTGTTGCTTGTCCACCCTGTAAAAATGGAACAACACCAATTTCATATGCAACGGTACCTGTTCGTGGAATTCCGAAGAAAGGACCGATTGCAAGATAAACGGTAAATGAAAAAATAATGGCGAAGACCGGGTGTACACGGTTGGCTAATTGATGTAAGTCACCATTTACCTGTGAAACGGCAATAATAGCGAGCAGTGGTAATCCAACCCCTGTAACAAGAAATCCGATAATGGCAGGCCAAAGTGCTTCACCAGCTTCTTGTCCTAATAATGGTGGAAAAATTAAATTTCCCGCTCCTAGAAACAGCGCAAACATTAAAAAGCCTAATGCAGCTAAATCTCTTGTCGGTAATGTTTTATTCATCTTTATTCCTCCAAATAGTTAATGAACCTTTACTAGGCGTATAGTCTAAAGCGCAGCTTAATTCGTCATTTGTTTTGAATAATAAAAAAACTCAATCGACGAATTTAGACAAGTGTTCTATCCGTCGGTTATCGTATCATAAATCTTATGAATTGTTTAATAGTTTATAAAAAGAACGAATAATCAATTTATTAATCAAGTTGCCTGTTTCTTTATTTTTCTCATCTTGTCATTTAGACATTTTGTGCTAAGATATATTGATGCATACACGAGTAAACGGAATGAGCATCATTACCAAAGGAGTCGTGCATTATGATATATTTAGATAATAGTTCAACCACACGTCCTCATCAAGAAGTGTTGGAAACATATACAAAAGTATCGTTCGATTATTTCGGGAATCCATCCTCCTTACACACACTCGGGATGGAAGCAGAAGGATTGCTGTCAAAAGCAAGAGCAGCCATTGCTTCTCTTTTAGTAGTCTCAGCAAGGGAGATTCTGTTCACTTCTGGTGGAACTGAAGGAAATAATTTAGCAATTAAAGGAACAGCGTATCATAAACGTTCGAAAGGCAGACATCTTATCACAACAGAGATTGAGCATGCTTCCTCCTACGAAACGTACAAAGAACTCGAAAGTGACGGATTTGATGTTACCTATTTACCTGTCGACCATGAAGGAAGAGTTTCAATTGAAGCGTTAGAACAAGCGATTCGAAAAGAAACGATCTTAGTGTCCGTCATCCACGTTAATAACGAAACAGGTGTAATTCAACCGATTGAGAAGATTGGTCAACTATTAACGAAGTATCCACAAGTTCGATTTCACGTTGATGATGTCCAGGGGTTAACAAAAGTACCATTAAATATAAAAAGTGCTAAGGTCGATCTTCTGACGGCTTCTGCTCATAAATTTCACGGTGTACGTGGCAGCGGATTTTTATATGTTAGAGAAGGTGTTAGACTAAAGCCACAAATTCATGGTGGCGTTCAGGAAATGCAAATGCGTTCTGGAACAGAGCATGTTGCAGGTGCTGTGTCGATGGCTAAAGCACTTCGCATGGAGTTAGAAAGAGCTAAAGAAGGAAGAAAACAATTGGTGAAGCTACACTCTAAGCTAATTCATCGTTTGCCAACGATTGATGGGATTTCTTTAAACAGTCCTCATGAGAATGTTGCCCATCATATTATTAATTTTTCCGTTGATTCGATGAAGCCAGAAGTGTTAATTCAATCATTGTCTTCGAAAAAGATTTTTGTTTCAACGAAATCAGCTTGTTCTTCAAAGCTTGCTGAGCCTAGTCGGGTTCTTTTAGCAATGGGGTTAGATTCGAATAAGGCGAGCCAAGCTATACGAGTCAGTCTTTCTTATGAAACAACAGAGAAAGACATTGAGACATTCTTATATGAACTAAAGAAATTATTACCAACACTAGTGGGGGTTAGGAATTAAAATGAAATATAACCATATTCTTATACGATTTGGAGAGCTTGCATTAAAAGGGAAAAATCGCTCTTTTTTTGAAAAACAACTTCTTCAAAATATGAAATACACATTAAAGCCGTTTTCAGGACTTACATTTAAGCGCACGTACGGACGAATCATCATTGAATTGAATGATGAAGAGCATGAACCGATTATGGAGAAGTTGAAAAACATTTTTGGAATTCATTCATTTAGCCTCGCATTAAAAGTTGAAAATGATGTAGATGAGATGAAACAAGCGGCATTGGGTATATTACAAGAACAGCAAATAGCGGGAATCAAAACGTTTAAAATTACTTCTCGCCGCGCATACAAACAATTCCCTCTTGATTCTCAACAACTCAACCAAATGATTGGTGGTTATGTGTTAAGCCAGTCAGAAGAGGTAACGGTGGATGTTCATCATCCAGACCTAAATATTCGTGTCGAAGTTCGAGAGACTGCGACGTATTTGACGTTCGGTCAATACCCAGGTGCCGGTGGACTACCAGTTGGAACGGGTGGGAAAGTGTTGTTAATGCTATCAGGCGGAATTGATAGCCCTGTTGCAGGATACTTAACGATGAAGCGTGGAGCAAAAATCGAAGCGATTCATTTTCACAGCCCGCCCTATACGAATGAAAGAGCGAAGCAAAAAGTAATGGACTTAGCTAAATCGTTAACGAAATTCGGATCGAGCATTCGTTTACATCTCGTGCCGTTTACAGAATTACAACAGCATTTACACAAGGAAGCACCAAGCAATTTCCAAATGACTCTAATGAGAAGAATGATGCTACGAATTAGTGAACGAATTGCTAATGAACGTGGAATCTTAGCAATTGCTTCTGGGGAAAGTTTAGGCCAAGTAGCAAGTCAAACTCTTCACAGCATGAACACAATCAATGAAGTGACCAACTTGCCAATCATTAGACCGCTAGTTACGATGGACAAGCTTGAAGTGATTGAGATCGCAAAAAAGATTGATACGTATGAAACTTCGATCTTACCATTTGAGGACTGCTGCACAATCTTCTTACCAACAGACTCAAAAACACGTCCTAAACGTGAGCATGCTAATAAGTTCGAGAAATATTTAGATGTGGAGCATTATGTCAATGATGCAGTCAACCGCACAGAATCGATCCAAATTACTAGCGTTGAAAAAGCTTCAAAAGACATTGATGATCTGTTTTAACATCGATAAGTTGCGTGCAGTGTCCTAATTGTAAACCTTCTCATTAATTACCATATAAATTGATGCATGTAAAGTAGACATGTGACTCATTCTATTAGTACAGAAGGAGGTGAGACACATGGCTAACAACAACAGCTCAAACCAACTTGTCGTACCTGGAGTACAACAAGCACTTGACCAAATGAAATATGAAATCGCTTCTGAGTTTGGTGTACAATTAGGACCTGATGCTACAGCTCGTGCAAACGGATCTGTAGGTGGTGAAATCACAAAACGTCTTGTTCAAATGGCTGAACAACAATTCCAAGGACACCAACAATAATTAAATAATATGGCTGAAAAGAGGACGGATTATCCGTCCTCTTTTTTTATTTTGTGAACTTTCTAAAATAATATTCAAAAAAATCATTTTATTCTGTATAATGATGTGGAGGGCAGAAGTTTAAGTTCTGCTAGCAAGCGAAGTACGGTTAAATTATGGAGGAGGATGATTATGGAACGAGAACAACTTATTGCACCTGAGGTTTACAATTTAGCTCATGAAGTAGAACGCTTCGCAAAAGATGAAGACCGGGTGGCCATCGATTGGTCAGATGATAAGAATAACCGCCGCATCATTACGTATCCAGAATTAGTAGCACAAACAAACCAATTTGCGAATGCTATGAGAAGCCAAGGACTAACACAAGGAGACAAGGTATTACTTATCTTACCGAGAGTTCCTGAAGCCTATTACTCATACTTAGCTTGTTTAAAAGCAGGTCTAGTTATTATCCCGTGTTCAGAAATGTTACGTGCAAAGGATTTAGCGTATCGCATTAATCATGCAGAGGCTAAAGCAGTTATTGCATTTACTGGTTTTACAGACGAAATTCAATCATTAGAAAACTCGACACCGACTCTTGAAACAAAATTAATTATCGGTGAAGCGATGGACGGATGGGTGGATCTTGTTGCTGAAGCAAAAAATGAAAGCGATTACTATGAAGGCGCAGAAACGAAAAGGGACGAGCTTGCTTTTCTCCCGTACACATCAGGAACAACAGGAAATCCTAAGGCTGTTGTACATACTCACGGTTGGGCATATGCACATCTTCAAGTAGCATCAAAAATGTGGCTTGATGTACAAGCAGGCGATAAAGTATGGGCAACGGCAGCGCCAGGATGGCAGAAATGGATTTGGAGCCCGTTCCTTTCAACGATTGGAGTAGGGGCAACTGCATATGTGTATCACGGTCGATTTGAGCCAGAGGGCTACTTACAGCGCTTAGAAGACGAGAAGATCAATGTTCTTTGCTGTACACCGACAGAGTATCGTTTGATGGCAAAGGTTGAAACGATTGAAAAGTACAAACTACCTGAATTACGAAGCACAGTATCTGCTGGGGAGCCATTAAACCGTCAAGTGATTGAAACATTTAAGCGTGCTTTCGACGTTAATGTACGCGATGGCTACGGCCAAACAGAAAATACATTGTTAATTGGTACTCTTCAAGGAATGGAAATCAAGCCTGGTTCTATGGGAAAACCAACTCCAGGTAATGAAGTGACCATCGTTGATGAAAATGGAGCGCCAGTTCAGGCTGGTGAAGTAGGGGATATTGCTGTTCACAAGAGTGCACCTGCGTTGTTCCGAGAATATTATAAAGATCCGGAACGAACGGCTATGGCATATAGAGGTGACTACTATATCACGGGTGACCAAGCAAAATTAGATGAAGATGGTTACTTCTGGTTTGAAGGACGTAGTGATGACATCATCATTAGCTCTGGTTACACGATTGGACCTTTTGAAGTAGAAGATGCTTTAACAAAGCACAGTGCTGTTAGAGAATGCGCAGTCGTTGCAAGTCCAGATGAAATTCGTGGAAATATCGTCAAAGCATTTATTGTGCTACGTAACCCTGATGACGCTAAGAAAGATCAAATGATTGAAGAGCTTCAAGAGCACGTGAAAGTGATGACGGCACCTTATAAATACCCTAGAAAAATTGAATTCGTGAATGAATTACCTAAAACAACATCAGGTAAAATTAGACGGATCGAGCTTCGCCAACAAGAAAAACAAAAGCATGCGAACGCATAAAATGTTGTCTTGGAATTGAGCGAGCGCTCGAACAGAATGGAAGAAAAGCACAGCTACGATAGTTGTGCTTTTTCTTATGTAAATGCCTACAGATTGCAACTTTACACGTTTTCTGTCAGGATAGTATCAATGAAAAAAGAAGAATTGAAACGAATGGATGGGAGGAATGCGAAGTGAATACGCTTTGGTGGAACGGTACTTTTTTTACGATGAAAGAAGAACAAGAACACGTTGAAGCTCTCTATGTAGAAAGTGGTGTGATTGTCGCAACCGGTTCAAAAGAAGAGTTAATCGCACAGTATGGTGAGACAATCGAAGAGGAAGTGGATCTTGAGGGGCAATATGTGTACCCAGGGTTTGTTGATAGTCACTTACATATGGTTGGTCATGGAGAGCGTCTGATTCGGTTAGATGTATCAAATACGTTCTCAGCAACAGAGATGTATCAACAATTAGAAGATAAAGTGAAGGGAACCCCCATAGGTGAATGGGTATTTGCTGAGGGCTGGAATGAAAACAATTTTATCGACCGTAAGATCTTTCATCGACTGGAACTAGATGAAATTTCGCAGCATCATCCTATGTTTTTAACACGCATTTGCAGACATGCTGCTTTAGTTAATACGAAGGCCTTGGAGCTTGCGGAGATCAACAAGGATACGCAAGATCCTGAAGGTGGAGTGATCGTCCGAGATGCCAACGGAGAACCAACCGGGTATTTACTCGATGCAGCCACAGAGTTAGTGAAAAAAGTAATCCCTACAGTTTCAGATGATTATTTGAAACGAGCGTTACAAACAGCAACAAAAGACATGCTTCGACTCGGATTGGTCGGAGGTCATAGCGAAGACCTTCATTATTACGGAGGATTTAAAAAGACACTAGATGCTTTTCAATCGGTGATTGATGGTAAAGACACGAAATTCCGAACTCATCTTCTTGTCCATCATGAAGCAATGGAAGAAATGAAAGAAACAGGGTATGCGAGAGGAGCCGTTAATTCCTTTATAGAGTTAGGGGCCATGAAAATTTTTGCAGATGGAGCGTTAGGTGGTCGAACGGCACTTTTGCAACATCCCTACACAGATGATCCACGTACAAATGGAGTAGCGATGCACAAACAAGAAGAACTGAATCGCCTTGTTAAAAAAGCGAGAGCAAATAATATGCCTGTAGCGATTCATACGATTGGCGATGAAGCTCTTAGCATGGCGTTAGAGGCGATTGAGATACATCCTTGTCAAACAGGAGTAGATCGATTGATACATGTTCAAGTCGTTAGTGCGGAGCTGCTAGAGCGATTAAAGAGACTACCTGTTGTATTGGATATCCAACCTCGATTTGTCGCGGCGGACTTCCCTTGGGTGATGGAACGATTAGGAGAAGAACGGATGTCGTATTCCTTCGCTTGGAAGACGTTACTTGATTCTGGACTGCGGTGTGCGGGGGGATCTGATGCCCCGATTGAACCGGTTGATCCGTTACTTGGTATTCATGCGGCAGTCACACGGAAAAGACCTGGAGAACAACATGCTGGATATCTCCCAGATCAGAAATTAACGATGTTTGAAGCGGTGCAACTATTTACATTAGGCAGTGCAAAGGCGATCGAAAAGGAAGATGAGCGCGGGTTTATTATTCCAGGGTATGTGGCTGATTTTACGGTTCTGGATATTGACTTATTTACACAACCAGCAGACAGGGCCCTTGATGCAAAAGTAATCAAGACTGTTGTTGATAATACAATCATGTATGATTACAACGTTGAATAAGCTTTAAATAATAGGAGTATAAAAAACAGGATGGGCCGAAAGTGTTTTCATCAGCAAGAATCCGAACAATGCACAGACTTAGCGGAGTGTATTTCAGGAGTGGCTTCATTACACTACTAATGCTTTGTTCGGATTTTAGGTTAAATCCTTTTCTCTATCCTCTTTTTACGAGCAACGGCTGATGTTACAAGAAATTTCTCTGCACACGGTGCCAGAAGGAGTTTGTTTTGAGTTTTAGTACCTTTACTTGTCGATCGGCTAATTTAATCTGAATTTGTTTCGCGTGGGTAAGGCTGAGCGCTTCGTTATCTGCGCCGATAATAGGGTGATCATTCCCATCTTGAATAACCTCTAAGAGTAACCTACGATCTTTACCCAACACAAACGAGCTTCCGAGTGTGCGGAATTGATTGTTGTTAATCGATGCAAGCTCACTTACTTGCATAGAAGGTAATGTTGGATCAATAACCGACCCTCTGACAGATTTATTATAAGCTGTACTTCCAGTCGGAGTAGAGACAATCATTCCGTCTCCGCGGAATGTTTCAAAATGGAAATCATCGATCACAACATCAATAACAAATGTTTTAATGATGTTTGAGCGGATTGAACATTCATTTAAGCAATAAATCGGTTTTTCATTATTGACGGTTACTTCAAGAATAGGGTAACGTCTTACTTCTAGCTCTTCATGTTTCATCGCTTCAATCATACGATCAGCATCATTTACTGTAAAATCAGTGTAGAAGCCTAGTTGATCTGTATTGACCCCTATGTATAAACAATCATCGCGAAAACCTGTTTTTCTCGTTGCCTGTAAAAACGCATTATCTCCTCCCACACTGACGATAATATTTGCTTCATTAATGGATTCAACTAGGTGAAAACCATTTTCTTCAGCAAGTTCCTTTAACGGGGTGACGACATCATTCATTTCAGGTGTTTGTTTGTAGAAGAAGTAAAGATTTTTTCTCGGTAGCATACTGATCATCCCTTCATTTTGTTAAGTGAGAATTTAAGGAAATCAATTCCTTTAGATATGAATTTTAACAGTGTTCTATGTTATCATAACCTTTGTCTAGCAAAACAATCAAAGGAACATTATTAAGGAGTGGGACAATGAGTCGAAAACGTTGGTTAGCTTTAATCGCAGCTTTAATGCTCGTCGTTGCATCAGTAGGTGTAAATGTTGCGACCTCTCAGGCAGGGGCAAATATGGAAAGTATGTTTGGTTCAAGTGAACAAGGATGGGCAGAACGTGTCATTGATGAGGGGGATGAATTCGGAGAGTCGATTGTTGTCTTAGAATTAAACGGGGTGATTCAAGATACAGGCGATTCGGTTAGTCTTTTTGATGCACAAGGATACAGACATCAGAAATTCCTTTCTCAAATTGAACACGCAGCCAAAAGTGCTTCAACAGCAGGAATTATCCTTCGTGTAAACACTCCTGGTGGTGGAGTCGTCGAAAGTGCAGAAATTTATGATAAAATTTTAGAAGCTCAACAAGAATACGATAAACCGGTCTATGTATCAATGGGAAGTATGGCTGCCTCAGGTGGGTACTACATAGCAGCACCAGCTGATAAGATTGTTGCGAGTCCGCAAACCATTACAGGTTCTCTCGGTGTCATTATGGAATCGATTAATGTTACTGGATTAGCAGAAAATTACGGAGTGACATTCAATACGATAAAAAGTGGTGAGTATAAAGACATTATGTCACCCACGCGTGAAATGACAGAGGGCGATCGTGCAATTTTGCAGTCTTTAATTGATGAGTCGTATGATGAATTTGTCCGCATTATTTCAGAGGGTCGAGACATGTCTGACAGTGAAGTTCGTCAACTAGCTGATGGACGTATTTATAGTGGAACACAAGCATTGGAAGTTGATCTAATTGACGAGTTAGGAAACCTTGATGATACGATTTCAATGATGAGAGAAGACCTTGGTGGGAATTATTCAGCTGTCAAATATGAGGCGGATACAGGAATCTTTAATATGTTTACGATGTCTATGCAACAACTACTAGTCAGAAATAATGAGTGGCATGGGATAGAACAATTATTAACAGAGCGACGTGCTCCGACGTTAAAATATTTATACACAGAGTAGGGAGGGATCTCGATGGATCAAGTGATGATAAGTCGTGGGTCTCGCCCTCGCAACCGTCGATTGTTACAAGAGCGACAAGAGATGCAAGAAAGACAAGGAGTGAAAGAACAGGAACAAGTAGCGAGACAGGTTCAACCTTTACCAGTGCGCTATGCGGGGTTTTGGATGAGACTTTGGGCGTTTAGTTTAGATAGCCTGATTCTCTTATGTATTCGTTGGCTCTTACTTGGACCGATCTTGAATTTAACAGATATTCGTTATACCCTCGGATCGATGTATAGTGTGATTGATTTATTTGTTTCAGCGCTATTTTTCTTTGTCTATTTTGCGCTTATGACGAAATATTATGGAGCAACACTTGGAAAAATGGTGTTTGGTTTAAAAGTGGTAACACGTGATGGCGCGTTACTGAGCTGGAGAGCGACGATCTTTCGTGAAGGCGTAGGAAGAGTCCTTCATCAGTCCTTTGCACTCTTATATGTACTCTATATTACAGTAGCCTTTACATCGAAAAAACAAGGATTACACGATATGGTTGCCAATTCATATGTCATTCATGAACACGACCGAGAAGACGATAAACTTGCCTAAGAAATTAGGTAGGTTTATTTTTTTTGTTCGAGGAAACGATAGAATCATTAACTATTTATTTCCATAAAGGAGTTTATGATGATTTGGTTTCTTAGTATCGTAGGATGTTTGCTCGCACTCATGATTCTTTTGTTTATCACGAAGGTGAAAGTCGACATCACCTACAAACATATAAAGGATGATGATTTACTTGAGGTAGCCGTGCATGTATGGTGGATGAGAGTGTATACCTTTGAAGCCCCGTTAATAAAAATTAATGAAGAATCTCCTGCCATTGTGGTTGAGGAAGAGGAGAGTGTGGGAGGACATAAAACAAAGAAAGATAAAAAAATCACTGTGCAAACGATTATGCATGACATTCACTTAGCGGAAAGATGGTTTCGACATATCATTGGCTTAAACCGAATCATTAGACGTTTTTGTAGACATATTCACCTGTACCGATTTCATTGGTACTCAGAAATTGGCATAGGCGATGCTGCTACAACAGGTTCAGTGACGGGTCTGTTATGGGCACTAAAGGGATCATTCTACGGATTGATTGCCAATCATGTAAAGGTACATAGGATGCCAGATCTCTCTATTACCCCTCATTTTCAAGGAATGATTTCTCGTACCTATTTTTCTTGCATGTTTACGTTTCGGATCGGGCATGCTATTTTTGTAGGTCTTTTGATCGTTATGCATTGGAGACGTAGGCCTAAGTCGAATACAGGTCCATCCGTCGAGCAAAGCATGTAACAAATAAAGGAGGGAATAGAAATGTCTGATCATCCGATTCAAGGGTTAATGAAGACAGCTATGGAGAATTTGAAAGAAATGGTCGATGTAAACACGATCATCGGTGACCCTGTAGAAACCCCTGATGGGAGCGTTATTATGCCTGTCTCTAAAGTGGGCTTCGGGTTTGCTGCTGGTGGTAGTGAATTTGTGATCGAGCAACATCGTCCATCTAGCTCAGAAGGTCATGCGGATAAGCACCCGTTTGGTGGCGGTAGCGGTGGTGGTGTATCAATTACCCCAATTGCATTTTTAGTAGTAGGAAGTTCGGGTGTGAAAATGGTCCATCTGGATAGTAGTACACATCTTTATGAAAAACTTCTCGATTTTGCCCCTCAAGTCGTAGACAAGATTCAACAAATGATGAAGATGGATACGACACAAAAAGAAACCCATCAAACACATACACCGAATACCCAGTATCAACAGCGACAAGATCAACCACCAATTTAAAGAATGGGTTCCCCCCATTCTTTTTTTGTGCTTTACCAAGTGTAGAGATCTAAGGTTGTTACTTGAATTTTTATCTTCTGCTCGTGTATGATGAATACGTACATAATCGAGAGACGATTAGGAGGATAAACCATGGCGAAAATTACATTTAAACAAAACCCTGTTACTTTACTTGGTAAAGAAGTAAAGGTGGGAGCAGTAGCACCAGATTTTAAGGTGTTAGCAAATGATTTATCTGAAGTAACGTTAGCTGATACAAAAGGCAAGGTTCGTTTAATTAGCGTCGTTCCATCGATCGATACTGGAGTATGTGACCAGCAAACACGTAAGTTCAATGAAGAAGCAGCTTCACTTGGCAATGTGGAAGTTTTAACGGTTAGCGTTGATTTACCATTTGCACAAAAGCGTTGGTGTGCAGCGGCAGGAATTGAAAATGTTCAAACATTATCAGATCACCGTGACTTATCGTTTGGACAAGCGTTTGGTGTGGCCATCGAAGAGCTTCGTTTATTAGCTCGTTCTGTTTTCGTTATTGATTCTAATGACGTTGTAACATATGCTGAATATGTATCTGAGGCGACGAATCACCCAGATTACGAAGCGGCAATTAACGCTGCTAAAGAAGCAAAATAATGATGCTAGATCAAGGGTCAATCCTATGCTTTATAGTAGGTGGCCCTTTTTTAAATAGGAGTTGAAAGTGATGAGTATAATGAATTCGAAAATGGAAGAGCTCTTTCGATGTTTGGACAAAGGAGCTACTTTGCTTGAGGAGAAAGAGTCGTTTACCTATCTTGAAGGTTTAGCTGAAATGGGAGAGAACCTATTCCAAGGAGACGTTGTTCAAGTAGTTACTCAAGAAGTAAAAGACCAACTACGTGATCTCATTCAAGAGGTGTCCCTTGAAGAGCTATCAAAAGAGGATATCCGCAAAGCCTATCAATTAACAGTATTAAAAGGGATGAAAGGCGCAACTCAGCCGAATCATTCGATGACCCCAGATGCTGTATGCCTATTCTTAAGTTACTTAGTGAATAAAGTCACAGCTAGTAAAAAAGAGGGCTATTCGATGCTTGATTTAGCCGCTGGTTCTGGAAATCTTGCAACAGCTTTGTTAAACCAATCAGCCAACCCGGCAAAAGGCTTCGGATTCGAAGTCGATGAAACGTTATTAAAACTGGCATTTGTCAGCTCGAACTTGCAAGAAATTGAAATGGAGTTGTTCCACAAGGACAGTATAGAGCCAATTGAATTTCCTGAGGTCGACCTTATCGTCACGGACCTACCCATCGGTTATTACCCACATGACACTATTGCAAAAGAGTATGATTTAAAAGCTGATGAGGGGCACTCTTACATTCATCACTTGATGATTGAGCGAGGTATTAATCGTGTGAAAGAGGGTGGCTTCTTATTTTTTGTCATCCCTAATTTCTTATTTGAAAGTGAGCAAGCTCCGAAGCTTCATGCCTACTTAAAGGAGCATACGAGCATACATGGGTTGCTCCAATTACCGAAAACGATGTTTACATCAGAAAAGCATGGAAAAAGTATTTTAATGCTTCAAAAACAAGGAAAAGATGTGAAGCAACCTAAGCAAGCGTTATTAGCTGAATTGCCTTCATTTGGAAAAAAAGATGCATTGAGTGACATGATGAACCAGATCAATAAATGGTTTGAAAAAGAGCTAGGACTATAGAAAAAAAGCCTGTTGCTATAATTTCGTAGCAACAGGCTTTTTTTGGGAATGTTAGCTCGTTGTATGGTTCACCTGACAAACTGAACCTTCAATAAAGCGGTTTCAAATCTGAATATAAAGAATTTAAGCGAAACAAGACGAAATTTGGCGATTTTACTTGAAAAGGTATTTTCAGGGTGCTTAAATGGAAAGGTATTGATATCAAGTATGATAGTCAAATGAAATAAATCGAAGGAAAAGGGAGCTGTCTTAACATGGCGAAAATTATTGCGATTAATGCTGGTAGCTCATCATTAAAATTCCAATTACTAACAATGCCTGAAGAAGAAGTATTAACAAAAGGTTTAGTTGAGCGTATTGGTCTTGGTGACGGTGTATTTACAATTGAAGTAAATGGAGAAAAGCATAAAGAGACAACAGATATTCCAGATCACTCAGTAGCTGTAAAAATCCTACTTGAAAAATTAACTGGATTAAACATCATCTCATCTCTTGATGAAATCGATGGAATCGGTCATCGTGTAGTACATGGTGGAGAGAAGTTCAACGATTCAGTATTAATTACAGACGAAGTGTTAGCAGGAATTGATGAGATGTCTGAATTAGCGCCTCTTCATAACCCAGCGAACCTAGTTGGAATTCGTGCATTCAAAGAAGTATTACCGAATGTTACAGCTGTAGCGGTATTTGATACAGCGTTCCATCAGACAATGCCTGAGAGCTCTTTCTTATATAGCTTGCCATATGAATACTATACTGATTTTGGAATCCGTAAATATGGTTTCCACGGAACATCTCATAAGTATGTATCAGAGCGTGCTGCTGAATTATTAGATCGTCCGATTGAACAACTTCGCTTACTTTCTTGTCACCTTGGTAATGGTGCAAGTATTGCGGCTATTGAAGGTGGAAAATCAATCGATACATCAATGGGCTTCACACCACTTGCAGGTGTGACAATGGGAACACGTTCTGGTAACATTGACCCTGCTTTAATTCCATACATTATGGAAAAAACAGGACAAGATGCAACAGGTGTTCTTGACACTCTAAATAAGAGAAGTGGACTTCTCGGTGTGTCTGGTTTCTCAAGTGACCTACGTGACATCGAAAGTGAAGCAGAAGCTGGTAATGAGCGCGCGGAGCTAGCTCTTGAAGTGTTCACATCACGTATTCATAAGTATATCGGTTCTTACGCAGCACGTATGAGTGGCGTCGATGCGATCATCTTCACAGCTGGTATTGGTGAAAACAGTGACGTGATTCGTGAGCGTGTATTAAAAGGCTTAGAATTCATGGGCGTTTACTGGGATCCAGCTCTTAACCAAGTACGTGGGAAAGAGGCGTTTATTAACTACCCTCACTCACCAGTTAAAGTAATCATTATCCCAACGAATGAAGAAGTTATGATTGCACGTGATACAGTGCGTCTTTCTCAATAATCCAATAACTACAAGCATTGCTTACATCGATTGTGAGCAGTGCTTATTTTTATATCCATACATTTTACTTCATGCCTCAAAACAAGCTATCATATAGATAGACAGTTAAGAGTACATATAGACAATGAGAAAGAAGTTAGAGGGGGAGCGGCTATGGCTCTATTTTTAGAGGCGCAAGATGGGGAGAAGGTGACAGACTTCTTTTTAATTCGAGAGCGCGAGTTCAGGCAAGCTTCAAACGGAAGTGAGTACGCAACGCTATTGCTTGAACGGAATTTAGAGCTCGTCCCAGCTCAGTTATGGGACCTTACACTAGAACAAAAGGAGCAACTCCAGCCAAAAGTGTTGATTAAAGGAGAAGGTGTTGTTGTTACCTATAAACAAAAAAAGTTGTTAAAACTGTCTCGCGTTCGTCTAGTCACACCTGAAGATGATGTGTTGGTGAGTGAGCTTATTTCGAGAAGAGGAATTTCGCGGGAAGATTTATGGCAAGAATTGCGAATGATGATGGAGGAAATCACGTCTCCAATTTTACGGACGATCATGAAACAATTGTTTTCTAGGCGTCAAGTGCGAGAACGGATAACGACATTGCCTGCTTCAAAGATGTATCATCATGCGTACTATGCAGGGTTGCTACACCAAATTGTGCAACTCGCTCAAGCAGCGTATCAGTTGTTGCCACTTTATCCTTATGTGAACCGTGATCTAGTCCTTACTGCATGTATGTTATCTGATATTGGTAAAACAAAAGCATTGCGTGATGTTGTGGCTCCTGATTATACGACGAGCGGTGAATTAATGGGTCACCTAGTACTTGGCATTGAGATGATTAATGATGCCGCGAGAGAGGCAGGAATTTCAGAGAATGATGTAGAAGTAATAGCATTGAAGCATCTTCTTTTGAGTCAAAATGGCGAAGTAGAAACTGGCTATGGGAGTGCGGTATCAGAAAAAACAGCAGAGGCTATCTTATTTGCGTCTCTTAAACAGCTGAATACAAAGCTGCATGCAATTGAGATGCTCCATGAAAGAACAGAAGAAGAGTGGGTCTATTCACCACTTTTTAAGCGGAAAATGTTTCATCCTAAATCATAACTAGAAAAGATAGCAGAAGAAGGTGAGTAACGATGACAAAGAGCAAAGAGCAACATCGTCTAGAGTCTATACGAGAATGGGAAAGAACATATTTTGACTATGAACCGACGGATGTAGAATATACGTATTTAAAATGGTCTGATAAGTTATTTGAGCAGTTAGGTCCAACTCGTAAAGAGAAGGTTGTACGTCAACTTGATCATTTGTTTATTCATTTACATGCCTGGTTACAAAATACCAGGTCTCATGAAGAGGTAAAGAAGAGAATCATTCAATATGCGCAAGTGTTTGATCCCGCAGTGGTGGATAGTTCTGATATGCGGGATTTATCGATGGAACAACTCAATTATATGACCGAGCAATTGATGGCTAAGCAGCGATTGTTATCACTATCACAAGGCGGATTGACAGGGATGGGAGGGATGTTTCTTCTAGCTGCCGACTTACCTGCAGCCGTGGCCATTAACTTGCGTTCAATCCAACAGATAGCTTGTATTTATGGCTATGATTTAAAACGTCCCGACGAGATGGTGATCGCCTTAAAATTATTCCACCTAGCAACTTTACCAAAAGCATTCCAAGCGCATCATTGGGACAAGCTATGGTCGGATCTAGAAGGACATAATGTAGAGGATGTCTTTTACGGGGGAGAAGGAGAAGTAATTGAACCAGAATGGCTACAACATTTCGTCAGACAAATTGCGAAAAGCTTTGTCATTACGATGCTTCGAAAAAAAATGATTCAAGGATTACCTCTTATTGGTATGGCTGTCGGTGCAGGTCTGAATTATCGACTGTCTCAACAAGTTATTGAAGTAGCACATAAATTCTATCAAAAAAGATTATTAATTGAACGAATCGATCGGTAAAACAGAACAGGCTCGTCTTGATCTAGGCATCAAGGCGAGCTTTTTTGTTGTGCTGAAAGAGAGAGATCTAGTCTAAACCAAATCCATAGATCATTAATCTTAGAAGCAAATTCAGAGATCTCGCTATTTATTATACATGACTGTTCAAAATTCATTTCAGACTCTAAGGCAGCCTGTTTCTTATTGATTACGATCTCTAGCTCTTTCACTCGATCAGGAATGATTCCTCTACTTTCTTCCCACTTCTCTAACACATATCCTTGTGTGTCAGAATCAAGGTTGTCCCAGCTAGTATGAAGAACGGGTAAATGTATGTGAAGCCTTTGATCATACATGAATTCTACATTCATATCGACCACTCCTTTCTTTTTATTGTAACGAAGTTGTGTAACTTTGAACATAAAACTAAAAATTTTTTTGAAAAACTCTTGTCAAAATGAAGAATCGTTGATAAAGTGTTATGTATATTAATAAGTTAATTGTTTGGTTTTATACAGGCGAATTCAAAATTGATTCACCTCATTTTATACGTATTTATGCATAAAAATAATACTTTCGGTATTAATATTCATATAGGGGGGAATAAAAAATGAAAAACAAAAAGGTTGTATTAGCATATTCAGGCGGGTTAGATACTTCGGTTGCAATCAAGTGGTTAGCAGATAAAGGCTATGATGTTATTGCTGTTGGCCTAGATGTTGGCGAAGGTAAAGATTTAGACTTTATAAAAGAGAAAGCTTTAAAAGTAGGAGCGATCCAATCTTATACAATTGATGCAAAGAAAGAATATGCAGAAGGCTTTGTGCTTCCTGCTCTGCAAGCTCATGCATTATATGAACAAAAATATCCACTTGTTTCGGCATTGTCTCGTCCGCTTATCTCGAAAAAATTAGTAGAGATTGCCGCACAAACTGGTGCCGATGCGGTTGCACATGGGTGCACGGGAAAAGGGAACGACCAGGTTCGGTTTGAAGTGTCAATTCAAGCTCTAAATCCTGACCTAGAGGTGCTGGCCCCAGTACGTGAGTGGGGTTGGTCACGTGATGAAGAAATTGCTTATGCGAAACAACATAACATTCCAATTCCAGTTGATTTAGATAATCCGTACTCTGTTGATCAGAACTTATGGGGACGTAGTAATGAGTGTGGGGTCCTTGAAGATCCTTGGGCAACGCCACCTGAGGGCGCATATGAGTTAACAGCTGCACTTGAGAACACGCCAGATATAGCCGATATCATTGAGATTGAATTTGAACAAGGTGTACCAATTAGCTTAGACGGTAAAGCGTATCCATTAGATGAATTAATTCTAGCTTTGAATCAACTAGCAGGCAAACATGGGGTTGGACGTATTGACCATGTCGAGAACCGTCTTGTTGGAATTAAATCTCGTGAGGTCTATGAGTGTCCAGGTGCGATGACATTAATTAAAGCGCATAAAGAGTTAGAAGATTTAACTCTTCCTAAAGAAGTTGCTCATTTTAAGCCAGTTGTTGAAAAGAAATTCACAGAATTAATTTATGAAGGGCTATGGTTCTCGCCGCTTCAACCTGCGATTGCTGCGTTTTTAAAAGAAACACAAAAATCTGTCACGGGTGTCGTTCGTGTAAAACTATTTAAAGGACATGCGATTGTCGAAGGACGGAAATCAGAGTTCTCTTTATATAATGAGAAGCTAGCAACATATACAAAAGACGATGAATTTGATCATAATGCGGCAGTCGGTTTTATTTCACTTTGGGGATTACCGACGAAAGTACACAGCATGGTGAACAAAAAGAAGGAGGAAGTCAAACTGTGAGTAAGTTATGGGGAGGACGTTTTACAAAATCAGCAAGTGAATGGGTCGATGCATTTGGTGCATCGATCGGTTTTGATCAGAAACTCGTCCACGAAGATATCACGGGGAGTTTGGCCCATGTAACGATGCTCGGAAAGTGTGGAATCCTCCCGATGGATGAAGTGGAGCAAATTCAAACAGGCCTTAAAACGTTGCAAAAGAAAGCGGAGGCAGGTGAGTTGATATTCTCTGTTCAGAATGAAGACATTCACCTCAATCTTGAAAAACTCTTGATTGATGAGATTGGACCAGTCGGTGGTAAGTTGCATACAGGACGCAGTCGTAACGACCAAGTCGCAACAGACATGCATATGTACTTACGACACGAAACATTAGAGATTATGGAGGCTGTGAAATCGGTACAAACTGCCCTATTAGATCAAGCGAAGCAGCATGTCGAAACACTGGTACCAGGATATACTCATCTTCAAAGAGCACAACCGATTTCATTTGCACATCATTTACTCGCATACTTTTGGATGCTTGAACGTGATTATAGTCGCTATCAAGATAGTTTAAAGCGATTGAATATTTCACCGCTTGGTGCAGGAGCGTTGGCTGGAACGACATTTCCGATTGATCGTCAATATACAGCGGAATTGTTAGGATTTGATGGACTATATGAAAATAGTTTAGATGCGGTTAGTGACCGTGATTTTATCCTTGAATTTTTGAGTGCTTCAGCGACGTTAATGATGCATCTTTCAAGATTGTGTGAAGAGTTAATTTTGTGGTCGTCTCAAGAGTTTCAATTTGTTGAGATGGATGACAGTTTTGCCACAGGCAGTAGTATTATGCCGCAAAAGAAAAACCCAGATATGGCTGAATTGATTCGCGGGAAAACAGGTCGCGTTTACGGGAGCTTGTTCTCTTTATTGACCGTTCTAAAAGGATTGCCTCTTGCGTATAACAAAGATATGCAAGAAGATAAAGAAGGCATGTTTGATGCGGTTGAAACCGTGAAAGGTTCATTAAAAATTTTTGCTGGAATGATTGAAACAATGACAGTTAAATCAGAAACGATGGAGAAGGCTGTTCATCAAGATTTTTCAAATGCAACAGAGCTAGCCGATTATTTAGCCACAAAAGGAATGCCATTTCGCGAGGCACATGAGATTGTGGGGAAGCTTGTTTTACAGGCTATTCAAGCAAATGTCTACTTGTTAGACTTGTCGATGGATGATTATAAGAAGGCAAGTGACTTATTTGAAAAAGATATCTTTACCGTTCTCCAACCTAAGACCGTTGTCGAGCGTCGAAACAGTGCTGGTGGAACTGGATTTAATCAAGTGCGATCCGCTATTAAAAAAGCAGAAAACTTGTTACAGCCTGGAGAAGAAGGTGCGGTTTCAGTAACATAAATGATCCTAAACAAGTGCATACTACATGTGAAATACAAGCCAATTAGGGAGAGTGATTTCGCATGAAAGAGCATAAGTTAACAGGTTCGATGTATGACGAGGAAGGTGTGAATGCTGTCCATGATCAAGTCATGAATGCCTATTATGCAGGCACAAATGAGACACATTCAAAACAGCCTCAAAAGAATCAGCAAAACGATCAAGAAGAGAGCTCAAATGAGGAGCAACTTAGCTAGTGAAAACACGCCACTACATGAAATGTAGTGCGCGTGTTTTTTTTGTTCAGGCGAGTCTTTTTACTTTCATGAAAGGACATAGTATGATCAAGGAAAAGAGCTTGATTTGAGAGGGGAATACTTAATGAGACATGCATTAATTACGGCTGGTTCTAAAGGATTAGGTGTTCAGGTCACAGAAGCATTGTTGAAAGAAGGCTATTCCGTTACTGTTACATATAGAAGCGACCTTAAAGCGGTCGAAAAGATCAAACAGCGTTGGCAAGAGGCACATGAGCGTCTGCAATTTATCCAAGCAGATGTCACTAAGAAGGAAGATATTGAACGTGTTGTAATAGAAACAACCGATCGTTTTGGCAAAATCGATCTACTCATTAATAACGCTGGGCCCTATGTCTTTGAGCGTAAAAAGCTCGTTGATTACGAAGAAGCGGAATGGTACGAAATGATTGAGGGAAACTTGAGTGCGGTCTATCATTTACTAAAAAAGGTTGTCCCAATTATGCGTGAGCAACAATATGGTCGCATTGTGATGTACGGCTTCCAAGGGGCTAATAGTGCACCAGGTTGGATTTACCGCTCGGCTTATGGTGCTGCAAAAGTAGGACTTGTCTCACTTATGAAGACGATCTCAATTGAAGAGGCCGAATACGGGATTACGGCAAATATGGTTTGTCCTGGTAATATATTAGGAGAGATGAAGGAAGCAACGATTCAACAAGCGAGAGAGCATCCGGATTCTGAGACACCAATCGGTCGTTCTGGCACAGGGGAAGATATTGCTCGAACGGTATTGTTTTTATGTGAAGAGGATGCAGATATGGTGACAGGGACTGTTGTTGAGGTGACTGGAGGGGTAGATGTGATCCACCGCTACCGCTAGAGTTTTTTTGTATAATTTTCCACCTTCCTTCACATAGTAAGTAAAAGAGGTGATGGTGTTGAAAAGAAAACAAGCGTTCATTTATAGTTTACTTTTTATACTTATATGGATGGTGATGGCTACACCGATAAGTGCAGCTCATACTATGACGGCCCATTCATTGCGCGTAACCATTATCGAAGGGGGAGTCACTTACGAGTACGAATATGATAATCCTAGTACGTACGAGTTTGAATATGGGAATCGTGTCATAAGAGGTGAGGAAGCTAAGGTTAAAGTGAGTGAATTCATCACAACGATTGAGCTAGAGGAAGAGTCAAACATTGATGAGATCGTTCAAAAAGTAAAACGCATCTATCCAAAAGTAGAAAAAATTGATATCCGATACATGAATGAAGAGGACCGGCTAATAACTTGGGTATGGAACCAATCGTAGTAGATTGAATGGACTGCTGATTGCTTCAGTAGTCTTTTTTTAGTTCCCTCCTAAAATAGACCTGAGTCAATCAATGAATTTTTTATTGTAAGATTGATGGCTTTGGAGCGATGAAGCTTAAAAGTGAATTTGTTAAGAAAATCTAAGGTGATGATAGGGCTCAGATTTTTCTGGGCTCTTTTTTTAAGTCGATTTCATTTTCTGCAACGAATGGACCAAGTGAATCGTTGTTGCAAAGTAGTCCCCAGTAACTACTTCTCTTTCAAAATATTCTCTTTATGATAAAATAGATTTATAAGCGGATAAGGAGAAATGGATGAAGAAACTGATAGATTATTTACTCTTGACGGTCGGAGCCATTATCGTAGGAGCAGGTTTAGAATTGATTTTAGCGCCTAATAGTTTAGTCGATGGAGGCGTGACGGCTCTTGCAATTATGGGGCATGCGTTATTTGATTTACCGATATGGCTTATTTATTTCGTACTAAATATTCCTACTCTTATTTTTTGTGGAAGACTTATGGGGAAACGTTTTGTTATTCGGACACTGTATGCCAATGTGGTAACAACGATCTCCTTAACCCTTCTTGCGCCGATGCAAGCCATCACATCCTCTGAGGTGTTAATTGTGCTATATGGTGGTTTGATGCTCGGTCTTGGGGTAGGTTTTGTTGTTAAAGCAGGTGGAGCTGTAGACGGTACAGAGATGATTGCGATCTGGTTACAAAAAAAGTTCCATATACCAATTAGTACATTCTTGTTGGCGATCAATGCCATCATTTTGACAGGAGCTGCTTTTGTCTTTTCACTCGAGCAAGCGATGTTTAGTGTCGCTGTTTTCTATATTGTCTCTAAGTTGATTGATTTTGTATTAGATGGTTTAAATCAAGGGAAATCGGTGATGATTATCTCAGACGCTCCTCATGAAGTTGGCGCTAAGTTAATTGAAGAATTAGATGTTCAAATCACTTTTTTATATGGGCAAGGTGGGTATACAGGAGATGAACGAATGCTTATTTATTGTATTACGAATCGGTTTATGTACCCAAAGTTAAAAGAGGTCGTGATGTCGGTTGATCGCGGGGCGGTAATTGAAGCTTCTTATGTGACTGAAACGGCTGGAGTGAAAAAACAGACGTTCTTTGATGTGAACAGAGAAACAAATAATTAAGCAGGATTTGATGTTGTCATTGTATAATTCATGAGGTAGATAGATTCTAAGGGAGTGAAAAGAATGAAAATAAGTTATCATGGACACTCAGTTGTATTAATAGAAACAAAAGGAACTAGAGTCATCTTTGACCCATTCATTACCGGGAACGACTTAACCGATCTGTCGGCGAGTGAGCTGGAAGTAGATATCATTCTCTTAACCCATGGACATAATGATCATGTAGGCGACACGGTCGAACTCGCTAAACGTAACAACGCTTTAGTCATTGCGCCATTTGAACTCGCTACATACCTTGGTTGGCAAGGAGTGAATGTACACCCAATGCATATCGGTGGTGCGCATACATTCGAATTTGGAACAGTGAAATTAACTCAAGCATTTCACGGATCAGCTTATACAGATGAAGAGAATCAGAATATTATTTATACAGGTATGCCAGCTGGAATCCTATTTACAGCTGAACAGAAAACAATCTATCATGCCGGAGATACCGCACTATTTTCCGATATGAAACTGATTGGTGAACGCAATCTGATTGATGTTGCATTTATTCCAATTGGAGATAATTTCACCATGGGTCCAGAAGATGCAAGTATTGCTGCGGGATGGCTACAAGCGAAGCAAGTCGTTCCCATTCACTTCAATACATTTCCAGTGATTGAGCAAGATCCACATGAATTTGCTGATAATCTGTCAGGAAAAAAAGGGAAAGTCTTGGAAGTCGGAGAGACATTGGATATTTAAATAAAAAATTAATTGATCAAGTGAGGTGCGTCCCTTGCTTGGTCTTTTTTTTACTATCGTTCATATAGTACTAGTAGACACTTGTGATAAATGGGGGAAACAGAAATGAAACAGCGTTTGTTTTTAAGTTTACTAATTGCCAGTACGTTGATGGTTTATAGTCTTTCGCATTTGCCTTTTCAAGCGAGTGGGCTAGCAGGGGCTTTTGCCTGGAGTTGGTTTGTTTTTTGTTTTCTCGTCATTGGAGGTAATTTATATGGCCTTGTTTCGCTGAAAAAGAAACCTGTACGAATGGTTAAAGTTGCATCTGTATCAAAGCCACAACGTGCGAAACTACGAGGATAATCCAAGATAGCCTTGATACTGTATTCCATCAGCTTTATAATGGTGCTAGTACAGTTTGCCAGAATACTTTAGGTACAGCTGATAGAATGAATGTGTGGAGGCTATCATGGCTACAAAGCATGAGCAAATTTTAGAATACATAACGAACTTAGAAGTAGGCGGGAAAATCTCTGTACGCCAAATTGCAAAAGCGCTACATGTGAGTGAAGGAACGGCATATCGTGCCATTAAGGAAGCTGAAAATCAAAGCTTAGTTAGTACGATTGAGCGTGTTGGAACTATTCGGATCGAGAAGAAGAAAAAAGAAAACATTGAAAAATTAACGTATGCAGAAATCGTTAACATCGTCGATGGACAAGTTCTTGGCGGAAGAGACGGGTTGCATAAGACGCTAAACCGTTTTGTTATCGGTGCGATGAAGCTCGATGCGATGATGCGGTATGTAGAGGCTGGTAACTTACTTATTGTAGGTAATCGTTATCAAGGTCATAAACTAGCTTTAGAAGCAGGAGCCGCTGTTTTGATCACTGGTGGGTTTGATACAAGTGATGAAGTGATCGAGCTTGCTGATCAGCTGGAGCTTCCAGTGATCTCAACAAGCTATGATACGTTTACAGTTGCTGCGATGATTAACCGAGCGATTTATGATCAGTTGATTAAAAAGGAAATTATTTTAGTTGATGATATCCTCATCCCGCTTCAAGACACGTATTATATGACAATAGCTAATGCGGTGGAAAAGTGGCATGACTTAAATACAAAGACAGGACATAGTCGCTACCCTGTCATTGATGAGCAAATGCGTATTCAGGGAATGGTGGCGGCGAAGGATGTCCTTGGCGCAACGAAGCAGACACCGATTTATAAAGTGATGACGAAAAACCCCATTACTGTGAATGAAAGAACATCGGTGGCATCGGTCGCGCATGTGATGGTGTGGGAAGGTATTGAGTTGTTGCCAGTTATCGATAGCCAGCGCCGTTTAATTGGTGTCATTAGTCGTCAAGATGTATTAAAGGCACTACAGATGATTCAAAAGCAGCCACATGTAGGTGAAACGATTGAAGATACGGTGACGAGTCGAATTGAAGAACACGCTATGGAAGAAGGTTATTCGTATGAGTGTGAAGTGACGCCACAAATGACGAATCAACTTGGAACGATATCCTACGGCGTCTTGACGACACTTGTTACAGAAGCAGGAAGTCGTATTATGCGAAAATATAAAAAAGGTGATCTAGTTGTAGAAAATATCACCCTCTATTTTATTAAGCCTGTACAAATTGAAAGCCGGTTGGTGATCCAGCCTCGAATCCTTGAGATTGGGAGAAAACATGGAAAGATTGATGTAGAGATCTTCCAAGACGGCAAAATTGTAGGGAAAGCACTTATGATGGCTCAACTGATTGAATAAAGAAAAGGGTCTCGGCAAAAATGCCGAGACCCTTTTTATAGCGCTTATTGGTTTTTGAATTGAGGGATATAATGACGGTATGCTTTATACCCTAAAACGACATTCACCGCTCCTAAGATAAGAAACGCAATCCCAACGACGACATCAACGGTACTACGAGGGGAGTAAAGTAAATTAATACTGACAGCCACAAGGAAGAAGCCGATTGAGATATTCGCTTTTGTTTGATAGATTCGTTTTAAAAGTGATTCTGGTGTACGCCATGTTTTAATTTTATTATAAATAAAAAAGACGCCTGAAAAGACAATAATAATGGTCATGATTTTGTCCATAATACAAGTTCCTCCTTCATATGCTATCATTATTGTAGCGTGTGTGATTCGTAAATGCTAGTGAACGAATCATGAAACTATGATGACATTTTAGAAAGAAGGCCGAAGCTATGACAATGATTTATTCGATTTTAGACGAAATTGAACAAGCTAAAACGATCATTATTCACCGACATGAAAGGCCAGACCCTGATGCATTAGGATCTCAATTAGGTTTGAAACGATTGCTAGTTGGCACTTTTCCTGAGAAATCGGTTTATGCAGTGGGAGAAGAAGAGCCGTCTCTTCAATTTTTGGGAAAGATGGATGTTGTGGAGGATGAAACATATCAAGACGCCCTAGTAATTGTGTGTGATACAGCAAATACAGATCGAATTAGTGACAAACGATACAACCTAGGAAGTAAATTAATCAAGGTTGACCATCATCCGAATGAAGAGCCATACGGTGATATGGTTTGGGTGGATACGACAGCTAGTTCAACGAGTGAGATGATCGTTGAATTGTACCAACAGTCTGAGCGTCATCAACTCGTCTTAGATCAAGAGAGTGCCACCCTTCTTTATGCAGGAATTGTTGGCGATACAGGTCGTTTTCGCTACAATAACACAACCGCTAAAACGATGCAGCGAACGAGTGTCTTACTCGAGGTTGGATTTGATCAAAATAATTTTTACAGTCAATTACATAAGCGCGAGTTGAAAATGACGAGACTTGAAGGGCATGTATTACAACATTTTGAAGTGATAGAAGGAGTCGTCGGTGTGATGAAGCTGACAAAGGAAGATCTCATTCGTTTTGACGTGACATCGAGTGAGTCCTCGAAACTCGTGAATTGTTTTTCGGATGTAGACGGATTGAAGACGTGGGTATTCTTTGTCGAGGACGAGGAAAAAATTCGTGTCAGGCTTCGTTCAAGAGGGCCTGTCATTAATACGATTGCAGCAGAACATGATGGTGGAGGTCATCCAATGGCTTCTGGGGCGACGGTGTATAGTTGGGAAGAAGCGAGTACAGTAATTGAGAAATTACTTCAAGCAAGCAAGAAATAAGTAGATAAGAATAACTGACTAAAACGACTTTTAATGTACAAACAGTTTTCACTACAAAATGCTTATGTTAATTAACAGAGAGGCGGGATCTTCCCCCTCTTTTTTTGTTTATTCATTCTCTATATAGATGCCTAGTCAAGGTATCCATATAGAAATACATGAGGAGATTGAAGTAGAAAAAGTAGGTGCAGATGAACTGGAATTAGAAGAGGTTGAGACTAAAGTGAAAGAGGCACCACACATTGTGAATTCAAAGGTAAAAGAACTTACTCCACTGCATGTTAGTGAAACGAAGGTGGAGGAACATGAAAAGCAGGACAACGAGTAATTTCGGTGAAAGAATCTCTTTGTATCGTAAATTAGAGTCAATATCTTTAATCGAACTCAGAAAAGAATCCTTCGATTCAAATAATGATGCAGTTTTAAAATCAATTGAAAATTCCTAATGTACATTTAATTTATGGAGAAGATAAAGAGATTAACTTAGATGAAGACTGGGTACGAATTATCCTTTAAGCCATTAAGCACGGCGAGAATAATGGTTCTGCACTGAATTTTATTCAGCAACAGATAAAACTCATCAATGTTTTACACTTTCGACAATCAGCGCGAAAATTTTTGGAATAAAATTGAAAAACATTTTTTAAATAAATATTGATAATCACGTACATTTAACGTACAATGAAGTTATAGGAAATTCGCTATAGAGATTTTGACGAAAGGAGGAGAGCGCTTGGGTAAATGGATTCAATATATATCCACTTAAACGCTTGCTATTATGGCTATTGCTGCGGGTGCCGTCACCTATTCGGTGATTAGCGCAGAGGGAGATGTAGTACAAGCCCCAAGTTTTTTTTGCTACAAAATCATTAACCGTTCTTTCAAATAGTATGCAGCCGACATCCGATGAGGGGGATGTCGGCTGCATCAGTGAAAACATTGATCCGTTGGTTGGAGATGTCATCACGTATACACATCTCGACGGTATTTTAGTCACACATCGAGCCATTGAGCGAAATGATGTAAGTGGGCAAATGGTGTACCGAGCACAAGGAGATAACATCGATAAACCTAGAGATGCGATATTGGGAGTTAAGATACATATTATTCCTAATGCAGGATATTATGCTCAATTTCTTACAGGACCAGTTGGTTTCTTTGTACTTATCGCATTGCCTATCCTTTCGGCCGTTGTTATCGGAATATTCCAACTGATAGACATGATTGGAGGGGAAAAGAAGAGAAATGAAGGACAGTCGGATAAACTAGTAAGTTAAGTTTATCTCCACGAGAGGGGGAATGGCGCGTGAAGACTTAGAATTGCCTTCGCTTCAAACGTCTATAAAACAATAAAACACATAGAGGAGTCGGTTGAACATGCAAAAGACAAAAAAAGCTTTACTAGGTACAGCATTAGCAGGTGCAATAGTGATCGGGGCAGGATTCGGAACGTTTTCATGGTTTACAAGTAATGCTGTAGTGAGTGGAGAAATTACAAATTCAGTTATTGAGATTACTCCAGAATCACAAGTATTTAACATGAAAGTAAATAAAGGTGAGTTTGACAATATGGCTCCTTCTAGAGTTGCTTTTAGTCAATGGACAGAATTTAAGAACCGGTCAACCGAACCTGTAAAACTTCAAGCTATTTTCAACTCAACTTTGATTCCAGATCCAAAACATGATCCTAATAGTGAGGCGTCATTAGAAAAGTACAATCAAGGAGCTATGTTCGTCTTCAATAGTCCTGTGCAAGGTCCAGGGTGGTTTGGTAACCAGCAAAAAAATCGATCATTATCTGTTTTAGAAGGGCACCTGAATGGCAATGAGTCTCCTTATTGGGGAAAGGAGTTCGGAAAGTTTTATCATGATCTAGGTTTATGGGTTTACCCAATTCTAGAAGGGGCTACCGATGAAGAGAAAGCTCAAATTCTCACATCAGCAGGAAATAATCTGGAAAAAGGTAACGCAGTAGCTTTCGTGGTTTCCGAAGATAGTTTAAGTAATACTGTTGAACTATTTGATGAAGAACCAAAATTAAACGTAGGAACTGGCGGCACTTCAAACAGTATTTTTGTATTATATGGAGCAAAATTAGATGAAACTGCTGGGAACGAATACCAAAACGCGAAGTTAGATGTAAGTTTTGATATTTCACTCTCTCAAGTTGATGCGAACTAATAAGATTATTAATTTAAATACTTTATTTATATTATGATCTAATCTGTTAAAAGAGGAACTGCTAAATAAAATGGTACCTGTAGTTAAGACACTTGAAAAAGAGTGTTTTATCTGCAGGTATTTTTATATACTTAAATTTCACTATATAGGGATTAGGAGATAACATGAGAAATTAACATTTTCAGCTAAAGAGATAAAAGCACTTCAAAAGAATTCAAATATACTACGTGTCAGTGAAGAATTGATTACCTAAACTGATGCCTTTAAAAATAGATTTATGGATGAATCTTTAGCCAGTAAACTGCCTCGACACATTTCTATGGAGAACGGCTTCGACGTCGATGTTATAGGGATGAAGCAAATTGAACATTCACGTTGATTCAAGTTCCTAAACATTGTACATATTTAAATGTGTTAACTGGTTCTAAGTTACCTATTTCATAAACTAATTATAGGAGAAATTAATCTGGATTTTCAATTATTTATTACGATTATTGCTGACAAAGAACTAAATTCGGCTTTCGGTGTCAAGGTAATAAGAAGTTGAGTTTTTATAAAAAATATATCGTGCCATAGTTACATTTCACGTGGGTATAATCCCGACTATATTTGCCCTTTCTATTGCAGGGTCATACGAAGGAGTACCTTTTCTTACCTTTATGGATGCTTTTATGATAGAGATTACGATGGGATTGTAGGTGGTTTAGTGATTGGGGATGCCCCTGTCCGGTCTGGTTTTGTTAGTCCTGTAATGAATATTGTTGTTTTGATCACGGCGGCCATTGCGTCTTTTGCACCATTTCGTTACAAAAAATTGTGTTGACTTACTGTATAGAGCCCCATTTATGCATAAGAAAAGAACGGATGGACGATCAGAAGCTGAATTGATGAAGAGGCGAAGAAGAACTGTTAGTTGTGGACCTATACAAAAAAAGCAGATTCCCCAAATGGAAGGATCCGCTATTTATGGTGGTGAACTGTATGCTCTTTACTCACTGTCGGCTGCTTTCTTTTCGGGGATAAACCAAGACCCCACTTCGGTTACATCCTCACTAACTGCAATGCCTTCTTTAGCCAATTGTTTACGAATCATTTCTGACACTTCTTTTGATTCGGCGAATGCTGACAAACCAGCTTTAATCTTTTCTACTTTCTTTAGGGCCATCGCTTTACGGCTTAAAACCATTTCTTTACCTGTCACGTCCACAGTATCAGCCTCCTAGTTACTTATATGTAACTTTTAATGTTACATATAAGTATACAGTAAAGTATCAAATTTTGTGATGAGTTTATAAAATGTTCTCAAAACTGTTAAGATTACGTGCTAGCAGGGACGATTCTTGCGTCGATTTGTACGTTTGTCCACATAAACACATACACAACCTCTAGCTGGAGCCGATGATCCCCTACTTCAAACACTTTATTTTCTAGAGTGCGAACCAATAAATCTTTCGTTTCGGCAACGGACGCAAGGTTTTTCCGTTCAATAAACGTCAGTTCTTCTAACGCTTGTTGCTGCAACTCAAAGAGTGTGAGCTGATTTAATTTTAGTTTCTGTGTGTTGGTAAAATGAATTTCAATCTTTTGGACAGTTAAGTTTTTTTGGTTTTCTTCGTTTTCTTCTTTTTGTTGACTGCGTAACTCCTCAATCGTTCTCGTTTGGTTTTGGATCGTTACTTCTTGTTCGGATAGTTTTAACATTAAACCTTCGTAAATGACACCGTATTGATAAAGAAAGAAACCCCAACCGAGAATCACCCCTATGATTATGCCGGCAAAAAAACGTTGCCAACTTGGACGTTGATAGTATGGAGGAATTCTCATAACGGTAATTGCTCGCCTCCTACAATCCATTGAATCAGTTTTGTGCCTGTTTGAGCGCCACATAAAGCTGCAAAAATAAGAAATAATGTTCGGTAAATATCATCATGCGTCCCCTCAAAAAGTCCACGTTCAATATTGGTTATCACATCGAATGTTCCACCGATCGCAGCGACGATGGCCCAGATTTTTAAGCTGCCTGCTAGATTGTACATCACAGATAAGGGGGGCTTGCCTATAAGAAAGGCGCCAATCCCACCGATAATCGCACCACCTACAATCACGCCAAAAGCAACGAAGTAGTCAATGATTAAATTTGCGAGAAGGTCACGATCCATATTGATTCCTCCAATCTTTACGTGGGTTGTCCTAGTCGTTTGTATATACTATAGGAAAGGGATGGAAAATATGCGTGAAATTCATTTTCTACAAGCAGATCAGAAATGAAAGTAAGGCATGAAGATGTATAATGGAAAAAGAACAGAAGACCAACGAATTAATCGTTATTAAAATGATTGTTAAATAGAATCGGAAAAGTGAAGGAAAAGAGAGGGGATATGGCTTGTTATTAACTCATGTCTATAGTGAGTATAGTTTACTCTCATCAACCAATCGAATAGAAGCACTTGTGTATCATGCTAAACAAAGAGGGTATCAATCGCTTACTTTAACCGATAAAGGCGTTATGTATGGAGCGATTCCGTTTTATCAAGCATGCACAAAAGCAGGTATTAAGCCGATTATTGGCTTGGAAGTGCAGATTGAAACAAGCGACGTAGGTGAACCGGCTAAACTACGACTTCTTGCCAAAAACCATAACGGCTACCTGAACTTATTACATATCTCTACTATGGTGCAGATGAAAGCTGAAAAAGAACGAGAGCTACAATCAACGGAATTATTGCCTCTACTAGATGATTGCGTGGTCATTTTGTCATATGACGCCGGGTCAATCCAACAGCTCCTTCGCGAGGGAAGAGAACAAGCAGCGATCGAATGGTGTCAACGTTGGATTCAAATACAGCAAAAGGATGATTGGTATATCGATCTATCCGGTGATCGCGATCATGATCTTACTCATTGGCGCATGATTTGTCGTTTTGCTGCTGAACGTGGATTAAAAGTCACAGGGTCAACTCCAGTGTGGTTCACCAACAAAGAGGATTACGAAGCTTATGCGACAGTTAGAGCTATTCGTCTTGGCGAAACGATTCAGCTTGCGGACCTAGGTGACAAAGAACGATCTTACTACCTAAAGCCCAAAGACGAATACAGCCTGTTATTCACCGATTTTAAAGAGGTGTTACACGGTTTAGAAGAGATTGATAAAAAGTGTAGAGTGGAACTAGATTTAGATAAACGGTACTTACCCTCTTATCCTTTTACAAAAGAACAAGATACAAAAAAAGCTCTTCGTGCTGCTTGTTTTGAAGGGGTAGGGAAGCGATTTGGGAATCAAAAAACAGATCAAATCATGCAACGTTTAGAACATGAACTGTCGATTATTCACCAAATGGGCTTTGATGATTATTTTTTGATCGTGTCTGATTTTATGAAGTATGCAAGAGGGCGTCAGATGATGACTGGTCCAGGACGAGGGTCGGCCGCAGGATCATTGGTTGCGTACGTTTTGTACATCACTGATGTGGATCCATTGAAGTACGGATTATTGTTTGAACGTTTTCTAAACCCGGAGCGAGTTTCTTTACCTGATATTGATATCGACTTCCCAGATCATCGGCGTGATGAGGTGATTGAGTATGTTCAGCAAAAATATGGACAGGATCGTGTGGCACAAATTGCAACATTTGGGACATTAGCGGCTAAAGCTGCGATTAGAGATACAGGGAAGGCGCTGGCTGTTGATGCGTTTCTCGTAGAAAAAGTAGCCAAGCTTATTCCATCTGCTCCTAATATGACATTAAAAAAAGCGCTCGAACAAGAGGCGGAGCTTCGTCAATTGATGGAAGGAGAAGCGAAAAGACTCGTAACGATTGCTCAAGCGATTGAGGGTTTACCTAGACATGTTTCCACCCATGCAGCAGGTGTCGTGATTAGTCCACGCCCGTTAACCGATCTCGTAGCCTTACAAAAAGGACAAGGTCAAGTTGTGCTTACACAAGCAACGATGGGAGTAGTAGAAGATGTTGGCCTAGTGAAATTTGATTTTCTTGGGTTGCGTAACTTAACGTTGCTTGAGCGAGTTGTCGCGATTATAAAGAATCAAACAGGAAAGAAAATCAACGTATTAGAACTTCCTCTTCAAGATGAATTAACCTATCGTTTACTTACTGCCGGAGACACCACAGGAGTGTTTCAACTAGAATCGAGTGGAATGCGACAGGCCTTGCGTTCTTTAAAACCGACGGAATTTGAAGATATTGTTGCAGTGAATGCCTTGTACAGACCAGGTCCAATGGAATTTATTGATCAGTATGTAGCAGGAAAGCACGGAGAAAAAAAGATCAATCTGTTGCATGCAGACCTTGAAGAAATTATCGGTTCAACATATGGTGTCATCGTCTACCAAGAGCAAATTATGAAAATTGCTGTCAAGATGGCAGGGTTTACGCTTGCTGAAGCCGATTCCTTACGTAGGGCGATTAGTAAAAAGAATAAGCAAGAACTCGACCGAAGTCGTGAAAGGTTTATAACTGGTGCAAAACAGAAATCCTATGAAGAAAAAGTAAGCCAGCAGATTTTCAACTTGATCGAGCGCTTTGCCAACTACGGTTTTAACCGAAGTCATGCGGTCGCTTATAGCATGATAAGCTATCAACTAGCCTATTTAAAAGCTCATTACCCACTCGCATTTTTTACGGCTCTACTCTCAAGTGTGTGGAATACGCCATTGAAATTGAAGGAATTACTAGTTGAGATGAAGAGAAGTGAAATCGAGATTCTTCCACCGACACTATCTAAAAGTCAGTTACTCTTCTCCTTAGAAAAAGATGCTGTTCGTTTTGGATTATTGCCTATTAGTCATGTAGGTGTTCAAGCAGCTAAGCATATTGTTGAGCTCTCATCTAAAAAGCCTTTTGCAGATCTATTCGATTACTGTGTAAGAGTGGATCAACGTCTTGTAAATAAAAGAGCGACAGAGAATTTGATTAAGTCTGGTGCGCTGGATGAGTTTGGAGAAGATCGAGCTACGTTGCTTTATTCGCTAGATTTAGCGTATGAATTTGCAGAAAAAGTGCAAACCTTTCAAAATGAGTCAGAAGGGCTCTTTACCATTGACGTAAAGTCACCAGACTACGAACGAGTAGAGCCATTAACGGTTCAGGAAAAGCTTATATTTGAAAAGGAAGCGATAGGACTGTACCTGTCTGGTCACCCGATTGAACAAGTGAGTGAGGTGTTAGAGAAGTTCGATCGTACACCAATAGTCGAGATTTCTGATATGAAATCTATGCACCCACGAATTGCTGGACTTGTATCTGCTGTAAAAAAAATCACGACAAAAAAAGGGGATCCGATGGCCTTTATGGAAATGGGAGACGAGACAGGTCAATGCGAAGTAACTGTCTTTCCACGTGAATGGAAGCAGTATACAAAAGTATTAAAAGAAGGAGCACTTCTATTTATGGAGGGGAAGGTGGACGAATCAAGAGGGAGATTGCAATTTGTCTTAGAGAAATGTGTAACGGTCGAATCTATTACAAACCCACCAAAGCGCGTCCCTGCCCTTTATTTAAAGGTAGAAGATCAAGATCAGTTTGAATCAATTAAGGAACTCCTTCATGACGATCAAGGTCAAACAAATGTGATCGTCTACTTACAAAGTCATAAAAAAACGATTCAGCTTCAAGAATCTTTCCGTGTCGGACCGAGTAATACATGCATGCAGGAACTAATCAGCAAGTTAGGAAAAGATCGAGTGGTACTAAAATAAGCAATTTTTTGAGTAACGGGATTTTCATAATAAAAGCTGATAAGGATCGGTTTTTACGAAATCTCCCCTTGTTGATTAATATAGTTTTGTATATAATTGAGAATGATTTCAGGTGGTCAGACCAATTTTTAAAAAGAAATTAGTTTAGTCTAGAAAAAATAAAAAAACGGTTTGCTTACCGACTTAAAGGAGAGTGTTTGCTGTGCCAACAACAAGAGAAGAAGCGCTTCATATGCATCGTGTCAATCGAGGGAAATTAGAATCTAAATCAAAGGTACCTGTGAAAAATGCTCGTGACTTAAGCTTAGCGTATTCACCAGGAGTAGCAGAGCCTTGTAAAGAGATTTTTGAAGATGTTGAATCTGTTTATGAATATACAATGAAAGGCAATATGGTGGCTGTTGTAAGTAACGGTACAGCTGTCCTTGGATTAGGAAACATTGGACCAGAAGCTTCTCTACCTGTTATGGAAGGGAAAGCAGTCTTGTTTAAATCATTTGCAGGGGTAGATGCCTTCCCAATCTGCTTACGTACAGAAGACGTTGATAAAATCGTTGAAACAGTAAAGCTGATGGAACCCACTTTTGGCGGAGTGAACTTAGAAGACATTGCGGCACCTAGTTGTTTTGAAATTGAAGAACGACTAAAAAAAGAAACAAACATCCCTGTTTTCCATGACGATCAGCACGGGACCGCGATTGTCACTCTTGCAGGCTTAATTAATGCTCTGAAGATTACTGGCAAAAAGATGTCTGAAATAAAAGTCGTAGCAAACGGAGCAGGGTCAGCTGGGATTGCGATCATTAAACTTATGCAACGCATGGGCGTTCGTGACATCATTATGTGTGATTCTAAAGGGGCAATCTATGACGGTCGTCCTTACGGAATGAATGATGTAAAAGCAGAAGTAGCTAAATTTACAAATCGTGATCGATTAGAAGGTAATTTGGCAGATGTGATCAAAGGCACAGATGTATTTATCGGTGTATCTGTGGCAGGTGCTCTAAACGAAGAGATGATCAAGAGCATGAATCAAGATCCAATTATTTTTGCGATGGCAAATCCTGTTCCGGAAATCATGCCAGAATTAGCAAAAGCAGCAGGAGCAAAAGTGATTGGGACAGGCCGTTCAGACTTCCCTAACCAAGTTAACAATGTCCTTGCTTTCCCTGGAATCTTCCGTGGAGCGCTTGATGTTCGTGCAACACACATTAACGAAGAGATGAAAGTAGCAGCGGTTTATGCAATTGCAGATTTAGTCGCTGAGACGGATTTAACAGCAGATTATGTTATTCCTGCCCCATTTGACCCTCGTGTCGCTCCAGCTGTAGCAGCTGCTGTAGCAAAAACAGCGATGGAGACTGGTGTGGCAAGAATTAAAGTTGACCCAGAGCAAATAGCTGAGAAAACTCGTCAATTAGCGATTATCGGAAAAGATAAATAAGCAGTAAGAATGGATTGAGGTGAATTGACTCATGTCATCACAACAACCTAAGGTCTATATTGAAGTTATTAATAAGATCAATGAAATCATGAAAGAAGATGATTTGACCGAAGGAGATCGACTTCCTTCTGAACGAGAACTAAGCGACCGATTAAATGTCGGTCGCTCCTCTGTTCGTGAAGCGCTTAGAGCCTTAGAATTACTAGATTTAATCGAGACAAGAAGAGGCGAAGGAACGTTTGTAAAACCTGTAAATAGCCATCGTTTAGTTAGCATTATCCTTTCTTTTTTACTAAAAGACGAGGCGGCGCAGCAGGATTTGGCAGAAACAAGGCGAATTGTAGAATTAGAAGCGTTGCGTTTAGCGTTTGAACGAATCGACGATATAAAACTAGAACAATTGCAGCACTTAATTGATCGTTCGAAAGAAGAGTGGGAGCACGGTGATTTTCCGGTAGAGGAAGATTATTTGTTCCATAAAACCATTGTTGAAGCTTGTAGTAACCGACTCTTACTAAACATCTGGATTGCGCTTGTTGAATACAATAAAGCCGCGATTAAGCAATCGTTAGCAAGAGAAGGAAGGCCGAGTGTTTCGATTCAAGAGCACGAAGCGATCGTGACGGCTATAAGAGATCGAAACTTGGATGAAGCACTTCAAGCAATGCGCGAACATTTGCATAATAGTAGATTTTAGCTCTTAAAAGAAAAGGTTGTACTACTTGTACACAAGCGATCATAAGCTCTAAAAAATATGACTCTTAAGCTAGTGAGGTGCAGAAATGCTTAAGGATTTATTCACGAAAAAGAAGCGATATGCCACAATTCCATCAGAACGTGCAAAACAAGATGTACCAGAAGGCTTGATGACAAAATGTCCATCTTGTCGGACGATTATGTACACGAAAGAATTAAAAAAGAATCTTCTTGTTTGTCACTCATGCGGTCATCATCACCGTATGACGGCCTATGAAAGACTCAATAGTCTCTTAGACGACGGAAGTTTTGTTGAATATGATAAATTGATGATCGGGAAAAACCCATTAGATTTTCCTGATTATGAAGAAAAGCTTGCCAAGGATCGTGAAAAAACCGATTTAAACGAGGCTGTAGTGACCGGTGAAGGCGATATTAACGGTTTCCCGGCAGTTGTGGCGGTAATGGACGCACGCTTCCGTATGGGCAGTATGGGCTCTGTCGTAGGGGAGAAGATTACAAGAGCCATTGAGGCAGCTATTGAAAAAAACTATCCATTTCTATTGTTTTCAGCTTCAGGTGGAGCTCGTATGCAAGAAGGAATCTTAAGTTTAATGCAAATGGCGAAGACAAGTGCTGCTTTGCAAAAGCTAAGTCAAAATGGTGGATTATTTATTTCCATTATGACGCACCCAACCACAGGAGGTGTATCAGCTAGCTTCGCATCACTCGGCGACTATAACTTTGCAGAACCCAAAGCACTAATTGGCTTTGCGGGTAGACGTATTATAGAACAGACAATTAGACAAGAGTTACCCGATGATTTTCAAACAGCAGAATTTTTATTAAAGCATGGTCAACTAGATCGTGTTGTGTCTCGTAAAGAAATGAAAGAAGTGTTAACAACGATACTAGACATTCATCAACATGTGTAAGGAGGTGTATGAAGATGGCAAGTGACTTAGTTTTTGAGAAGCCAATTGTTGAATTGCGAGATAAAATCTCGGAGCTTAAAACATTTACTAATGAAAAAGAGATTGACCTAAGTGATGAGATTGAGAAACTTGAGGCTCGTCTTATGCAATTAGAAAAAGAAATTTACGGGAACCTCCAACCATGGGAGCGTGTCCAAATTGCGAGACATAGCGAACGTCCAACGACTCTGGATTACATCGAGCATCTGTTTACCGACTTTCTAGAAATGCACGGAGATCGCGTATATGGCGATGATGCAGCTATTGTAGGTGGGATCGCTAAGTATGAGGGGAGACCTCTGACTGTGATTGGCCATCAGCGCGGAAAAGATACGAAAGAAAATATCCATCGTAATTTCGGTATGCCCCATCCAGAAGGCTATAGAAAAGCGCTGCGCCTTATGAAACAAGCTGAAAAATTTAACCGCCCGATCATATGTTTTATAGACACAAAAGGGGCTTATCCGGGTATGGCAGCTGAAGAACGTGGCCAGAGTGAAGCGATTGCGAGAAATCTCTTTGAAATGGCGGGTTTAACCGTCCCAGTGATTTGTGTAGTGATTGGTGAAGGCGGAAGTGGTGGAGCACTCGCGTTAGGCATTGGAGACCGTATTTTCATGTTGGAGAATTCAACGTATTCGGTCATTTCACCAGAAGGAGCAGCTGCTCTACTATGGAAGGATGCAACGCTTGCAAAGAAAGCGGCTGAATCGATGAAGATTACCGCGCCTGACTTACTAGAACTTGGGGTCATTGATGACATTATTCGTGAGGCAAAAGGTGGGGCTCATCGTGACCTTAAAAATCAAGCCGAAGCGATCGGTCGCGCCCTTTCCTCTTCATTGGAAGAATTGGATCAGTTATCCAAAAGTGAGCTTGTAAATAAACGTTATCAAAAATACAAAAAAATCGGACAATTTACCTTTGTAACCGATACCAATGCCTTAGTATAGGCAAAAGTGCTTTCTACTCCTTAGAAAGCACTTTTTATTTTGGAAGCAACTGTATTGTATTCCGTACGTTTAAGTGGTATTTTTTTTAATTGAGAGCATGATAATAGGTGGATACCATACAGCACCTTTTTGAACAAGATTGATAAGGGTACTTTTACATTTGTAAAGTTCCTTTTGATTATACAAAATTGCATTCCATGATGGAGGGGTTATTCATGAAACGTATTGGAGTTTTAACAAGTGGTGGAGATTCACCAGGAATGAACGCCGCAATTCGTGCGGTCGTTCGTAAAGCCATTTATCATGATATTGAAGTGTACGGAATTTCATATGGTTACGCTGGTCTGATTGCTGGAGACATTAAAAAAATGGAACTTGGATCAGTGGGGGACATCATTCACCGTGGTGGTACGATACTCTACACAGCACGTTGTGAAGAGTTCAAAACACGTGAAGGTCAACTGAAAGGGATTGAGCAGCTCAAAAAATTCGGCATCGAAGGACTAGTTGTGATTGGTGGAGACGGTTCGTACCGCGGGGCTCAAAAGTTAACTGAGCATGGCTTCCCGACAATTGGTGTTCCAGGAACCATCGATAATGATATTCCAGGAACGGACTTCACAATAGGTTTTGATACAGCCTTAAATACAGTGATTGATGCAATCGATAAAATTCGTGACACGGCGACTTCTCATGAGCGTACATATGTGATTGAGGTAATGGGACGTCATGCGGGAGACTTGGCTTTGTGGTCAGGACTTGCTGATGGAGCCGAAACCATTATGATTCCAGAAGCAGAATATGACATGAAACAAATTATTAGCCGCTTAAAACGTGGACAAGAACGTGGGAAAAAGCACAGTATCATCGTTGTAGCTGAAGGTGTCGGAAGTGGGATCGACGTTGGGAAGCGTATCAGCGAAGAAACGAGTATGGAAACGCGTGTAACAGTGCTTGGACATATTCAACGCGGTGGTTCGCCTACTGGTTCTGACCGAGTACTTGCTAGCCGACTTGGCGCAAAAGCGGTTGATTTATTATTAGCGGGAGAAGCTGGTAGAACGGTTGGTATTCAACATAACAAGCTTGTTCATCACGACATCGCTCAAATTCTTTCCGAGCCTCATTCTATTGATTTAGATATCTACAAGCTATCACAAGAGCTTTCAATTTAATTTATTATACAAAATAAAAGAACAACACATTTCAGGAGGCAGAACATGCGTAAAACGAAGATTGTATGTACGATTGGTCCAGCAAGTGAAAAGGTAGAAACATTGGTTCAATTGATTGAAGCAGGTATGAACGTTGCCCGACTTAACTTCTCACACGGTGATTTTGAGGAACATGGTGCACGTATTAAAAGCATCCGTGAAGCTTCAAAACGTACTGGGAAAACAGTTGCGATTCTACTGGATACAAAAGGTCCAGAAATTCGCACGCAAACATTAGAAGGTGGTAAAGCCGAATTAACAGCTGGAGATCGCTTAACACTTTCTATGACCGAGGTAGTTGGAAATGATAAAAAGATTTCAATTACATACCCTGGTCTTGTCAATGATGTTACTCCAGGTTCAAAAATCTTATTGGATGATGGTTTAATTGGACTAGAAGTGGTCGAAGTGAAAGAGAATGAAATCGAGACAAAAGTTTTAAATACTGGAACACTTAAAAATAAAAAAGGGGTAAACGTACCAAATGTCAGTGTAGCTTTACCTGGGATCACAGAAAAAGATACAGCAGATATCAAATTCGGTATCGAACAAGGCGTAGACTTTATCGCCGCATCATTTGTGCGTCGTGCGGCTGATGTTCTTGAGATTCGTGAGCTACTTGAGCAACATGAAGCAGCAGACATCCAAATCATCCCTAAAATTGAAAACCAAGAAGGTGTCGATAACATCGACGAAATTCTTGAAGTTTCTGATGGTGTAATGGTTGCTCGTGGGGACCTTGGCGTTGAAATTCCAGCAGAGGAAGTTCCGCTTGTACAAAAAGACCTTATTAAAAAATGTAATGTCGTAGCAAAACCAGTTATTACGGCAACGCAAATGCTTGATTCGATGCAACGTAACCCACGCCCAACACGTGCTGAAGCAAGTGATGTGGCCAATGCGATCTTTGATGGTACAGATGCAATCATGTTATCTGGTGAGACCGCAGCAGGGGATTACCCAGTGGAATCTGTTCAAACGATGAATAACATTGCATCTCGTGCAGAAACAGCATTAAATTACCAAGAGATCCTTTCAAAGCATACGAAAGAAACGCGTCCGTCGATTACAAGTGCAATTAGTCAATCGGTTGCACATGCTGCATTCAATTTAAACGCAGCTGCTATTCTTACAGCAACAGAGAGTGGTTATACGGCTAAAGTAGTAGCGAAGTATCGTCCACAATCTCCAATCATTGCTGTAACTAGTAACGAACGTGTTATGCGCACATTAAGCCTTGTATGGGGTGTGTTCCCGATTTTGGGTCAAACAGCTCAAACGACAGACGAAATGCTCGATACGACAGTCAATGCGGCTGTAGCTGCTGGTCAAATTGAGCAAGGAGATCTCGTTGTTATTACAGCTGGTGTTCCTGTTGGTGAAGCAGGCACAACGAACTTAATGAAAGTGCATGTCATTGGCGAAGTTGTTGCTAAAGGACAAGGAATTGGCCGCCGTACAGCTTCAGGTAAAGTGGTTGTCGCACAAAATGCAGAAGAAGCAAACCAAAAAGTAACAGAAGGCGATATTCTTGTAACTTACAGCACAGATAAAGATATGATTCCTGCTTTTGAAAAAGCTGCAGCAGTTATTACTGAAGAAGGTGGATTAACTTCTCACGCTGCCGTTGTTGGAATTAGCTTAAGCACACCAGTTATCGTTGGAGTAGAAAACGCTCTGAACCTCTTTGAAGATGGGGAAGAAATTACCGTTGATGGTGCTCGTGGTGACATTTACAGAGGACATGCGAGTGTACTATAATTAAGAATAGGGAGAGAAGGGATTTCCTTCTCTCTTTTATTGTTATAAAGCTCTGAGTAATTCAAATTACTGTTTATAAAAGGGGAGAACGATGTTTAAAATATTACTGCTACTCATTATTATCGTTCCGGCTCTAGAGATTGCGGTTCTCATTCTTTCAGGAAATACTCTAGGTGTTTGGCCAACTATTGGCTTAATTATATTCACAGGTGTACTAGGAGCGTGGCTTGCTAAAAAAGAAGGACTGCAAGCGATTCGACTAGCTCAACTTCAAACAAGTCAAGGTCAGCTTCCTAGTAGCGTTATGTTAGATGGAGTCTGTATTTTGATTGGTGGCGTAGTGTTGCTTACGCCTGGGTTCATTACAGATGCGATTGGATTTTTCTTGCTGATTCCAATAACAAGAGGTATAGCGAAAGGATTTTTGCTTTCCGTCTTCAATAAAATGATAAAAAATGGAAATTTCATCATCATGTCTAAACGTTAACCACTAACAAATTTGTTAGTGGTTTTCTACTTTTATACCGAGCGTTGTTCGAGGCTTGAACATGGCGGAATTTTCAAAACTATGTTATAGTAAAGGAGAATTGCTAATGAGGAAGGTTGGGTACAAACTTGTTTTCACAAGCAACTTTATTTATGCTCATTTTGCTTGCTATTGCCCTTTTTGCTAAAAATCAATCCTTACTCGTGGCTGTTAGTTTACTGCTTATAATAAAGTGGGTCGGGCTAGGAGATAAGTTATTTCCTCTCCTCCAACAAAAAGGCATTAACATCGGAGTCACTATTATAACGATAGCGGTTTTAACACCTATCGTTACTGGAGAGATTGGTTTTAAACAACTCGGTGAAGCTGTGCGATCTTCCTATGCTTGGATAGCACTTGCATCAGGTATTTTCGTAGCGATCATTGCAGCAAGTGGAATCGATCTATTGAAAAGTGATCCTCATATTACAACGGCTCTCGTTTTTGGCACGATTTTAGCTGTAGCCTTATTTGGAGGAGTAGCTGTCGGTCCGTTAATTGGTGCTGGTATTGCATATACGGCAATGAGGGTTGTACAATTCTTTACGAATTTGGGCGGCTAAGCCGACCAACAGCCTAAGATATCAGAATACTAAATTAGTAATCATTTGAAAATGTTTTCATGAAAATGTCTGTAAAACGTTCACAAAACTGTGAATGATGTTTATAATGGTGCTTGTGTACACCCTTCCTACATAGCGCGCTTACATAAGTGGTTTAAATGGAAATGTAAGCATTTACCGAAGGCGAAAATGATAATAGGGAAAAGGAGAGATTAACGTGAGTACAACTCGTGGTTTAGAAGGTATTGTTGCAACGACATCAAGTGTTAGTTCGATTATTGAGAGTGTCTTAACCTACCAAGGGTACGATATTGACGATTTAGCGGATAATGCGAGCTTTGAAGAGGTTATCTATCTGCTTTGGAATGGTCGTCTGCCTAAAGAACAAGAATTACGTTCATTTACAGAGGAACTAGCAGGCCATGCTGAGATTCCACAAGCTATCATTGAGCAGATGAAATCATATCCAATCAATGAAGTTCATCCAATGGCTGCCCTACGTACAGCTATTTCAAGTCTCGCATTATTTGATGAAAATGCTGATGTGATGGAGAATGACGCCAATCGCCTAAAAGCATTAAAGATTCAGGCACAAATCCCAACAATTGTGACAGCGTTTTCTCGAGTTCGTGAGGGGAAAGAACCTGTTGCTCCACGTAAGGATTTAGGTTTTGCAGCAAACTTCCTTTATATGCTAAATGGTGAAGAGCCAGACGAGGTTGCTGTCAATGCATTTAATAAGGCACTTGTCCTACATGCAGACCACGAGTTGAATGCTTCAACGTTTACTGCACGTGTTTGTGTAGCGACTCTTTCTGATGTCTATTCAGGTATTACAGCTGCGATTGGCGCGTTAAAAGGACCTCTTCACGGTGGAGCGAATGAAGCCGTTATGTCGATGTTGATGGATATTGATGAGGTAGAGAATGTAGAACCTTATATCCGTAAAGCTCTAGATAACAAAGAGAAAATTATGGGCTTTGGTCACCGTGTGTATAAGAATGGTGACCCACGTGCGAAGCACTTACGTGAAATGTCTAAACAGCTGACAACCATCACTGGCGAATCAAAATGGTATGAAATGTCATTAAAGGTTGAAGATATGGTTACAGGCGAAAAAGGTTTATTGCCGAATGTTGATTTTTATTCTGCTAGTGTTTACCATAGTCTTGGGATCAAACATGACTTGTTCACGCCGATCTTTGCAGTGAGCCGTGCATCAGGGTGGTTAGCTCATATCCTTGAGCAGTATAGCGACAACCGACTAATTCGTCCACGTGCAGAGTATGTGGGACCAGGAAAACAAACGTTTATTCCGATTGGCCAACGCTAAATTTTAGCGGAACAAGGAGCAGATTGCTCCTTGTACATAAGCTTTGAATGGACAAGTTTCATCTGATTTAATGCAAGTGAAAAATACTTTAAGTTTTTATAATTCTAGGGAGGTAATGTAACATGTCAAACGGAGAAGTAATTCAAGTAAATAACGGAGTTTTAGATGTGCCTAATAATCCAATCGTACCTTATATCGAGGGTGACGGAACTGGTGCAGACATTTGGGCAGCGGCATCACGCGTATTAGATGCTGCAGTAGAAAAAGCATACAATGGCGAAAAGAAAATTGAATGGAAAGAAATTTTAGCTGGTGAGAAGGCGTTCAATGAAACGGGTAGCTGGTTACCAGAAGAAACATTAGATGCTATTCGTAAATACATGATAGCTATTAAAGGACCTCTTACAACACCAGTTGGTGGCGGGATTCGTTCTTTAAACGTTGCATTACGTCAAGAGCTTGATTTATATGTATGTCTTCGTCCAGTTCGTTATTTTGACGGAGTACCATCACCTGTTAAACGTCCTGAAGATACAAACATGGTTATTTTCCGTGAAAACTCTGAGGATATTTATGCAGGGATCGAATATCAAGAGGGTTCTGATGAAGTGAAAAAGTTAATCAAATTCCTACGTGATGAAATGGGAGCAAGCAAAATTCGTTTCCCTGAGACTTCAGGTATTGGTATTAAGCCTGTATCACAGGAAGGAACAGACCGACTAGTTCGTGCGGCTATCCAGTATGCAATTGATGAAGGCCGTAAGAGCGTAACGTTAGTACACAAAGGAAACATCATGAAGTTTACTGAAGGTGCGTTTAAGAGCTGGGGTTACGAATTGGCTGAGCGTGAATTCGGTGATAAAGTATTCACTTGGGCTCAATATGATAAAATTGTTGAAACAAAAGGTAAAGAAGCGGCTGATAAAGCACAATCTGAGGCTGAGGCTGCAGGCAAAATTATCGTAAAAGATTCTATTGCGGATATCTTCCTACAACAAATTCTTACTCGTCCGAAAGAGTTTGATGTCGTTGCAACAATGAACTTAAATGGTGACTACATTTCAGATGCGCTAGCTGCACAAGTTGGTGGAATCGGTATCGCACCAGGAGCGAACATTAACTACGATACAGGTCATGCAATTTTTGAAGCGACTCACGGTACAGCACCTAAATATGCTGGACTAGACAAAGTGAACCCTTCATCTGTTCTTCTTTCAGGAGAATTAATGCTTCGTCACCTTGGTTGGAATGAAGCAGCAGACCTGATCATGGGCTCTATGGATAAAACAATTGCTAGTAAAGTAGTAACATATGACTTCGCTCGTCTTATGGACGGCGCAAAAGAAGTCAAATGTTCAGGCTTTGCTGATGAATTAATCAAGAACCTTTAATCCACACTAAGTGAGGCTGGGACATAACTAAAGTGTTTAACTCAGGATACGAACGAAGCGCTAATTTAGCGGATGAAATATACGTAGACTTCTGCGGGATGAAAAGCAGCGGTGAGACCCCACAGTGCGAAGCACGAGGAGGCTCACCAGCTTCCCGCGAAAAGCGAAGTATTTTTCAGGAGCGGTTTACATAAGCCGCACCAGTAATGTTCGTAATTCTAGAAGTTAAAATACTTTGTCCCAGCCTCATTTCATTTTATTTGTTCTCAATAAAGATTCTTCAAAATCAAAGCTGGGAGTGAATCGATATGGCGATTAAACGTAGAAAGATATCAGTAATTGGAGCAGGTTTTACAGGGGCAACAACCGCATTAATGGTTGCTCAAAAGGAATTAGGAGACGTCGTACTAGTTGATATCCCACAATTAGAGGGGCCAACAAAAGGAAAAGCATTAGATATGCTTGAATCAACTCCTGTTCAAGGTGTAGATTCAAACATTTCTGGCACGTCGAACTATGAAGATACGAAAGATTCTGATGTTGTTGTTATTACAGCAGGTATTGCTCGTAAGCCTGGTATGAGCCGTGATGACTTAGTTAGCACAAATGCTGGGATTATGAAAGCTGTAACGAAAGAAGTGGTTAAACACTCTCCTAACTGTTACATCATCGTCTTAACAAATCCTGCAGATGCGATGACATACACTGTCTATAAAGAATCTGGATTCCCTAAAAATCGTGTAATCGGTCAATCTGGTGTGCTTGATACGGCTCGTTTCCGTACATTCGTTGCTCAAGAATTGAATCTTTCAGTAGAAGATATTACTGGTTTTGTTCTTGGCGGTCACGGTGATGATATGGTGCCTCTAATCCGTTACTCTGCAGCAGGCGGTGTGCCACTTGAGAAGTTAATTTCAAAAGAGCGTATTGATGAAATTGTAGAGCGTACGCGTAAAGGTGGCGGTGAGATTGTTGGGCTACTAGGTAATGGTAGTGCATACTATGCTCCAGCTGCTGCACTTGCGCAAATGGTGGAAGCGATCATTAAGGATAAGAAACGTGTTATCCCAACAATCGCATATCTAGAAGGCGAGTATGGGTATGAAGATCTTTATGCAGGAGTTCCAACGATTCTGGGTGGAGATGGAATAGAGAAGATCATTGAGTTAGATTTAACAGATGCTGAAAAAGAAGCATTAGCAAAATCCGTTCAATCCATACGCAACGTAATGGAAGCTTTACCGCCAAACGAATAATGTTAATAAAGCTTTTCTGGCCATATTAGTCTAGAAAAGCTTTTTTTATTCAGCTGATATGTAGATACAAGATTGTAGGGCAAATTAATGACGACATGTCCTAAAATTTTGGTATACTAAGGTTGAAAAGGGATGAGTACTAATTTGTTTCGATTGAAGTAAGGGGAGCCGTTTGGACGATTAACTCTACATGAACGTAGAGAGTGGAGGGTAAGAAAATGGCACAACGTATTTTAGTAGTTGATGATGAAGAGTCTATTGCAACATTATTACAATTTAATTTAGAGCAGTCAGGGTTTGAAGTAGCTGTCGCCTCAGATGGCGAAGAAGGTTTAAACTTAGCTAAAAATGAACCATTTGATTTAATAGTGCTTGACCTCATGTTACCGAAAATGGACGGATTAGATGTTTGTAAGCAACTAAGGCAGCTGAAAAAAATGACGCCGATCTTAATGCTAACTGCTAAAGATGACGAATTTGATAAAGTACTAGGTTTAGAGCTTGGAGCAGACGATTATATGACAAAACCATTTAGCCCAAGAGAAGTCGTTGCTAGGGTGAGAGCGATATTAAGGCGATCACAACAGGTATCAGAAGTGACGACCGCGACATTAGAAGAACAACCAACTCATGAAAGTGTCATCTCAATTGGAGATGTAGACATATACCCAGATAATTATGAAGTGCAAGTAAGCAAAAAGACTTTAGACCTAACGCCTAAGGAATTTGAATTATTCCTTTATTTGGCTAATCATAAAGGTCGCGTATTAACGAGAGACCAACTCCTAAATGCTGTTTGGAATTATGAGTTTGTTGGGGATACGCGAATTGTTGATGTCCATATTAGTCATCTTAGAGAGAAAATTGAACCAAATACTAAGAAGCCGATTTACATTAAAACCATTAGAGGTTTAGGCTACAAGTTAGAAGAGCCGCATATCAATGCATAAGCTAAAGTTTAGACTTGTTTTTGCCATATTAAGTGTGACTCTTTTTGTTATGGCTAGCCTCGGACTTGTGATCGGACAGGTTTATGGAAATATCTATGAGAACCACTTAACCGATCGTCTTGAAAAAGAAGCAGAGCTTGTAGCTTTAACACTTGGATCTTTTGAAGACAGCCAATCAGAACTTCAGCAGTATGCTGTAAAAGTTAGTGAACGATTGGATGCAAGAGTAACAATCATTGCAGAAGACGGAACGGTGATTGGAGAATCTGCTACCAATAATCCTAGTCAATTAGAGAATCATAACGATCGTCCTGAGATTATAGCGGTTAAAGAAGGACATCAAAGAGCAGAGGTACGAGTTAGTGATACGGTCAACCAAGAATTACTCTATTATGCGGTGTCATATGAACTTAGTAACGGAGAGACCGGTTACCTTCGTCTTGGAATGGAAACAAAAACGATAAATAAATTAAATGAAACGATTTGGTGGATTCTTCTTATTAGCTTCACCATTGCCTTTACGGTTATCGGAACGATCACTTATCGAATTGCTAATGAAATGATTCGACCCATTGAGAATGCATCTGAAGTCGCGATTGAACTTGCGGAAGGGAATTTTCAAGCGAGAACATTTGAAGGGAAACAAGATGAAGTGGGTAAACTCACAAGATCAATGAATGTATTAGCATACAATCTTGAACAGATCACTAAACGTCATGAAGCTCAACAAGAACGCCTCGAAACTTTAATTGATAACATGGCGAGTGGCTTGATTTTTATTAATCCCAGAGGCGATATTTCGTTAATTAATCAAATGTGTCATGATATTTTTGAAGCAAATGCCGATATTTGGATGAATCAGTTGTATCATGAAGTGCTCCCTTCTAAAGAACTGGTGAAGGTGGTCCAGACGATTTTCATTACGGAAAATAGACATCAAGAACAAATTCAACTTTTAGTAGGGCTTGATGTGAAACACTTTGATGTGCATGCAGCCCCTATTTTAAGTGAACATGGAAGAATGAAGGGAATTGCTCTTGTTTTGCATGATATCACTGAGTTGAAAAAGCTAGAGCAAGTTCGTAAAGATTTCGTCGCCAATGTCTCCCATGAATTAAAAACACCAATTACTTCGATAAGAGGTTTTTCAGAGACACTACTTGATGGAGCTATGCATGACCCGACATACTCAGAGAAATTCCTAAAAATTATTTATAATGAAAGTGAAAGATTACAAAGTTTAATTCAAGACTTATTGGAACTATCTAAGCTAGAACAGCATTATTTCAGCTTGAATTGGGGAAGCGCGGATTTTGCGACAGTAGTCGAAGAAGGTGTCGAGCTGCTTCGACATAAAGCCGAAGAAAAAAATATCGTTCTTCATCTAACTTGTGAAAGCCCGTTAGTGATGGATGGTGATAAAGAACGTTTAAAGCAAGTTGTCATTAATTTAATTGGCAATGCGATTAATTACACCCCTCAAGAAGGAAAAATTGACGTTCACGTGACGGGCGATGAAAAGTATATTCGATTAATGGTTCAAGATAACGGGATTGGAATTGAGCAATCGGAGTTACCAAGAATATTCGAACGGTTTTATCGAGTCGATCGCGCCCGTAGTCGCAATTCGGGAGGAACAGGGTTAGGCTTAGCTATCGTCAAGCATCTTGTGGAAGCTCATCACGGGAAAATAGCCGTGGAAAGTAAGCCTGGACAAGGGACGGTGTTTACGATTGCATTTTTACGCACTCGAAACAAAGAGTGGGGCTAATACGTTTTTTTAGAAAATTTTACAATACTTTTACATTCTTTTCATCTCTCCTTAATGTAGATCGTCTACACTAAAGACTGAACGGTTTCATCAATGCCAAGCAAGCCTTTTAAGTGCTCATCCCACTTAGTTAAGCTTGTGCACGTTGATTTACATCCCCTTAGAAGGACGAAAGCTCCCCTTAGCTTTCGTCTTTCTTCTTTTTTCCTTCAACACATCCGCGATTAATTACTCTTTATTTACAATTTTTTCTCCAGTTTACGATCAATGTATACTATAATGATAGAGGATTTTATAATTTTTTTTGACAATGCTACATTCTTTTGTAGTTTTTGAATCTTTATTTATAATGTTCTCGTATAGAAAGTACACACTTATTAGAGGGGGATGGTTATGACAATTAAACAATTAGTTGTTGGGTTTGTCTCGATGATTGGTATCGCGATACTTGGGTTATTCCTTGTTACAGGCTGGTACATAGTCGATGAATCCGAGCAAGCTGCACTAATCACATTTGGGAAAGTGGATGAGACAGTGACAGAGCCAGGTCTGAAATTTAAAATGCCTTGGCCGATTCAACGCGTTGAAATTTTATCAAGAGGTACTTACAATCTTCAAGTAGGTTACAGTGAACAAGACGGAGAAGTCGTTGAATTCACGAATGAAGCCAAGATGATTACTGGAGATGAAAATATTCTTTTTGCTGATTTGGCTGTTCAATGGAGAATCACAGATCCAGAGCAATATTTATATAGCACAGAAGATGCAAGAGCCCTGCTATATAGTGCGACTTCAGCAGCGTTACGTGGAGTGATTGGTAGTTCTGGTATTGACGAGGCTCTAACGGATCAACGGCCTGAAATTGAAGCGAGAGTGTTTGAAAATCTAATTGAACTACTAGAAGTGTACCAAATCGGAATTAGTATACAAGATGTAAAATTACAAGATGTAGAGCTACCGACGGAGGAAGTTCGTCGTGCATTTACCGACGTAACAGATGCCCGTGAGGAACGTTTAACGAAGATTAATGAAGCGAACAAATACAGAAATCAGAAGATGAACGAAGCTGAAGGGGAAAAGGATGCAATCATTTCCCGAGCGGAAGGAACAAAAGTTGAGAGAATTGAGCGTGCAAGAGGGGACGCAGCATTGTTTGATTCAATCTATAGTGAATATGTAGTCAACCCAGAGGTAACCCGTCAACGTCTTGTGCTTGAAACGCTTGACCGAGTTCTACCTGATACGGAAATCTATATTATGGATAGTAACAGTGATACGGTAAACTACTTGCCAATCCGTCCAATTGAACGACGCCCAGAAGCGGCAGAAGGAGGGAGTAACTAATGAGTGACGAAAACATTGTTGATTTAAATGAACGCCGTCCGAGTGAGGATTGGAGAAAATATCTCAAGCTAATTGCGGTCGGAGTTATTTTAGTGACCATTGTGGCTACAATCATTAGTAACTTGTTTATTGTCGAACAAGGAGAATACAAAGTCGTTCGTCAGTTTGGTAGTGTTGTTCGTGTCGTTGATGAACCAGGTTTAACTTATAAGTTACCATTTATTCAATCAGTGACGACATTACCAAGATATCAAATGGTTTATGATATTCCACCTGCTGAAATTAATACACTCGATAAAAAGCGAATGCTGGCTGACCACTATGCATTGTGGCGTATTGAAGATCCTCAATTGATGATTGCCAATGCCACCACGATTGAACGAGCGGAAGCTATTATGGGAGAACTCATTTTCTCAGGGATTCGTGCTGAACTAGGTCAATTGAATTTTGATGAGATTATTAATGAAGAGAAGTCTTCAAGAGGTAGCTTTAATGAACTCGTTCGTGAGCGAGTGAATGAAGCATTAGAGCGCAATAATTATGGAATTATTTTAACGGATGTACGGATGAAGCGTACAGATCTGCCAGAGGAGAATGAAGAAGCGGTGTTTCGTCGGATGATTTCAGAACGTCAATCAACGGCACAAGAGTATTTATCTCAAGGGGATGCTGAGGCGAACCGTATTAAAGCGAATACTGATCGTGAAGTTAAAGAGATTGTCGCAACAGCAACAGCTGATGCAAGAGTGATCGAGGGGGAAGGCGAAGAAGAAGCGGCATCTGTGTATAATGATGCTTTCGGTCGTGATCCTGAGTTCTATCAACTATATCGTACTCTAGACTCGTACGAAACAACAATTGGTGATGATACGGTCATTGTTTTACCAGCGGACTCACCATATGCAAGAATTTTAATGGGCTACATTGATTAAGAACTTAGCAAGAAGTAGAAAAGTCTCCGTTAGGCGAGACTTTTCTTTTTTTATGGCCATTATGCTACAATGATTGAAGAATATTGCGTCTAGAGAGGGGCCAAAAACGTTGAAGAAACTTGTATTAATTGATGGAAATAGTATTGCCTATCGCGCCTTTTTTGCCTTGCCTTTATTAAATAATGATAAAGGCGTTTATACCAATGCTGTCTACGGGTTTACAACCATGCTCCTTAAAATCATTGAAGAAGAAAAGCCAACACATATGCTCGTGGCATTTGATGCAGGAAAAACGACATTTCGTCATAAAACCTATGATTCATATAAAGGAGGGCGTCAGAAAACGCCACCAGAATTATCGGAGCAATTTCCACTTCTGAGAGAGTTATTAGATGCGTTTAACATTAAACGATTTGAGCTTAATAATTATGAAGCTGATGACATTATCGGAACGCTTGCTAAACAAGCGGAGAAAGAAAAATGGGAAGTGAAAGTGGTCTCAGGGGACAAAGATTTACTGCAGCTTGTTTCGGATCAAGTGACGGTAGCACTGACGAAAAAAGGGATTACCAATGTTGAAGCATATGATGAAGCATTGATCGATGAGAAGTATGGCATTAAGCCTATTCAAATCATTGATATGAAAGGCTTAATGGGAGATAGTTCGGATAATATTCCGGGTGTACCGGGAGTAGGTGAAAAGACCGCTCTAAAATTATTGAAGCAATTCGGTACGATTGAAAAAGTATTAGATTCGATTGATGAGATATCAGGAAAGAAACTTAAAGAGAAGCTTGCTGATAACAAAGAACAAGCATTAATGAGTAAAGAGCTTGCAACGATTTATACCGAAGTGCCATATGAAGGAACACTTGAAGAATTGGCTTTTGGAGACTATAACGAAGAAAAAGTCGTTTCTCTCTTTAAAGATTTAGAGTTTAAATCATTAGTGAATCAATTTGATTCAGGCGAGCTAGTTGATGATACGCCACTTGAGGAAGTGACGTATGAAGTGTTAGAGGAGATCAAGGCAGAACATCTTGTTTCTCCCGCAGCAATGATCATTGAAGTTTTAGAAGAAAACTATCACCAAGCGGACATTTTAGGCTTTGGACTTGTACATAAAGAAGGGCGTTACTTCATTCCGACTGAGGTTGCTTTAAAGTCTGATCTATTTGTGGAATGGGCAAAAGATGAGACGAAAAAGAAGTGGCTCCTTGACGCTAAGCGTGGTGTTGTTGTTCTTGGATGGAAAGATGTCCTACTTGATGGGGTAGATTTTGATTTATTGATGGCATCTTACCTCCTTGATCCATCTCATTCCTCACATGATCTTGAAGATATTGCAAGTCGTAAGGGAGCGAGCAGGATTCAACAAGACGAAGCAGTGTATGGAAAAGGGGCAAAACGCAAAGTGCCTGATCAAGATGTGCTTGCTGAACACCTTGTTCGAAAAGCTGAAGTGATCCATCAGCTCAAAGAAAAGATGGAAGAAGAGTTAAATAAAAATGAACAGTTGGAATTGTTTAAAGAGCTAGAGATGCCACTGTCTGTAGTGCTTGGTCGTATGGAAACAGAGGGAATAAGGGTCGATGTTGATCAACTGAAAGACATTGGTGCCGATCTAGAAGAGAGGCTCGCTAAATTAGAAAAAGACATTCATGATCTTGCTGGGGAGTCGTTTAACATCAATTCTCCTAAACAACTTGGCGAAGTATTATTTGAAAAGCTAGAACTCCCTCCTATTAAGAAAACGAAAACGGGTTATTCCACTTCAGCGGATGTATTAGACAAGCTAGCAGGTGAGCATGAGATTATTCAACATATCTTGCATTATCGCCAACTCGGAAAGTTAAACTCGACGTATATCGAAGGATTGCTAAAAGTCACGCATGAAGATACGAGAAAGATCCATACTCGTTTTAATCAAGCACTTACTCAAACGGGGAGGTTAAGTTCGACTGATCCAAACTTACAAAACATCCCTATTCGTTTAGAAGAAGGAAGAAAGATTCGTAAAGCGTTCATTCCGTCTAAAGTGGGGTGGAAAATACTAGCTGCCGATTATTCTCAAATTGAGCTCAGAGTCCTTGCACATATTGCTAATGATGAAAAATTAATTTCCGCCTTTAAAGAGGACTTGGATATTCATACAAAAACGGCGATGGATGTGTTTCATGTTGAAGAAGAAGACGTAACGTCCAACATGCGTAGAAGTGCAAAAGCCGTAAACTTTGGGATTGTGTATGGCATTAGTGATTACGGATTGTCTCAAAATCTAGGCATCACCCGAAAAGAAGCTGCACAATTTATCGAGCGCTACTTTAAGAGTTATCCAAGTGTGAAGGATTATATGGAAAATATTGTAGAAGAGGCACGTGAGAAAGGGTATGTATCGACTCTGTTGCATCGACGTCGTTACTTGCCTGAGCTGACAAGCCGTAACTTTAATCAACGTAGTTTTGCAGAAAGAACTGCGATGAATACGCCTATTCAAGGAACCGCTGCTGACATTATAAAAAAAGCAATGGTTGAAATGGCTGATCAGCTTGATTCATTAGGACTCGAGAGTAAATTATTGTTACAAGTGCATGATGAATTAATCTTTGAAGTCCCACCAAGTGAGTATGATCAAATGATGAAGCTTGTACCGAAAGTCATGGAAGAGGCTTTAGAGTTGGCTGTTCCATTAAAGGTGGATGTTTCAGCGGGTGACTCTTGGTATGATGCGAAGTAAGGAGAGAAAAAGATGCCTGAATTGCCAGAGGTAGAGACGGTTCGACGTTCATTAGAAAAGCTTGTCCTTGGAAAGACAATATCTTATGTAACGATTAATTGGGCTAATATTATTAAGCAACCTGATGATACAGCGGAATTTGAGGTCCTGTTAAAAGGACAGACCATCCAAGAGATCAACAGAAGAGGGAAGTTTCTCTTGTTTGAATTAGATGATGTCGTAATGATCTCTCATTTGCGAATGGAGGGACGATACGGACTTTATAACGCCGATGACGAATGGCCACCACACACACATGTGATCTTCCATTTTACAGATGGAACCGAATTACGCTATCAAGATGTAAGGAAGTTTGGAACGATGCATATCTTCCCACGAGGTCAAGAGAACGAGGTCCTTCCATTAGCAAAACTAGGTGTTGAGCCGTTTTCCGAACAGTTTACCACCCTGCACTTGAAACAGGCCTTTTCTAAAACGAATCGAAAAATAAAAGTTGTCTTGCTCGATCAAAAAACAGTGGTAGGACTTGGAAACATTTATGTTGATGAAGCTTTATTTAGAGCGCGTCTACATCCAGAACGTCTTGCCCAGTCGCTAACAGATGAAGAACTCGGTAAATTGCATCATGAAATTGTGGCGACATTATCTGAGGCGGTCAAGCTTGGTGGTAGCTCAATTAAGTCGTATGTGAATGGTCAAGGTGAGATGGGCATGTTTCAACAGCAGCTCGTAGTGTATGGGCGTACGAATGAACCATGCCAAGCCTGCGGAACGGAGATTGTAAAAACGGTCGTCGGTGGTCGTGGTACGCATTTTTGTCCTGTTTGCCAAAACTAATGTACATCGGATAGGCCCTTACCATATACTATCGTATCGTTTAGGTGGGAGGAGCTTATCAAGATGGTCGAGATTCTTTCATTACTTGCGCTTGCTCTAGCAGTAAGCTTAGATAGTTTTGGTGTTGGATTGACGTATGGACTACGGAAAATGAAGCTGCCTTTTAAATCGTTACTTTTTATCGCTTGCTGCTCGGCGACATCAATCTTAGTAGCTATGGCATTCGGGACGATGATCGAGCGGACCTTACCAGGAGATGTGGCTGGTTCAATCGGTGGGATCATCTTAATCCTCATTGGGGCATGGGCGTTGTACCAAGTGTATCGTCCGGCTAAGGCAACGGAAAAAACAAAAGAAGATGAAATTATTTTGAATTTTGAAATTAAACTGTTTGGTGTTGTGATTCGTATTTTAAGAAAACCGATGGTGGCTGACATTGATAATTCAGGGACGATTACAGGAAGAGAGGCAATCTTGCTTGGAATCGCCTTATCACTCGATGCGTTTGGTGCGGGAATTGGGGCGGCCTTAATTGGCTTTCCCCCAATACCTATGGCAGTAAGCGTCGCATTGATGAGTGCTTTGTTTGTAACACTTGGGATGAAGAGTGGTTTCAGATTCTCTGAATCAAAAGTCATTAAGAAGTTTTCATTTATTCCTGGTTTTCTTTTAATTGTTCTTGGTATTTTTAGTTTGTAGAAAGGATATGGATAATCTATGTTAATTGGTTTAACGGGTGGAATTGGCAGTGGAAAGTCAACGGTTGCAAATTGGTTACGTGAGTGGGGTTACCCCATTGTCGATGCCGATTTAATTGCTAAGCAAGTAGTTGAACCTGGCGAAGAGGCTTACAAACAAATTGTTTCACATTTTGGTGAGGGTATCGTCGATGAATCTGGAGCGATTTATCGCAAGAAACTAGGGGCAATTATTTTCAATGATGAACAAGAACGCAAGGCATTAAATGCTATTGTTCATCCGGCTGTCAGGGACGCGATGCAAGCTCAGAAAGAAAAATACCTTGCATCAGGTAATAAGACGATTGTTTTTGATATTCCGCTTTTGTTTGAAAGTGATCTCTTTCACCTTGTTGATAAAGTGTTGCTTGTGTATGTTGATTCACAAACACAATTAGAGCGCCTTGTTCAGCGTGACAAAGCTGGTATTGAGGATGCTAAAGCAAGAATTGCATCGCAAAAGCCTCTTCATGAAAAGAAAGAACGGGCAGAGGCTATAATTAATAATTCGGGCTCACTAGCTGACTCAAAACAGCAGCTACAAAAGGTGTTAAAGACATGGAATGCTTAAACCTTCTGCTTCGGCAGGAGGTTTATTGTTGTAGACACCTAAATTTCAATTTTTTAGGATTTTAATCGTCCTTTTTTAGTTATATGTGATATACTAATTAACATAAAAAGAATATTGAGTATAGCATATATCCAGAGAGGGGAATTTATATGAAGGTGAAAGTAGCAATCAATGGTTTTGGGCGTATTGGACGGATGGTTTTTCGTAAAGCAATGATGCAGGAAGAGGTAGAGATTGTTGCTATTAATGCAAGCTACCCTGCGGAAACTCTTGCGCATTTAATCAAGTACGACAGCATTCATGGAACGTATCCATTGTCAGTTGAAGCGGGAGAGAGTTCCATTATTGTTGATGGTAAGGTGGTTCAGCTGCTTTCTTCACGTGATCCTCGAGAACTTCCCTGGTCAGAACTTGGCGTAGATATTGTAATCGAAGCTACAGGCAAGTTCAAAACCCAAGAAACCGCAGGATATCATATTGAGGCAGGCGCCAAAAAAGTGTTAATTACTGCTCCGGCTAAAGATGAGGATATCACAATAGTTATGGGTGTGAATGACGCAGACTATGATCAAAACAACCATCACATTATCTCAAATGCATCTTGTACAACAAATTGCTTAGCTCCAGTAGCGAAAGTACTAGATGAATCGTTCGGAATTGAAAGCGGTTTAATGACAACTGTACATGCCTACACAAATGATCAAAAAAATATTGATAACCCACATAAAGACCTTAGACGTGCGCGTGCTTGTGGGCAGTCAATTATTCCAACATCAACAGGAGCAGCAAAAGCCATTGCAAAAGTTCTTCCGCAATTAAAAGGTAAATTAAACGGCATGGCACTAAGAGTTCCTACGCCTAACGTATCACTTGTTGACTTAGTTATTCAAGTGAAAAAAGATGTAACGACAGAGGAAGTAAACTCTGCTTTGAAGATGGCGGCTACGAATTCATTAAAAGGTATTTTAGGCTTCTCCGATGAGCCACTTGTGTCCATTGATTTTAATGGAGAAGAGCAATCCTCTGTCATTGATGGGCTGTCAACGATGGTGATGAATTCTCGACAAGTTAAAGTCTTAGCTTGGTATGATAATGAATGGGGATATTCATGTCGAGTAGTCGATCTTATGAATTTGGTTGCAGAGAAAATGATTTCTCCATCTCATGTTGGTTAAGTTCTTCTCATAGCACGACGTAGGTTGGATACCCTAATCATTGAACGTTCTCATAAATCAATTGAATTGACCAGTCGCACTGTCACTATTCAGACATATTATGGATAACTAGAAAAGTTTTTTAAAAGAAAATGACGGTGACTGGTTGCATTCAATTTGTAAAACAAGTATACTGATTTTCGTGAACTTCAATTAAGCAAACCAGGATTCGTTTACTTGCAGAAAGGGTTAGGACCTCTTTGGACTAACTTTCCCCCGTGTAACTGAACGTTCCTACATGCTTGAGAAGGCATGAATCTTTTGTAAAGGGGGATTCAACTTATGGACACTATGGGTCGTCATGTCATCGCTGAACTTTGGGGATGTAACATTGAGAAGTTGAATAATATGAGTTTTATCGAACAAACATTTGTAGATGCTGCACTTGAAGCAGGTGCAGAAGTACGTGAGGTTGCATTTCACAAGTTTGCACCACATGGTGTTAGTGGCGTAGTCATCATTTCAGAGTCTCATTTAACAATTCACAGCTTCCCAGAGCATGGGTATGCAAGTATCGATGTTTATACATGTGGAGATCGAATTGATCCTAATGTAGCATCTAACTATATCGCAGAAGCTCTTGGCGCAAGTACTAGTGAAGTTATTGAAGTACCAAGAGGAATGGGACCAGTTAAAGTAGAAAAATCAAAAGTTAATGCGTTCTAACATAAGCATGGAAATGGGATAATCCCATGAAATGTTAAGTATAAAAAGAGAGGTGCATACCTCTCTTTTTTTGTGTGCTCTGAACTTCTCCGAACGCTTCTAAGATGTGATATGATAAGAGGAAGATGAGAAAGTTGGAGGTTAGACGATGGGAATTCTAGACAAAATAAAACAATTAACAAGTACCCGTGCAGAAACATCTGAAAGTCATGCAGATAAACAAATGAGAACGCATTATTATAAGATCTCTCGCGACAAAGCGATCGATGCGGTTGACCAAGTGATACAAGCTGCGGGTTGGAAAATAAAAAAAATCGAAAAAGAACGTGGGGAAATTATTGCCTACCCCACAACAAATAACAAATCGATTTTAATTGTCACGATTGTCACGGTGAAACCTTTTCGAACGGCTATTGATTTTGCTTGCTCATCAGATACGATGTTGCCAACGGACTTTGGTAAAAGCAAGAAAACAGTCATTCATTTGTATGAACTAATAAATAAAGAAATTCCATACATTGGTTCAGGTATTGGAGAAGAGCTTTTATAAGGAGTAATGGGCCAATTGGGATAAAGCGAACTTGTCATATCCCGTCTTTTTTTATATGATAGAGTAAAGAGGAGAATTTGTGTTGTATGTATTGGCACAGAACGTGGAGATGATTACATGCGCTGTCCGGCCTGTCAATTTAATGGAACGAGAGTACTTGATTCAAGACCAAGTCATGAGGGACGTTCAATTCGTAGAAGACGCGAATGTGAATCGTGTAGCAACCGTTTTACGACCTTCGAGATGGTTGAAGAAGTACCTTTAATCGTTGTAAAAAAAGATGGTACACGACAAGAATTTAATCGTGACAAAATTTTACGTGGGCTTATTCGTGCATGTGAGAAACGTCCAGTACCACTTGAGAAATTAGAACAAATCGTGAGTGAAGTAGAACGAGAGTTACGTGGCAAAGGGAAGAATGAAGTAAACAGTCAAGATGTTGGTGAATTAGTGATGGAGAGATTGTCGACCATTGATGATGTTGCTTATGTTCGTTTTGCTTCTGTCTATCGTCAATTTAAAGATATTAATGTCTTTATTAAAGAACTGACTGAACTAATGAATAAAGAGTAACAATACTTGAGAGCTGTAGTGTCCACACGCTATGAGCTCTTTTTTACTCATTATACATACAAAAGGAGGGGAATACATGAGTTGGCATTGGAAAGAATTATTACCTGTGGACGCATTCACTGTTAGGGTGTCTCATTACTTAACAGACGTCGATCAAAAAGTATTAACTCTATTGTATCAGCCACTTGTTGGAGCGGTTGCTCACAGCATGTATATGACGCTTTGGGCTCAATTGGAAAAAGATCAATTTTGGAGTGTCGATCAAACACATCGCCAATTAATGCTCATGATGAATATTCCGCTCCAAACGATATATGAAGAACGAAAAAAAATAGAAGCGATTGGCCTGTTAAAGACTTATAAGACAGCGGTCGATGAGGGATCATCATACGTGTATGAATTACAGCAGCCAATGAGCCCGAAACAATTTTTTGAAAATGATGTCCTTAGTGTCTATTTATTCAATCGACTAGGGAAACAAAAATACCGCCAAATGCGCGAGCGTTTTACAGAAGACAAAGTCGATTTAGAACAATACACCGAAATGACTCATTCATTTGATGAGGTTTTCCACTCCTTGCATCACTCTGAAATCGTCTCGAACCTTCAATCAGAAACATCAGACTCAATGAAGCTGAATCCACAATCAGAGCTACTTGGTGGAAATGAGTTAGGGCTTTCATTTATGGAACAATCCTTTGATTTCGAGTTAATGGCCAAGGACTTATCTAGTTTTATTGTGCCTGATAACCTACTTACAAAAGAAGTTCGAGAGGCGATTGTTCGATTGGCCTTCGTTTACCGGATTGAACCACTAGAGATGAGTCGCATTGTTGGGCAAGCGGTTATTCATGAGGATGAAATTGATCTTGAGACGTTACGAAAAAAAGCTCAAGACTGGTATAAGATTGAACATAGCTCAGAACCACCATCTCTGAGTCTAAAGGTTCATCCAAACGAACATCAAACGTTAAAAGGGGTAGAACCTAAAACGGAACACGAGAAAATCATTAAATTTTATGAAACGACGCCACCTCTGACTTTACTAGAAATTCGTTCAGAAGGTGCACAAGTGGCCACAGCCGATGCGAAAATTATTGAATCTTTAATTCTTGATTATAAATTATTGCCTGGTGTGGTCAATGTATTACTTGATTTTGTTTTGTATCAGCATGATATGAAGCTCCAAAAAGCATTTATCGAGAAAATTGCGGCTCACTGGGCAAGAAAGAAAATTAAGCTTGTATCTGATGCGATGGGTCTAGCAAGGGAAGAACAAGAGAAGAAGGTCGTAGCCAAAGAACAAAATCAAGCAAGATCACAAGGAAAACGACAAGGAACAAAACGAAATACTCGTCGAGATAAATTGCCGAAGTGGTTACTTGAAAAGCAAGAAAAAGAGAAGCAGAAAGAGTCAATATCAAAAGAAACGGTTGAAACAGACGTCAAACCGAATCGTGCACAAGCCAACTCCGCCTCGACAAAAGAGCATTTCATGAAATTACTTGAAGAGTCAAGAAAACGAAAACAAGAGAAAGGGGAGTCTTAGATGAAGCCGATTCAATCTGCTTTAAAACAATGGGGAAAAACACATGGTTTACAAGAGCGTTTAGAGAAGCAAAAGCAAGATCTTTTGGCAGATCCACTCATTCAAGCTTTTCTTAAGAAGTACCAAGGGTCGGTGACAACAGAGATGGTAGATCGTGGTATGTTGAAGTTGTATGAATTTAAAAAAGAACGTAATCATTGTGCGAAATGCCCTGGTCTTGCGGCTTGTCCTAACATGATGAAAGGCTATCAACCGAGCCTCTCCATTGAACGCAAACACTTAGAGCTTCACTACCTCCCTTGCCTAATAAAGATTAAAGAAGACAAGAAAAAAGAACAGAAAGAATTAATGAAATCTCTCTTTATTCCAAAAGAGAACTTATCTGCTCGTTTTGAGGATGTGGATATGGAGGGGGAGCGAGGGAAGGCGGCCACTGCCGCATTTGAATTTGCATTGCGAGCACAACCTGGTGAAGATGTACAAGGCCTGTATTTTTACGGTGAATTCGGTGTGGGAAAGACCTACTTAATGGGGGCGGTTGCGAACGAACTGTTCGATCGTGGCATTGAATCCTACACAGTGTATACTCCTGATTTCTTTAGAGAAATGAAGCAATCACTAGGTGATGGAACCTTTCAACAAAAGTTAGATACGATCAAAAAGGCTGAAGTACTTATTTTAGATGATGTTGGGGCAGAAACGATGTCTAGCTGGGTTCGTGATGAGGTACTGGGTGTGATCTTGCAACATCGTATGCTTGAGAAATTACCAACTCTTTTTACTTCGAACTACAATTATGATGAGTTAGAGGAGCATCTCGCTTATTCAGATAAAAGTGGAACGGAACATTTAAAAGCTATGCGCATTATGGAACGAATTAAGCATCATACGAAATTTGTGACAGTTAAAGGTCATAATCGTAGAGAAAAGTCTACATTTTAAATATGAAATTTTTGGTACAATAGGAGCCCTTGCTTTTGTAAGGGTTCTTTCTATGTTAGGATTAAAGGATATTAGAAATGATAGATTGTGAGGGTCATAATTATGAGTATTGATGCAATTCTTGAACGTGCGGTTAATGGGGAACGTATCTCAATGGAAGATGCGATTACATTATATGAGAGTGATGAAGTAGAAAAAATGGGGGAAGCTGCTAACAAAATCATGAAAAAGTGGCATCCAGAACCAGTAACGACGTTTGTCATTGGACGTAACGTGAACTATACGAACTTCTGTGATACGTTTTGCAGATTCTGCGCATTCTATCGCAAACCAGGACATGATGAAGGATATGTTCTTGAAAATGATCATATTTATAAAAAGATCCAAGAAACAATTGATGTCGGTGGAACAGAAATTTTAATGCAAGGTGGAACAAACCCCGACTTAAAGCTTAATTACTATACAGATCTTTTACGTGGAATTAAAGAACACTTCCCGGATATTTGGATGCACTCCTTCTCTCCAGCAGAGATTTGGAAGATTGCCGAAGTGTCAGGTCTAACGGTAGAAGAGGTGCTCCGTGAGCTTCATGAAGCTGGGCTTGATAGCATGCCAGGAGGTGGAGCTGAGATCTTAACAGAAGAGACGCGTCTGCGTGTTTCCCGACTAAAGATTACATGGGAACAGTGGATGGAAGCAATGAAAGCGTCTAAACGAGTAGGTATGCATGGCTCCGCTACTATGGTAATAGGTTTTGGTGAATCGAATGAAGAGCGCGCCCTTCACTTACAACGTGTTCGCGACGCCCAAGATGAAACAGATTGTTTTAAAGCTTATATCTCTTGGACTTTCCAACCTGAGAATACAGGAATGTGGAAGACAGAGAAGCTAGGGGCCAGAGATTACTTAAAAAATGTAGCGATCTCTAGAATTTTCTTAGATAACATTGCTAATTTCCAATCTTCATGGGTAACAATGGGTCCAGAAGTAGGAAAACAATCTCTTGAATATGGTTGCAACGACTTTGGAAGTACGATGATTGAAGAGAATGTTGTGTCTGCAGCAGGCACAACACATAAAGTAAACACAAATGAAATATTACGCCTTATTCGTGAAGCTGGAAAAGTACCAGCACAACGAAACACGAAATACGAAATCGTTCGTATTTTTGATGGAGATACATCTGCCGAAAAAGATTTCACAATGCAAAATTAATGATCGCGCCTTTCCTACTTTTGGAGAGGCGTTTTTGCTATATTTTGTCGCGTTTTCTCTTAAATGTTTCGCTCTTTCCTGCTATTACTTAATTATGTGAAAATTTATTCATGTTCTATTTGCTCATGCATAGTATGGGAGTAGAGCCTGTCTGAATAAACTTCAAGAGGAGATACACATAGAAGAGTTTTTAGTTGAGTGGGTTAGGGGGAATATGTGGTGATTGCTATTCATTTTGAAGAAGAGCGTGATTGCAAGGAGCTTTATCAATTATTGCATGAATATATTGAGCGCTATGCAAGCTTCGGTTTAGGTGGGAAAGTAGAATCAAATGAAAGAGAAATGCTTGTAGTCGATTATACAAATGAACAAGTCAACTTCTATGATTCTTTTCACCCATTATTGACTTCAGTGCTAACAGAGCATGTGATTAAGACAAGAGAGGCTGAGTGGATCCTTGATATTATTGAATCAATTTTTCACTTTACGGACGAAGATGAACAGCAACAAATTCTGACGATTGCAAGAACAATTCTAGATGGGAATCGAAACGACCTACCTTCTTTAGTGCCGTTTTTTAACCGGTATGCCTATATTTATGATGCCTTTGCAAAAAATCTTGAAGAAGAGACCACATTTTATTATGACCCGTTTTTAACGTTTCGCTTACGAGAGTATGGAGAGATGTTGATTGATTGTGTAGAGATTGCGATTGATGAATACATGTTTGAACAAGAGTACCAAAACATGATTGAAGATTTCAGGCAATACGTTCAGGTCAAGCCCGTTAAATTCGAGGTGATTTATGTCGTTCATGATCAAGAGTTTACCTTTTATGACGAGCATTTTAGGGAGCTTCCCAAAGATGTAGTACTCTTTCATTTAGAAGAGAAAATAGTGTTCGAAGAGGCAATTGAATTTGATCAGATGGTTATTAGTCCCTTGGTTAGTATGGTGCCAAATGTCGTTCATGTCTTCTCGGATGAACCAGATCATGGAGTGGTCTTGACGATACAAGCGATTTTTCAAGAACGAATGAAAGTCTATCCTTATCATCAATATGAGAAAAAAAGATTGCAATAAATGAGATGGCCTCTTGATTTTCCAATTGCGCATCCATATAATACTACATATCAACACAATTGATATGAATGGTCATGATGAGGACAAGAGGCATTATATATGGCTTACAGAGAGGGAAGCGATGGCTGAAAGCTTTCTAGCACGTAGTAATGACCTTACCACCTTTGAACTACGCAGGGAAACACTCACTAGATGTGGATTAACTAGCGTCGGCACACAGCCGTTATCCTGTATGATGAGTTGCTACAGCCAACGTTTTTTTAGGTGTAGCGAAATAAGGGTGGAACCACGAACTACACTCGTCCCTTCTAGATAGAAGGGACGGGTGTTTTTTATTTACACAAAAAAAGGAGTCGAGAAGTATGGCAGATGTACGAAAGCTTACATTCCCTGATGGGGCAGTGAAGGAATTTCCTCTCGGGACAACAACAGAAGATGTCGCGGCATCGATTAGCCCAGGGTTAAAAAAGAAAGCATTAGCTGGAAAGCTTAATGATACATTGGTTGATTTACGTACCGCTCTTGCAGAAGATGGCGATATCGCGATCGTTACTCAAGATTCGGATGAAGCATTAGAAGTGATGCGCCACAGTACAGCACACTTAATGGCACAAGCTGTGAAGCGCCTCTTTAAAGGAGTCAAACTTGGTGTAGGGCCCGTCATTGAAGGTGGATTCTACTATGATATCGATGCAGAAGAGTCAATTACAGCAGAAGACCTTCCGAAGATTGAAAAAGAAATGAAAAAAATTATTGCTGAAAATCTTGAAATAAAGCGTCTAGAAGTGAGTCGTGATAAGGCGATTGCTCGTTTTAAAGAGATCGGTGATGAGTACAAGCTTGAATTGATTGAAGCGATTCCTGCTAATGAACATGTAACGATTTACGAGCAAGGTGAATTTTTTGACCTTTGTCGTGGTGTACATGTACCATCCACAAACAAAATCAAGGAATTTAAGTTATTAAGCTTAGCGGGTGCTTACTGGCGCGGCGATAGTGATAATAAAATGTTGCAACGTATTTATGGAACAGCCTTTTTCAAGAAAGCAGATCTTGATGAACACTTGCGCTTGTTAGAAGAAGCGAAAGAGCGTGATCATCGTAAACTTGGAAAAGAGCTAGGCATCTTTGCTCTTTCACAAAAAGTAGGACAAGGACTGCCTTTATGGTTACCAAAAGGTGCTACGGTTCGTCGTGTCATCGAACGTTATATTGTGGATAAAGAAGAGCGTTTAGGTTATCAACATGTGTATACTCCTATTTTAGGGAGTTCTGAACTGTACAAAACATCTGGTCATTGGGATCACTATAAAGATGACATGTTCCCAGTTATGGAACGTGACAACGAAGAATTCGTTCTTCGTCCGATGAACTGTCCTCACCATATGATGGTTTATAAGCAAGATATGCGTAGCTATCGTCAACTGCCATTACGTATTGCAGAACTTGGCATGATGCACCGATACGAGATGTCAGGAGCAGTGTCTGGACTTCAACGTGTCCGTGGAATGACGTTAAATGATGCACATATTTTCTGTCGTCCTGATCAGATTAAAGAAGAATTTCTACGTGTCGTCCACCTTATTCGTGAAGTGTATAGTGATTTCGGGTTGGAAGATTACACATTCCGTTTATCGTACCGTGACCCAGAAGATACAGAAAAATACTTTGATGACGATGCGATGTGGGAAAAAGCACAAAGCATGTTAAAAGAAGCGATGGATGAGCTAGATGATGTGGAATACTATGAGGCAGAAGGAGAAGCGGCATTCTACGGTCCTAAATTAGACGTTCAAGTTCGTACGGCATTAGGTAAAGATGAGACATTATCAACGGTACAATTGGACTTCTTACTACCTGAGCGTTTTGATCTCACATATGTTGGCGAAGATGGTCAACAGCATCGTCCAGTTGTTGTTCACCGTGGGGTTGTGTCAACGATGGAACGTTTTGTCGCATTCTTGCTTGAAGAGTATAAAGGCGCATTCCCAACATGGCTTGCTCCGGTTCAAGTTCAAGTCATTCCAGTTTCTCCAGATGTCCACCTAGACTATGCTAAGCGTGTACAGGAAGAATTACAAAAAGCAGGCGCACGTGTAGAGATTGATGAGCGAAACGAAAAAATTGGTTATAAAATTCGTGAAGCACAAATGCAAAAAATTCCGTATATGCTTGTCCTAGGCGATAAGGAAGTCGAAGCAGGAGCGGTCAATATCCGTAAGTACGGAGAGCAAGCATCAGAGTCAAAAGAGCTCGGCGTATTTATCGAAGGTCTTGGAGCGGAACTAAAAAAATAAACGCTTTTCATGGTTGATCCCAGTCTTTTCTACTAAAGATCATGAAAAAAACATTGCAAAATGAGGAAAGATTCGATAGAATAACGAAGTCGGACAAATTATGTTGACACCTTGAAGTGGATTATGCTATAGTTATCTATGTAGTAAAATAGAATGAAACAAAGCAAGCAGAAGCGCCCGCTTCTCACCTGATTGACGCTACGGTTGTTACCAGGTATGATGAAATTCATTTTTTATTAAATGATCGAGTGTGGGCGCATATAGTATGCGCCCACACTTTTTTTCATGAATCGGTGCATGTTCTGAACGTCAAATTGTGATGGACAGTTATGCTTATAAATTGCTTTGATACGCAATATCCTTTGGAGGTGGCTCATTATTAGTAAAGACATGTTGGTCAATGAAGGAATTCGTGCCCGTGAAGTACGACTCATTGGAGCGAACGGCGATCAAGTAGGAGTCAAGACAAAACAAGAAGCGCTTGAGATGGCGCAGAATGTAAACCTTGATCTTGTATGTGTTGCGCCTACAGCGAAACCACCTGTATGTCGCATTATGGACTACGGTAAGTTCCGCTATGAGCAACAAAAGAAAGACAAAGAAGCACGTAAGAAGCAAAAGGTTATCAATGTGAAAGAGGTTCGTCTGAGCCCAACGATTGAAGACAATGACTTTAACACGAAGCTTCGCAACGCTCGTAAATTCCTTGAAAAAGGAGATAAAGTAAAAGCAGCGATCCGTTTCCGTGGTCGTGCGATTACTCACTCTCAAATTGGACGGGTTGTTTTAGAGCGTCTTGCAAAAGAATGTGAAGATGTTGCTATTATTGAATCAAGGCCTAAGATGGAAGGTCGTAGCATGTTCCTAATCCTAGCGCCCAAAGCAGAAAAGTAACATCGACTAGCTTGAAGAAAGATTAAAGGAGGACCTTAGTTATGCCTAAAATGAAAACTCATAGAGGCGCTGCGAAGCGTTTTAAAAAGACTGGATCTGGAAAGCTTAAACGCTCACACGGATTCACTAGTCACTTATTTGGTAACAAGTCTCAAAAGCAAAAGCGTAAGCTACGTAAGTCTGCTATTGTACACTCTGGAGACTTCAAGCGTATTCGCCAAATGTTAACGTACAAAAAATAAATGATTCGTTTCGGATAGAAAAAGGAGGGAACTTCGATGCCAAGAGTAAAAGGCGGTTATGTCGCTCGTCGTCGTCGTAAGAAGGTTTTAAAATTAGCAAAAGGGTATTATGGTTCTAAACATACGTTGTTCAAGTCAGCACAAGGACAGGTAATGAAATCATTACTGTATGCTTACCGTGATCGTCGTCAAAAGAAACGTGATTTCCGTAAATTATGGATTACACGTATCAACGCGGCAGCTCGTATAAATGGTCTTTCTTATAGCCGTTTAATGCACGGACTTAAGCTTGCTGAAATCAACGTCAACCGTAAGATTCTTGCTGATCTTGCAGTGAACGATGCAGATGCATTTGCTAAAATAGCTGAACAAGCTAAATCAAGCTTAAATGCATAATATAAAAAAGCGCGGCAAAATTGCTCGCGCTTTTTTTTGTAGCCAATAATAATGTTGTAACTCGTTTAGGGGGCAATCATACTTTGATTCAGTCAAGTGAAATAATGGTGTTTGTACTGTATGTGATGCTTATGAATGGTAGTGCTTTTTTTACGATGGGGTATGATAAAAGACAAGCAAAGGCTAGCGGACCAAGAGTACCAGAGAAAAGGTTGTTCTTCCTTGCTGTACTAGGTGGAAGTCTTGGCCTATATATGGGAATGAATTATTATCGCCATAAAACAAAACACAAAACATTTACAAGAGGAATACCGCTCATAATGGTTTTACAAATAGTTGTCGTAGCTCTCATCTTATTTGGACGGTAATCATATGATAAGTGGAGAGGAGGATGGCTAGCAATGGATGGATTTCTAGAAAATTCGTTAAAGTTTATAGAAGATAGCGGCTGGCTTGCTCCACTCTTCTTTATAGTATTGCATGTTATTAGACAAGTTTTCTTTATTCCGGTGCTACTTGTCTGTCTTGTAGGCGGCTATCTATTTGGAACATTGTATGGATCTGTGTATTCCATCGTAGGTTTAACAGCAGTTAGTATTGTATTTTATGGTCTTGTGCGCATCTTTCCAGGGATCGGTGCGAAGTTAACCGATGTCAAACAACATTTTTTTAAAGGTCGACAAGATTGGAATCTCCCGCAGATGATGATCATACGCATGCTGCCTCTTATTCACTTTCATGTTGTTTCTCTCTACTTAATTGAGACAACAAAAGGATTGAGAGAATACAGCCGTAAATCATTTTTGGTCAGTATCCCCCCAGCTGTGTTGTATACAGCTTTTGGAGATATGATTCATGAGTTGCCATTAGCTGGGACGATTGTGTTTGCTTTCTTTCTTCTGATTTTATTCATGCTGTTTCGCAAAAAGCAATCGAATATTAGTTGGGAAGAGTTTTTCCAAACAAAAAAACCATAAAAACCGCTTCCTCTCAACGTGGTAACGTTCGAGTCAGAAGCGGTTTTTTATTTGATGAGAGTTAGGGGCGACGTAAAAATTCTTTAATCGGACTTTTCCATTCAATCTTAGCACTGGGGTACCGTAAACGGATGTCGTCTTCGATAAATTGAAAATCTTCACGTGATAATCCTTTTAACCGTTCCGTTTCACGTGCCCATAAGTAAATGGAAATGATCTCAAAGGATTGTTCAGTTGTTCCGAGGTATTTTTCTCCTTCGAACATAACTCCTTTATACGTTAATAAGAAGTTTTTTCGGACATTCTTCTCATCATCTAAAAAGAAAAATTGTCTACGCTCATGTGCTTGTTCTAATTTTCGTCTTGGGTGAAAGACGTATTTCACAGCAGAGTAAACGAGTAATACAATAGCCACAAGTAGCAATAAACGAAATAAAATAACCATATTCATCCTCCCCTTTCTACGAGGCGTTCTCTCTTATTATACTGTATACGAACGAGTTCGTCATTTGGTTGCAAAAAGCCGAAAGGAAATTGATATAATAAAAAAAGAATAGGAGTGATGATTATGAATGTACAATTATTGTTTGAGACACAGAAACGATTAAACGAACGAATTTTAAATGAACATAAGGTAGTCAATCATCAATTATTTGTCGAACAACAACTCGCCTTTTTAGTTGAGCTTGGGGAGCTGGCAAATGAAACACGTTGTTTTAAATATTGGAGTACAAAAGGTCCATCTAAAAAAGCGATCATCTTAGAAGAATATGTTGACGGGTTGCACTTTGTCTTAACATTAGGTTTATCACTCGGATGGTCAACACTTGGGAATAAAAATAAATCACAAGACGAGTTATCTGTCACTGACCAGTTCTTAACGATTATGAAAGAGACACTCCTCTTAACCGAGAATCGAGAAGAGGAACAGTTTCATAAGCTATGTGGATCATTTCTGTCTTTAGGGGAAAAATTGGGCTTTTCAGAAGCGGAAATTGAAAAAGCATACTTTGAAAAAAATGAAGTCAACCACCAAAGACAAGATAATGGATACTGATTTTTTATCTAAATAATTTGAGTTGCGAAATAATTTCATTTATACTGTAAGAAGATACATAAGTGTGTAACATGAGAGGGGAATATACATCATGACAAAGTTAGATGAAAAATTGCAAATGTTAAAAGATTTAACCGATGCAAACGGAATTCCTGGTAATGAAAAGGAAGCACGTGATGTGATGTCTAAGTATATTACACCATTTGCTGATGAAGTGACAACAGATGGGCTCGGTAGCTTAGTCGCCAAAAAAACAGGAGACGCTAATGGGCCGAAAATTATGGTCGCAGGTCATTTAGACGAGATTGGCTTTATGGTGACTAGCATTGATGAGAAAGGCTTCCTTCGATTTCAAACCGTTGGTGGCTGGTGGGAGCAAGTTATGCTCGCACAGCGAGTCACGATTATGACAAGAAACGGAAATGTTCCAGGTGTCGTCGGTTCAAAACCACCACACATCTTACCTGCTGAAGCTCGTCGTAAACCAGTCGATAAAAAAGATATGTTTATTGATATTGGTGCGACAAGTAAAGAAGAAGCGATGGAGTTTGGGGTTCGTCCTGGAGACTCGGTTGTTCCTGTATGTGAGTTTACTGTCATGAAAAACGAAAAGTTGCTAATGGCAAAAGCATGGGATAACCGCATCGGTTGTGCGATTGCGATTGATGTTCTTCGTGAACTAAAAGGGGTCGATCACCCGAACACGGTATATGGTGTCGGAACGGTTCAAGAAGAAGTAGGGCTTCGAGGAGCTCGTACATCAGCTCACCTCATCGAGCCAGATATCGGTTTTGGAGTCGATGTAGGTATTGCAGGAGACACGCCAGGTGTGACAGAAAAAGAAGCGTTAGCGAAAATGGGGGACGGGCCTCAAATCGTCTTGTATGACGCGTCGATGATTTCTCATAAAGGGCTACGTGATTTTGTAACAGACACAGCAGATGAGAATAAAATTCCGTATCAATTTGATTCGATGGCTGGTGGTGGTACGGATTCAGGTGCTATTCATTTAACAGCAAACGGAGTACCGGCACTATCAATTACGGTACCGACTCGTTACATCCATACACATGCCGCTATGCTTCACCGAGATGATTACGAGAACACAGTGAAACTCATTGTTGAAGTCATTAAGAAGTTAGACAAGAAGACTGTCGAAGCCATCACATATAATTAGTTTTTAATAGAAGAGATGGTACTAGCTAGAATTTAACGGGAAAGCAGATCGTAACGCTGCCCTTCACAGACTCAATCCAATATGAGTAACATGAGAAGCGTCTAATCACCTATGTTGTGACTAGACGCTTTTTTTAAGTACTTATTGTAAACCTTGTGAAATTTGTTGACATAGCTGATCTTTTTCTTGTTCATCGGCATTTTTCCAATACACTTCAAATAAAACCCCTAAGCCAGGTAGCATTTTTTCTTCGCCTTTTTGAATGGCATCTAAAATCGTTGCTTCTACTTCTTCTTCACTACTGCCTTGAATATTAGTCATAATCGCACCACGTAAATTAAAACCCATTAGAAACACTCCTTTATATTGGCAATTATTTTCTTACTAACAATAGTATGTCGCAGCAGAGACTGGATTATGAGTCGAAAAATCGGTATGATGAATCAGAGTAGATGAATGACTAAAGGAGAAAAGCATGAAACGAATTGATTCTTTAAAAAATGAACAAGTAAAAGGATGGAAAAAGCTTCACACAAAAAAAGGGCGTGACAAAGCAGGTCGTTTTCTAATTGAGGGCTTCCATCTGGTTGAAGAAGCACTCAAAGCAAATTTTCATATAGAAATGATTATTATTACGGATGATACTGTTCTACCTGCGTCATGGACGATAGACGAAAAGGAGCTAATTATTGTTCATCCACAAGTGATGAAGGAAATTTCTGAGACGGAAACCCCGCAAGGAATAGCGGCGATTTGCGCCATTCCTATTGCTCCTCAGTTTGAGACTTTACATGGGCAATATTTATTGATTGACCGCGTACAAGACCCTGGCAATGTCGGAACAATGATTCGTACAGCGGATGCTGCTGGAATGACAGGTGTTGTGTTAGGGGAAGGCAGCGTCGATTTGTTTAATAGTAAAGTAATCCGTGCTACACAAGGGTCAATTTTTCATATGCCAGTTGTTCGTGCCTCACTTGATGAATGGGTAGAAAAGCTAAAAGATTATAACATTGCTGTATTTGGTACATCACTAACTGAGGCTAGTTCATACACCGCAATCGAGCCGCAGTCTGATTTTGCCTTAATTGTCGGAAATGAAGGAGAAGGTGTTTCTTCAAGTCTTCTAGAAGCAACCGATCAAAATATTTATATTCCCATTATGGGGAAAGCTGAATCGCTAAATGTTGCTGTGGCCGCTGGCATCTTATTGTATTATTTGCGTGGGTAAGAAATGACAGCTTGCACCGAGTAACGGAATTATCTATAATATAGAAGCAATTAAATAATGAAGATGCTAAGAAAGAGAGTAGTACGTGTTACCCCACTATCTAGGGAGGAAATGCCTTGACTGAAAGCATTTCTATAGCAGGAATCACAGAATTCACTCTGGAGCAGACATCGGAGGACAGATGCTATTCTGTTAAGATGTTCCGGCTTGAGCCGTTATGACAATGAAGAGTGTAGGAAACAGGTATGTTTGCTACAAATTAAGGGTGGTACCACGAGTCTTCGTCCCTTTTGCGGGAGGCGAAGGCTCTTTTTTGTGTTCTTTTACATAAAAGAATCAATGACAACGAACTTGTTCAAAAGGAGGAAATAAGCATGCGTGAGCGTTTAGAAGAATTACGAGACCAAGCATTGGCGCAAGTAGCTGGGTCAGAAGATGTCAAAGCATTACAAGAAGTACGGGTGGCTTATTTAGGAAAAAAGGGGCCAATTACTGAAGTGTTGCGAGGGATGGGAAAGCTTTCGGCCGAAGAGAGACCGTTAATTGGGCAGATGGCTAACGATGTACGCGATGCGATAAAGTCAGAAATCGAAAAAAAAGAAACAGCTCTTGAAGCGGCAGCAGTGGAAGCAAAGCTAGCAACGGAAAGCATTGATGTGACTCTACCAGGTCGCCCGGTGACAACTGGTGCTCGCCATCCTCTAACAGCTGTAGTCGAAGAAGTAGAAGATGCCTTTTTAGGGTTAGGTTTCCAAGTGGCTGAAGGGCCAGAAGTAGAGACAGATTACTATAATTTTGAAGCGCTAAATTTACCTAAAGATCATCCAGCTCGTGATATGCAAGATTCCTTCTACTTCACAGAAGAACTATTGCTTCGTACACACACATCACCGGTACAAGCACGAACGATGGAGAAATTTGAAGGCAAGGGTCCTGTGAAGATTATTTGCCCAGGTAAAGTGTTCCGTCGTGATGATGATGATGCAACACATTCTCATCAATTCATGCAAGTGGAAGGGTTATTTGTTGATAAACAAGTACGAATGAGCGATTTAAAAGGGGTCTTACAAGCTTTCGCTCAGTCATTTTTCGGACCGGACCGCAGCATTCGTCTGCGTCCAAGCTTCTTCCCATTCACAGAACCATCTGTAGAAGTTGATGTATCATGTGGAATGTGTGGCGGTCAAGGATGTCGCGTGTGTAAACACACAGGTTGGATTGAAGTACTAGGAGCAGGTATGATCCATCCACGAGTGCTTGAAATGAGTGGATTTGATCCAGAAGTTTATAGTGGATTTGCATTCGGCATGGGTGTAGAACGTTTAGCGATGCTGAAATATGACATTGATGATATTCGTCATTTCTATACAAATGATGTACGCTTTTTAGCTCAATTCAAACAAGTGTAAGGAGGAGGAACAATATGTTAGTTTCTTATAAATGGTTGCAAGATTACGTAGATGTAAGCAATATCACGCCAAAAGAGATCGCAGAGAAAATGACACGTGGTGGGATCGAAATTGATCTTGTCCATGAGTTAAATCAAGGGGTTCGTGATGTAGTCGTAGGGTATGTTGAGTCATGTGAACAACACCCGAATGCGGATAAATTAAATGTATGTCAAGTCAATATTGGTGAAGAAGAGCTAGTTCAGATTGTTTGCGGAGCGCCAAATGTGGCAGCTGGTCAACATGTCGCTGTAGCGAAGGTAGGAGCTGTCCTTCCTGGAAACTTTAAAATTAAAAAAGCGAAATTACGTGGGGAAGCATCTCACGGAATGATCTGTTCATTGCAAGAGCTTGGGATTGAAAGCAAGTTCGTTCATAAAGATTATGCAGAAGGGATCTATGTCTTTGCTGATACAGTGGAACCTGGTTCTGATGCGTTAGCCCACTTGAATCTTGATGACACGGTATTAGAGCTTGATCTCACACCAAACCGTTCGGACTGTTTAAATATGCTAGGTGTTGCTTATGAAGTCGCTGCTCTATACGGGAAAGAAGTTCAGCTACCTTCTATTGACGTTCACACAAACGAGGAACAGGCAACGGACTTCATCAAGGTCAATGTGCAAGATGCAAAAGATAATCCATATTACGGAGCGACAATCATTAAAGACGTGAAGATTGCCAAGTCACCATTATGGCTTCAAAATCGATTAATGGCTGCCGGTATTCGACCAATTAGTAATGTAGTTGATATCACAAACTACGTTCTACTTGAATATGGACAACCCCTACATGCATTTGACTATGATCGTTTCGGCTCAAAAGAAGTGATTGTTCGTCGTGCTAAAGAAGGCGAAAAAATGGTGACATTAGATGATACAGAGCGTTCGCTAAATAGTGATCACCTTCTAATTACAAATGGAACAGAGCCAATGGCAATCGCAGGTGTGATGGGTGGAGCAACATCCGAAGTAACGGATGAAACAACCACAATTTTACTTGAAGCCGCTTATTTTGACCCAGCAACCGTTCGTAAAGCTTCACGTGAACTTGGATTACGCAGTGATTCAAGTGCTCGTTTTGAAAAAGGAGTCGATCCTGCTCGTGTGAAACAAGCTGCAGAGCGAGCCGCTGCTTTGATTGCCGAACTGGCTGGCGGAACGATTGTTTCGGGAGTCGTTGAAGTCGATCAATTAGATCAAAGCGAGCAAGTGGTGACCCTCGATTTAGATCGAATGAACAATCGACTAGGAACGTCAATCTCGACATCCGATGCAGCAGATATTTTTGAACGTCTTCAGTTTGCTTTTAAAGAAGAGGGAAATCAACTCGTAATTACGGCTCCTACTCGCCGTGGAGATATTCAAATTGAAGAAGACTTGTTTGAAGAAGTGGCACGCTTATATGGATACGATTTGATTCCAACGACGTTACCTGAAGGGGCAACGACGCAAGGGAAACTATCACCATATCAAGCGAAACGTCGTCGCATTCGTCGTTACTTAGAGAGTGTCGGCTTAACGCAAGCAATCACTTATTCATTAACAAGCCCGAAAAAAGCGGCAGGGTTTGCAGTGGAGGCATCAACTGAATCGGCAGTTCGTCTAGCAATGCCTATGAGTGAGGACCGAAGTACAATGCGTACAAGCTTAATTCCAAACTTATTTGACGTGTTGACGTATAACCTTAACCGTAAAAATTATGACCTTCATTTGTATGAGGTTGGTTCGATTTTCACTAGTGAAGAAAATCAATTAACAACTCAACCGAAAGAAAGAGAAATGGTTGCTGCTGCATTTACAGGTCTATGGCTCGAGCATCCGTGGCAAGCGGAGAAGAAGTCGGTTGATTTCTATGTGGTAAAAGGAATTGTCGAAGGATTATTTGCAGAACTTGGATTAGAAGAGCAATTGTCATTTAAGCAAGTGAAACGTCCGCAGTTACATCCGGGTCGTACAGCCGCTGTGTTACTATCTGGGCAAGAGGTTGGGTTTATCGCTGGGGTTCATCCGACGACACAAAAAGAAGAAGATTTACGTGAAACATATGTCTTCGAATTAGATCTTGAAACGATCTTAACAGCTGGAGAATCAAACTTAGTGTATCAAGCGTTGCCAAGGTTCCCTGCCATCACAAGAGACATTGCGTTAGTCATTGATCAAGAGGTAGCGGCGGGAGATCTTTTAGATGTCATTAAATCCGCTGGTGGAGATCTACTAACATCAGTTCGTCTCTTTGATCTATATGAAGGGAAACATATGGAAGAAGGGAAGAAGTCTCTAGCCTTTTCACTCACGTATCTCAATCCTGAAAAAACATTAACTGATGAAGAAGTGACAGACGTTCATTCAAACGTTCTTGCTCAATTACAAGAGCAAACAGGTGCCACTCTTCGCACATAAATTTAATGGTTTAAAACCCCCGCCAAAGAGGAATCTAACTGGAGGGGGTTTTTTTGGAAGGACCTACTTGTTCGAAAGGACGTGACCAGGCTGAAAAAGAGATATGTATTTATTATTATTTTAACGACCCTAGTTGTTGTGACTATTTATGGGATTTATCGTCCACTTCCAGAAGGTGTCTCCTATGAAAGTGAGTCCTATTTTGTGGAGGATGTTACATTCCTTCAAGACTTAACTTACACGAGAAACGGCGATGTACAATTGGAACAAGAGATCTTTGATGCAATAGAAGAAGCGATTGTTTCTGCAGAGGAATTTATCATCTTTGATATGTTTTTATATAATGATTTCTATGAACCAGAGCTTGAATTTCCACCACTAAGTCAACATATGACAGATGTGTTAGTGGAAAAAAAGAAATCTGATCCAGGTGTTGAAATATTGGTATTATCCGATGAAATTAATACAACTTACGGATCGCATGAATCTAAACATTTTGAACAGCTTCAAGAGGCAGGAATTGAGGTTGTGGTCGTTGATGTGACAAAGTTAAGAGATTCTAACCCGCTTTATTCAGGGATTTGGAGAACCTTTATTCAATGGTTTGGACAATCTGGTCCAGGGTGGTTGCCGAATGCATTTAGTCCAGAGGCACCAGATGTTACACTCCGTTCCTACTTGAAATTATTTAATGTGAAAGCGAACCACCGAAAAGTGGTTGCGACTGAGCAAACAGCGATCGTTTCCTCAGGCAACCCACATGATGCTAGCGCGTATCATTCAAATATTGCTTATCAGATAAATGGGTCGGTCATAGATGAATTGGTCTACACCGAACATGCTGCCAGCCGTTTTTCGGGTGGGCCGGTCATCGAAGACGCTAAAGCTCGTCCAGTTCAGGAAGGTGAAGTGGAAGTACGAATCATCACTGAAGGGAAAGTTTACGACCGAACATTAGAATTGATTGATCAAGCAAGTGAAGGTGATGAAATATGGCTAGCAATGTTTTACTTATCTGACTTAGATGTCATCGACTCCTTAATCGCTGCATCCGCACGTGGTGTCGACGTTCGCTTAGTGTTAGACCCTAATGAAAATGCGTTCGGACAGGAAAAAAATGGGTTACCTAATCGTCCTGTAGCCCAAAGATTAGTAGAGGATTCCGATGCAGAAATTAGATGGTATGATACGATTAGTGAACAATACCACCCTAAGACGATTGCAAGAATTAGCGATGATCGAACAACCGTTATTGGAGGGTCTTCTAACTTTACAAGTCGTAATTTACGAGATTACAATCTTGAGACAGATGTTTGGGTAGATGCACCGAACGATTCAGAGTTTGCAACAGATGTATCTGCATATTTTGATCGGATTTGGTCGAATGAAGATGGACAGTTTACAGTCCATTACGAGGAATATGAAGATGAGACAACATGGCTGACAAGGTTTGTTTACCGTCTTCAGAAAATGACGGGATTAACAACATATTAAAGAGGAAAACACTCACTATCATCATAAAAGATGGTAGTGAGTGTTTATTAATTATCATTTTTTCCAACTGTTTACATCGAGTTATTTCCATCGTCACAGGTTCGTGATATGATAGAACGTAGGATTTTGTCGGCTAGTGTATATTTTCCGGCAAAGACAGTCGAGATAGGAGGCTTCTTTTGTGTCTAAGAAAAAAGGAAAGCAACGGACAACTGTTTCAATCTACGGACATAATTATACGGTTGTCGGTCAAGAATCTCCGGCACATGTACAAGAAGTGGCGCTAGAGGTTGACCAAAAAATGAGAGAAATTAAAAAACGGAACCCTTATTTAGATACAACACGTCTAGCTGTCTTAACAGCTGTAAATGTAGTAGATGAGTATAAGAGGCTGCTGCGTAAACTAGAGGAAGATGAATCAGGCAGCAGAGATTCAAATCGTATGACAGGAGACGAATAATATGTTGAGCTTTATTTTATTGTTGCTCTTATTAATGAGCTTTTTTATAGGACGTAGGAGAGGGCTTGTTTTACAAGTCATTCATTTAATTGGATTTGTTGTTTCTTTGTATGTAGCTTATAGCTATTATCAGGAAGTAGCATCTTATATTCAATTATGGATTCCATACCCGCAGTTTTCATCTGAGAGCACAGTAGGGATGATTGTTAATTCATTTAATGGAGAGAGTGTGTATTACTCTGGAATTGCTTTTGCGATGCTATTCTTCGGAACGAAAATCCTTTTGCATATTGTAGGGTCGATGTTGGATTTTGTTGCACATCTACCAATCTTACGTTCAGTTAACAGTTTGTTTGGAGCAATCTTCTGTTTTATAGAGACGTACTTGATTCTCTTCATCTTATTATTTGTTGCGGCGTTGTTACCAGTTGATTTCGTTCAGAGTCAGCTTCAAGGTTCAGTTGTTGCTCAATCAATGATGAACTATACGCCATTTTTATCAGATTGGATTAAGAATTTATGGATTCAAAATGATTTAGGCGTCTAGTCTCGAAAAGGTCTGACCACGAGTGGTTGGACCTTTTTGTTTATCCTGGTCCTTTTCTTGATTTTCTCTACTAATAATCGGTATGATGGGGAGTAGGAGAAAGGAACGGTGACTTTTATGATGAATAAGAAAGAGGTAATAAAAACACTTGAATCGATTGCGATATATCTTGAAATTAAAGGAGAGAATCCTTTTAAAATATCTGCTTATAGAAAAGCCGCTCAAGCTTTAGAGTCAGATGAGCGTACATTAGATGAAATTGATGATCCAGTCAGTTTATCAGGAATTGGCAAAGGAACAGCAGAAGTCATTAATGAATTAATAGAGACTGGTCAATCGACAGTACTGACGGAGTTAAGCGAACAAATACCAACTGGGTTATTACCATTGTTAAAAGTACAAGGACTAGGTGGCAAGAAAATCGGTAAATTGTACCAAGAGCTTGGAGTTGTCGATGCAACGACCCTTAAAGAGGCTTGCGAACAAGAGAAGGTTCAAGCGTTATCTGGATTTGGTAAGAAAACAGAAGAGAAGATTCTCGTTGCTTTAGAAGAGGCGATGACACGACCAGAAAGATTGGCGCTGCCGCTAGTTATACCCGTTGCCGAGTGGGTAGAACAGAAGCTCAGTAAGATGGATGGTGTACAACGGTACTCACGAGCAGGAAGCCTGCGTAGGTTACGTGAAACAGTGAAAGACCTTGACTTCATTATTGCAACGACGGATCCAAGTACTGTACGTGATCAACTGGTAGCTCTTGCAGATGAAGGAAAGGTCATTGCTAGTGGAGAAACAAAAGTGTCCATTGAGGTGGAACAAGAATTTCCAATCTCGATTGATTTTAGACTAGTAAAGCCAGATGAATTTGCGACTACCTTGCATCATTTTACGGGATCGAAAAACCACAACGTGAAAATGCGCCAATTGGCTAAAAAACGTGGTGAAAAGATTAGTGAGTACGGTGTTGAAGTTGTAGAGACAGGGAAAGTAAAAACATTTAAGGACGAAAAGGAATTTTTCGCTCACTTTGATCTTGCCTATATTCCACCAGAATCACGTGAAGACCAGGGTGAGGTCGAGTATTACAAAGAACATACAGATCATGTCGATACCCAAGATATTTGTGGAGACTTACACATGCACACAACGTGGAGTGACGGAGCTCATTCGATTGAGGAAATGGTAGAAGCAGCAAGGGCTAAAGGGTATGAGTATATAGCCATAACAGATCATTCCAAATATTTAAAAGTTGCAAATGGGTTATCAGTTGAGCGGTTAAAGGCTCAGCATGAAAAAATTCGTGAGTTAAACAAGCAATTTGATGACTTTACTATTTTTACAGGGATTGAGATGGATATTTTACCAGATGGAACGCTTGATTATGACGATGAGGTTTTGCAAGAAGTTGATTTTGTCATTGCTTCGATACACTCCTCATTCACTCAAAAACAAGAAGTGATTATGGAGCGCTTAAAAACAGCACTTGATAGTCATCATGTCGATCTTATCGCTCACCCAACTGGTCGGGTACTCGGAAGAAGAAAAGGGTATAATGTCGACGTTGAGGCGTTAATAGATCTTGCAAAAGAGACAGATACGGCACTGGAATTAAATGCAAACCTTAATCGATTAGATCTCTCAGCAGAATGGTTAAAAAAAGCAGCTGAAAAAGACGTGCTTATTTCTGTGAATACGGATGCTCATCATGTCGATGGGTTACAAGACATGGACTATGGTGTCGCCCAAGCGAGAAGAGCCATGTTAAAAAAAGATCGTCTTTTAAACACGTGGTCGAGAAAACAAGTACAAGCATTTTTAGATCGGCATAAATAAGGTATGAATAACTACGGTTTGTAAAAGGAGATCACAGATGGAACGGGTATTACGAGTTTTAGAATATAATAAATTGAAAAGTCAGCTCCAAGAACATGTCTCCTCTTCTTTAGGAAAACAATTAATTGAGACATTGAAACCTTCGACTGATTTAGAAGAAGTGAAAAAACATCAAGCAGAAACGTCAGAGGGCGCACAAGTTTTGCGACTAAAAGGACATGTTCCACTTGGTGGGATTTCAGATGTGCGGGCGCATGCAAAGCGTGCTCAAATCGGTGGATCATTATCAGCAAGTGAGTTAATTTCAGTGGCTAGTACGATCTATGGCGGTCGTCAGCTAAAGAAGTTTATTGAAACGATGGTTGAGGAAGAAGGGATCGAGCTTCCTTTACTTTATGACTATGCGACACGAATCGAGCCTTTAACAGATATCGAACGTGAAATTAAACAATGCATTGATGATAATGGGCATGTTTTGGATTCAGCAAGTGCTGCGCTACGGACCATTCGCCAACAAATTCGTAGTTTTGAGTCGACGGTTCGTTCAAAACTCGAAAGCATTACAAGATCATCATCGACTCAGAAAATGCTCTCAGATGCCATTGTCACGATCCGTAATGATCGCTTCGTTATTCCTGTAAAGCAAGAATATAGAAGTGCATTTGGTGGTATTGTTCATGATCAATCGGCCTCAGGTGCGACATTATTCATAGAGCCACAAGCCATTGTGACCATTAACAACCAACTTCGTGAGGCGAAAATCAAAGAAACTCATGAGGTGGAACGTATCCTAGTAGAGCTGTCTGCTCTTGTTTCTGAGCATGCGGAGTCCATTTTGATCAATATGGAGCAATTAGCAATCCTTGATTTTATTTTTACAAAAGCAAACTACGCCAAGCGCCTTAAAGCTTCGGCTCCGCGATTGAATGACAAAGGGTTTATCAAAATCAAAAAAGCAAGACATCCCTTATTAACAGATGAGGAAGTTGTTCCGATTGATGTCGAGCTAGGAGATAGCTATCGATCTCTTATTATCACAGGGCCGAATACGGGAGGTAAGACCGTTACGTTAAAGACGGTCGGACTATTAACATTAATGGCGCAATCAGGTCTTCATGTACCAGTCGAAGAAGAGTCTGAAATGGCCGTATATCAGCAGATTTTTGCTGATATAGGGGACGAGCAATCGATTGAGCAGAGCTTAAGTACATTCTCCAGCCATATGACAAATATTGTTGATATTATAAGTAAAGTCGATTTTCAAAGTCTTGTGTTATTTGATGAGCTTGGTGCAGGGACAGACCCAACGGAAGGGGCAGCTCTAGCGATATCGATCCTAGATGATGTGTATAACCGCGGAGCATGCGTTGTTGCGACCACTCACTATAGTGAATTAAAAGGATATGCGTATAATCGTGAAGGAGCGATGAATGCTAGCGTTGAATTTGATGTCGAGACGCTAAGACCGACGTATCGCTTATTAATTGGTGTGCCAGGACGAAGTAACGCGTTTGCTATTTCGCGAAGGTTAGGCCTTGATGAGCGCATTATTGATCGTGCGAAAGAGCAGATTGATAGTGAATCGAATCAAATAGAGAATATGATTGTATCGCTTGAGACGAGTCAAAAGTCTGCCGAGACAGAGAGAAATGCAGCGAACCAAGTTCGTAAGGAAGCAGAACAATTGAAACGAGAGATCGAAGAACAGCTTGAGCAGATTGAAGAACAAAAAGAACGGATGCTTAAAGAGGCTGAGGATAAAGCAAAACAAGCGGTCGAAAAAGCGAAAGAAGAAGCGGAGTTTATCATTGGTGAGTTAAGAGAAATGCAAAAAAAAGGCGTTCAGGTGAAGGAGCATCAAATCATTGATGCGAAGAAACATCTAGAGCAGGCTGCACCAATCTTAACAGCGAAGCAAAAGAAAGTGAAAAAAGAAGCGGCCAAAGCGAGAGCCAAGCACACGATTAAAGTTGGCGATGATGTTAAAGTACTTAGCTTCGGTCAAAAAGGTCACATCATTGAAAAGATCAATGAAACAGAATTTAACGTACAGATCGGTATCATGAAGATGAAAGTAAAGGCTGATGACTTGCAGCTACTTGATAAACCAAAGCAACAAGAGACTAGGATGATTGCAACGGTTAAAGGAAATGACCATCATGTAAAGCCAGAACTTGATCTCCGTGGCGAGCGCTATGAAGATGCAATGCAAAAAGTTGAGAAATACATTGATGATGCACTCTTAGCTGGATATCATCAGGTGTCTATTATTCACGGAAAAGGAACGGGAGCGCTAAGAAAAGGTGTGAAACAACTCGTTAAGCAACATTCAAGGGTGAAATCTGCTCGTGATGGTGGAATGAATGAGGGTGGATTAGGAAATACCGTGATCGAACTGAAATAAGTGAGGAGACAATCATGGAAGCATTTTTTGAGCTAGAACTAGTTATGACAGCTGCCTACTACAGCGTGTCGTTTCTTGCCCTTATCGTTTTCTTGACGGTATTTGAAACCGTCACAAAATATAAGAACTGGGAAGAAATCAAAAAGGGGAATCTCGCGGTTGCCTTGGCAACGGGTGGAAAAATCTTTGGAGTAGCAAATATCTTCCGTCACTCAATTGAACATTCAGACTCATTATTAATGATGCTCGGTTGGGGTGTGGTAGGTTTTGGCTTGTTACTGTTTAGTTATTTCATTTTTGAATTTCTCACCCCAAGTTTTAAAGTAGATGAAGAAATTGCTCGAGATAACCGTGCTGTGGGATTCATCGCAATGGTTCTTTCAGTAGGCCTCTCCTATGTCATAGGTGCTAGCATCATTACTAGATAGAGTAAAAGGAGAGAACAACGTTGGAAAACTTAATGAAAATATTGTATGTATGTTGTGGAGCATTTATTTTAGCGGGAATTATCTATATGATCTTTTTTGCTGCATGATCAATACGCGAAACAAAAAGGTACAAACAGCTCGCTGTTTGTACCTTTTTGTGTGTTGAAATTAAGGGTGGTGAAAAAAATGTCGTAAAAAATAAGTGAAAAATTCAGAAAATTAATAAAAAAAGATACAAAAGTGTAAGCGATTACAATACAATGGTAGTAGAGGAGAGTGGCACATAAGAAAGGGGCATAAAGAAGGGGGTAAGAAAAATGACAGTCTTAACACAAGAAGACAAAGTATGGTTGAAACATTATCCAGCAGAAATTCCTCATACGATTCAATACGAGGACAAAACGCTTCACACTTTTTTGAAAGAGGCGGCTGAGAAATACGCGAACACATCGGCTGTCCATTTTCTTGGAAAAGAGCTGACGTACAAGGAGCTTTATACGCAGGCGAAGCAGTTTGCTAATCAACTCCAGACACTTGGTGTAAAAAAAGGCGATCGGGTAGCAATTATGCTCGCCAATTGTCCGCAATCTGTCATCAGCTACTACGGTTCACTGATGTTAGGGGCAATCGTTGTTCAAACAAATCCCCTATACGTGGAGCGGGAGTTAGAGCATCAGCTCGTTGACTCAGGGGCAAAGGTTATTGTTTGTTTGGATCTCGTTTTCCCAAGAGTGCAGGCCGTTCGGAGCAAAACCAACCTAGAGCACGTCATTGTCACTAGCATCAAAGATTACTTACCATTTCCGAAAAACCTCTTGTATCCATTCGTCCAAAAGAAAAAAACGGGGATTAAAGTTGAAGTGGAATATGACAAACGAACGCTTGCTTTTAAGGAGCTTCTTCGTCAAGGTTCTACAAGCGAAGTAAATGTTGAAGTGAATCCTTCAGAAGATCTCGCTTTATTACAATATACAGGTGGAACAACAGGACCAGCTAAAGGAGTCATGTTAACTCATTCTAATTTAGTTATTAATACAACCCAGTGTATGTCTTGGATGTATAAAATGAAACCTGGAAATGAGAAAATGTTAGCAGCCTTGCCTTTCTTCCATGTATACGGAATGACAGTCATTATGAATTTCTCGATTATGGGTGGATTAACGACGGTCATCTTACCGCGATTTGAAGTGAAGGACGTTTTAAAAACGATACAGAAACAGAAAGTAACCTTGTTCCCAGGTGCACCGACCATGTATGTTGCACTGATTAACGATCCAAATATTCAAGACTATGATCTTTCATCGATTGAGACATGTCTTAGTGGTGCGGCACCATTGCCACTAGAGGTTCAACAGAAATTTGAACAACTTTCAGGTGGGAAGCTTGTCGAAGGTTATGGATTAACAGAGACTTCTCCAGTAGCGATCTCAAATTTAATCTGGGGAGAAAGAAAATCAGGAAGCATTGGTCTACCATGGCCGGATACAGATGCAGCAATTATTTCCGCCGAGACAGGTGAGCGAGCAGAAATAGGAGAAGTAGGCGAGATTGCAATCGCCGGACCCCAAGTGATGAAAGGGTACTGGAATCGCCCAGAAGAAACTGCAAAGGTATTTAAAGACGAATGGTTCTTGACAGGTGATATGGGCTATATGGATGAGGAGGGATACTTCTACATTGTTGATCGTAAGAAAGACATGATTATTGCAGGTGGATTTAATATTTATCCGCGTGAAATAGAAGAAGTACTCTATGAACACGAGGCGGTCCAAGAAGCCGTAATCATTGGAGCACCTGATGAGTACCGCGGCGAGACAGTAAAAGCCTTCATTGTTTTAAGGAAAGGCAAGAAAGTGACAGAAGAAGAGCTTGATCAATACTGTCGTAAGAATTTAGCTGCTTTTAAAGTACCAAGAATGTATGAATTCCGTGATGAATTACCTAAAACACTAGTTGGAAAAATCCTCCGACGTGTGTTAGTGGAAGAAGAAAACAAAAAACAAGAACAACAAAAAGCGAGCAACTCGTAAAAGTAGCCTGCCCAAATGAAAATTGGGTGGGCTTTTTTATACACAAATAGACAAAAATTGACTTTAAAGAAGGAAAATTTTAAAAAATCACAAAAATCTATTTAAAAATGAACGATTATTCATTACAATAGAGAAGAGAGAGGAAACGCTAGTTGGAAAGGGGAGAGATGAGGAGGCCAAATGAATGTCTACACAAACCGAGCATGCCTGGGTTGGACGTTATCATAAGGAAATACCAGCAAGTATTGAATATCCAGAGGTTTCTTTACATGAACTAGTAGAACAAGCTGTAAGTAAATATCCACAAAATGTGGCCCTTGAGTTTATGGGAAAGTCTCTTACATACAGTGAATTTGATCTTGAGGTAAGAAGGCTCGCTAATCATCTCCAATCACTAGGCTTAGAAAAAGGGGATCGTGTGGCGATTATGCTACCGAACTGCCCTCAAGGGGTTATTGCGTATTTTGCAACATTGCTTGTTGGCGGGGTCGTTGTTCAGACTAACCCATTATATGTAGAACGTGAATTAGAGCATCAGTTAACAGATTCGGGAGCAAAGATTATTTTATGCTTGGACTTGCTTTATCCTCGTGTTATGAAGGTAAAGGGTGCTACAGCAATTGAACATGTTATTGTAACCGCTATCAAGGATTACTTACCGTTCCCGAAAAATCTAATCTATCCCTTTATTCAGAAGAAGAATACGAAGATGAGTGTTAATGTAGAGTATTCAAATTCTGTTCATCCGTTTTTACCTTTCGTACGAAAAGGTAAAGAAGAGCGTCCTAATGTTGATATTGATCCGCGTGAAGACCTTGCTTTGCTTCAATATACAGGAGGTACGACAGGACTAGCAAAAGGTGTGATGCTTACGCATCGCAATTTAGTAGCTAATACGATTCAATGTCGTTATTGGATGTATAAAATGAAAGAAGGCAATGAACGAACATTAGCTGTTCTACCATTTTTCCACGTATATGGGATGACTGTTTCTATGAACTTAACGCTAATGAACGGGAATGCTCTTCATATCGTACCGAAATTCGATCCTAAACAAGTATTAAAGTTAATTGATAAAAAACGAATTACAATTTTCCCGGGCGCACCAACGATGTATATCGGGTTAATTAATCATCCTGATGTAAAGAAATATAATTTATCATCCATTGAAGCTTGTATTAGTGGATCTGCTTCATTGCCAGTGGAAATTCAGCAGAAATTTGAAGAATTAACTGGTGGTCGATTAGTAGAGGGATACGGATTAACAGAAGCTTCGCCGGTTACTCACTGTAACTTACTATGGGGAGAGCGACGTCAATCAAGTATCGGTGTACCATGGCCTGACACTGAAGCAGCAATTCTTTCTATGGAGACTGGAGAACCCGCAAAACAAGGTGAAGTGGGCGAACTAGCTGTACGCGGTCCCCAAATTATGAAGGGCTATTGGAACCGCCCTGAAGAGACTGCTGGAACGATGCGCGATGACTGGCTGTTAACAGGGGATATGAGTTATATGGATGAAGACGGTTATTTCTATGTGGTCGATCGTAAGAAAGACATGATTATTGCAGGTGGATTCAATATTTATCCGCGTGAAATTGAAGAAGTACTCTATAACCATGAGGCGGTCCAAGAGGCAGTTGCAATTGGTGTGCCGGATGAATATCGCGGGGAAACGGTCAAAGTCTTCCTAGTATTAAAAGAAGGACAAACTGTTTCTGAAAAAGAGCTGAATCAATATTGTCGTAAACACTTGGCTTCGTATAAAGTTCCGAGGTTGTATGAGTTCCGTGATGAATTGCCGAAAACCATTGTTGGTAAGGTCTTGAAAAGAGTACTGATCGAAGAAGAAAAGCAGAAATTAGCTGCGAGCGCTCAGGAAAAATCAAGCTAAAAGCATGTAATCAACAATTGGTGGATTGACAGTCTGCGTTTTTTCCACTAGAATAAGGTATATGAATGAATGCTCATTCATTTTAAAGGAGAGACAAAAGTGGGAAAGAAAAAAGGGCCTAAATACAACCAGATTATTGATGCAGCTGTAACGGTAATTGCAAAGCACGGATACCATCAAGCTCAAGTAGCGAAAATTGCTAAAGAAGCAGGAGTAGCCGATGGAACTATCTATTTATACTTTAAAAACAAAGAAGCTATTTTGACTTCGCTTTTTGAAGAGAAGATGGGGCATTTTGTCGATACGATTCGTACAAAAATTTCAACGTGCGACACTGTGGAAGAAAAATTCCTTTTGCTTATGACGATGCATTTTGAACAGCTAGAAGCAGATAAACAGCTTGCGATCGTGACACAATTAGAGCTACGCCAATCAAATACGGACCTTCGCTTAAAAATTAACGAAATACTAAAAGGATATTTAGTATTGATGGACGAATTGATTACGGAAGGGAAAGAAAGCGGTTATTTCGATCCTAATTTAGACAATCGTCTCGCGCGCCAAATGATTTTTGGCACATTAGACGAAGTCGTGACCAATTGGGTAATGAAAGATTGCAAGTATGACCTGACCTCCCTTGCAAAACCACTACATCAGATGCTTTTAGGTGGCTTTTGCAATCGGTAACTATAGAATGGAGTGGCAGATATGGAGTATATCAAGCTTGATGTGAATGAACATATTGCGACGATTACCTTAGCTAGACCACCAGCAAATGCGCTATCTCGTGGCGTTTTGTCAGAACTTGATCATGCATTTACCGAAATTGAACAGAATGATAATGTTCATGTTGTCCTTCTCTGCGGCGAAGGTAGATTCTTTGCCGCAGGAGCAGATATTAAAGAATTTACAGAAGTTGAAGACGGAGCAACATTTACAAAGCTTGCTCTTCAAGGACAGAAGCTTTTTGATCGTATTGAGTCGTTTAAGAAACCTGTGATTGCAGCGATTCATGGGGCCGCTCTTGGCGGGGGATTAGAACTTGCGATGGCTTGTCATATCCGTCTTGCAACCGAAGATGCGAAATTGGGCTTACCTGAACTTCAACTTGGTTTAATTCCAGGGTTTGCTGGAAGTCAGCGCCTCCCTCGTTATGTGGGTCGGGCAAAAGCAGCCGAGATGCTGTTGACAAGTGAACCGATCACAGGCCTTGAAGCGAAATATTTAGGTCTTGTTAATTCAACTCATTCTGAGCAAGCGCTCATGGGTGATGCCCAAACGTTAGCTAAGAAAATTGCTAAAAAAAGCACATTTACGACTCGTTTAACGTTAGAGTTGCTCCAGTACAGCATCGATGAAAAGTATGAAGATGGAGCGAAACGAGAAGCGGAACTGTTTGGATTAGCATTTGATTCTGCTGATGGGAAAGAAGGCATTGAAGCTTTCATTGAGAAAAGAGCACCTAAATTTCAAAATAAATAAGTTTACTAATTCTAGGAGGGAATAAAGCATGAATATTTTCGTCTTAATGAAACGTACATTTGACACTGAGGAAAAAATTACGATCTCAAATGGTCGTATTGATGAAGGTGGAGCAGAGTTTATTATTAACCCGTACGATGAGTATGCAATTGAAGAAGCGATTGTCCTTCGTGATGAGCATGGCGGCGAAGTAACGGTTGTCACAGTAGGAGAAGAGGAAGCAGAAAAAGAGCTTCGCACAGCTCTTGCTATGGGTGCTGATAAAGCCGTTTTACTCGATAGCGAAGATGTTGAGGAATTAGATCAATACACAACAGCAACAATGCTTGCGGCGTATTTGAAAGAACAAGAGTATGACATCATTTTAGGTGGTAATGTTGCAGTTGATGGTGGTAGTGGACAAGTTGGGCCTCGTGTAGCAGAACTTTTAGAGATCCCACAAGTGACAACGATTACAAATCTGACAATTACGGGTAGTCAAGCGACAATTGTTCGTGACGTTGAAGGGGATGAAGAAACGTTAGAAGTATCTCTTCCTGTTCTTGTTACAGCTCAACAAGGGTTAAATGAGCCGCGTTATCCTTCATTGCCAGGTATTATGAAAGCGAAGAAAAAACCATTAGAAACACTTGATTTAGATGATCTTGATCTAGAAGAAGAGGATGTTGAAGCGAAGACAACAACTCTAGAGACTTACTTACCACCAGAAAAGCAAGCTGGAAAAGTATTAGAGGGTGAGCCACAAGCACAAGTTAAAGAACTCGTTTCACTTCTAAAGTCTGAAGCTAAAGTCATTTAATTGGAGGGATCAATCATGGCAAAGAAAGTACTTGTAATCGGAGAAGTTCGTGACGGAGAATTACGTAACGTATCATATGAAGCAGTAGCAGCAGGGAAAGAAGTCGCTAATGGTGGCGAAGTTGTCGGTGTTCTTCTTGGTGAAGATGTAGGCGGTTTAGCAGAAAGTCTCATTCAATACGGTGCAGACCGTGTTGTTGTAATCAATCATGCCGACTTAAAAACATACACAACGGATGCGTATCAACAAGCATTATTACAAGTTTTAGATGTAGAGAGTCCAGAAGGTGTATTGCTTGGTCATACATCAATTGGTAAAGACGTGTCACCTCGTTTAGCAATGAAGTTGAATGCAGGTCTGATCTCAGATGCTATAGCAGTTGAGTTAGACGGTGAAGATGCAGTCTTTACACGACCAATATACTCAGGAAAAGCATTTGAGAAGAAAAAAGTGAATGACGGAGTAGTCTTTGCTACCATTCGTCCAAATAATATTGTGCCTCTTGAAAAAGATGAATCAAGATCTGGAGATGTATCAACATTATCGGTTGATATTAAAGATTTGCGTACGATCATCAAGGATGTTGTACGTAAAGCAACAGGCGGAGTTGATTTGTCAGAGGCTAAAGTTGTCGTTGCAGGTGGACGTGGCGTAAAAGGCAAAGAAGGGTTTGAACCTCTTCAAGAACTTGCTGATCTACTTGGCGGAGCAGTCGGAGCATCACGTGGTGCGTGTGACGCAGATTATTGCGACTACTCGCTTCAAATTGGTCAAACAGGTAAAGTCGTCACACCAGACCTTTACTTTGCCTTTGGAATTTCAGGAGCCATTCAACATCTAGCGGGTATGTCAAATTCAAAAATTATTGTTGCAGTGAATAAAGATCCTGAGGCACCCATTTTTGAAGTTGCAGATTACGGAATCGTTGGCGACCTATTTGAAATCTTGCCGATCTTAACAGAAGAGTTAAAGAGCGCGCTTGTATCTAATTAACCTAAAGGAGAAAAGCTCATGGACGCATGAGCTTTTCTTTTTTTTGTATAAATAGGCCTTGAAGGTGTGGCCAACGTAGGTATGTATCAAGTGAAAAAGGAAATAGTAACAGTGAGCAACTTATTCGCCATACACCTATCCAAATGGTATAATAATACTGTAGTGAAATTGTTGAGATTTAAAGGAGGATTTTATAATGGCAATTTTAAATGTAACAGATCAATCTTTTGCAACTGAAACAAGCGAAGGAGTCGTATTAGCAGATTTTTGGGCACCTTGGTGTGGACCTTGTAAAATGATCGCGCCTGTTCTTGAAGAACTTGATGCTGAAATGGGCGATAAAGTAAAAATCGCTAAATTAGATGTTGATGAAAACCAAGAAACAGCTGGTAAATACAACGTAATGAGTATTCCAACTCTACTTGTTTTCAAAGACGGAGAAGTTGTAGATCAAGTTGTTGGCTTCCAACCGAAAGAAGCATTAGCTGAGCTACTTAACAAACACCTATAAGAAACGCAAAAACGTGTTCTCAAACTGAGAGCACGTTTTTTAGTGGGTTTCACTTGATAAATCAAGCGTTGTCGCTAACAATAGAGAAGAAACCTAAGATAAACCGTAAAAAAAGCCAAGGAGAGGGAGTCGTTATATTGAGTCAATTAAAAGATAAGCTAGCGATCTTGCCTGATCAGCCTGGCTGTTATTTGATGAAGGACCGACAAGGAACCATTATATATGTTGGGAAGGCAAAGGTGTTAAAGAACCGTGTACGATCTTATTTTACTGGATCGCATGATACAAAGACACAAAGACTTGTGAGTGAAATTGTAGATTTCGAATACATTATGACTTCCACCAATATCGAGGCACTAATCCTAGAGATGAATCTTATCAAAAAGCATGATCCGAAATACAATGTGATGCTTAAAGATGATAAGTCCTATCCTTATTTAAAAATTACTAGCGAAAAACACCCTCGTTTAATTACAACAAGAAATGTTAAAAAAGACGGTGGAAAGTATTTTGGTCCATATCCAAATGCGGGTGCGGCGAATGAAACGAAAAAATTACTCGATCGCCTTTATCCTTTACGAAAATGTCGGACAATGCCAGATAAAGTTTGCTTGTATTATCATATTGGCCAATGTTTGGCTCCTTGTGTAAATGAAGTATCTCCAGTTCAAAACCAAGAGATGGTTCAAGAAATCACAAAATTTCTACGTTCAGGCCATACGGATATAAAAAAAGATCTGACAGAAAAAATGATGAAAGCATCTGAAGAGTTAAACTTTGAACGAGCCAAAGAATTACGCGACACGCTTCAACATATGGAAGCAGTCATGGAAAGACAGAAAATGACGATCAATGACCATGTGAATCGTGATGTGTTTGGTTTTGCTTATGATAAAGGGTGGATGTGTGTACAGGTTTTCTTTGTTAGACAAGGAAAACTAATTGAAAGAGATGTGTCGATTTTTCCTTTCTATAAAGAAGCGAAGGAAGATCTTCTTACCTTTATTGGTCAATTCTACTTGCAAAAAGACCATATCAAACCAACCGAAATTCTTGTTCCAGAGAACATCGAAAGAGAATTGGTGGAAGAATTATTAGAAGTCAAAACGCATCACCCGAAAAAAGGAAAGAAAAAGGAGTTACTAGACCTTGCCGATCAAAATGCTAAAGAAGCGCTGAAGGAAAAATTCTCACTAATTGAACGTGATGAGGACCGAACGATAAAAGCGGTTGAACGTTTAGGAGAAGCGATGGCGATCTCCTCACCTTACCGAATTGAAGCCTTCGATAATTCGAACATCCAAGGAACCGACCCTGTCTCGGCGATGGTGACATTTTTAGATGGAAAGCCTAGCCGAAAGGATTATCGGAAATATAAGATTAAATCGGTTGAAGGACCAGATGACTATGGTTCGATGCGGGAAGTCGTCAGAAGGCGATACGCGAGATTGTTGAAAGATGAGTTGCCTTTACCAGATTTAATCGTTATTGACGGAGGAAAGGGTCAAATTGCTGCGGCACAAGAAATTATAGAGGATGAACTTGGCCTAGCTATTCCAGTCTGTGGATTAGCAAAAGACGAAAAGCACCGTACTTCCCAATTACTAATGGGAGATCCGCCAATTATTGTCCCATTAAAAAGAGATAGTCATGAATTTTATCTACTGCAACGGATTCAAGACGAAGTCCATCGTTTCGCTATTACCTTCCATCGTCAAACGAGATCTAAAACATTCTTCAAATCAGCATTGGATGATGTGTCTGGTGTCGGGGAAAAACGAAAACGTCAGTTATTAAAACATTTTGGCTCAGTGAAGAAGATGAAAGAAGCGACAATCGAAGAGATTCGCGATCAAGGGATTCCAATCAAAGTGGCAGAAACCCTTTATCAAAAACTTCATGAGGATGAAGAAAATTAATATTGCATAGCTAGTAAACATTTGCTAAAATAAAGACCAATTAAATATGCCGCACTTCAATTTTGAAGTGATGGTAGAGGAGCGAAAACCAACAGTACGTTAGCTGAGAGCAATGAGGCTCATAGATGCTAACTGAAAGGGGAATTCGCCGAAGTGTGAATAGGACTCATACCTATCATGCTGGACTTATCCCAAACAGGGCTAAGGCTGTCACTTGACTATACCCATAGTCTTGTGGAGAACTATCTCACGTGAGAAGGGACTAGTGTGGTACCTGTACGGTATGACAAGCAACAGTGAGGGGGGTTTTCCTTATTGTTGCTTTTTTTGTACAAAAAAGGTATAGCACATCCTGTAAATCGAACAATAGGCGCGTGAAGAGATTGAAAGGATGAAGAGGATGGCACGAATTGTACAGAAATACGGAGGCACGTCAGTTGGATCAGTTGAGAAAATTAACAATGTGGCGAACCGAATTCAAATGGCAGTTGAAAATGGAGACGAATTGATTGTCGTGACCTCAGCTATGGGGAAGTCGACCGATCAATTAGTTCAATTAGCAGCAGATATAACAGATGTTCCGAGTAAAAGAGAAATGGATATGTTGTTGTCTACAGGAGAGCAAGTCACGATCTCTTTACTGACAATGGCGCTTCAACAACGTGGGCTAGAAGCGATTTCTTTTACTGGTGGGCAAGCTGGAATGATGACGGAAGATCGTCACGGAAATGCTAGAATCAAGTCGATTGAAACGACACGAATCGAAGAACAACTACAAGCTGGTAAAGTCGTTGTCGTAGCAGGTTTCCAAGGGGTAACGACGGATGGGAGCATTACGACTCTAGGTAGAGGTGGATCGGATACAACTGCAGTGGCACTTGCTGCTGCGACGAAGGCAAATCGGTGTGAGATATACACAGATGTCACTGGGGTCTTCACGACCGACCCGCGTTATGTGAAAAAAGCAAGAAAATTACAAGCGATTTCGTACGATGAGATGTTAGAAATGGCGAACTTAGGTGCTGGTGTTTTGCATCCAAGAGCGGTTGAATTTGCTAAAAATTATGAAGTGCCACTCATGGTTGCTTCAAGTATGTCAATGGAGACAGGAACGATGATTGAGGAGGAAGTATCGGTGGAAAAGAATTTAGTTGTGCGTGGAATTGCGTTTGAAAACGATGTAACGAAAGTAACGGTAGCAGGACTTCCTAATCACTTAGATACGTTACCTAAATTATTTTCAGTTTTATCAAAGCACGGGGTGAATGTTGATATTATTATCCAAAACCAGAATGATCAACATGTGAATATTTCATTTTCTATTACACAATGTTCACTAAAAGAAACGGTCGCTTGCCTGGAACAAGCAAAACAAGAATTAAACTATGAGAGTCTCTACCATGAAGGGGAACTCGCGAAAGTATCGATTGTCGGATCAGGAATGATTTCGAATCCTGGTGTTGCTGCACGTATGTTTGAAGCATTAGCAGAGAATGATATATTTATTAAAATGGTGAGTACATCCGAAATTAAAGTCTCAGCAGTAGTAGCCGAAGATGATATGGTTATGGCAGTAGAAGCACTACATGATACATTTCGTTTAGACGAGGTGCTAGAGGATGAACAAGTGAAGCAGTTGGCGTAAAGATATATAATGAATAAAAGCGATGCTACGATAGCATCGCTTTTATCTTGTTATGATTGGTTTACCGAGTCTTTCAGGTCAGATTCAACTTGAATAGTGACAACACCTTTTTTCTGTAAATGAGTTGCTCCAGTATAAGCTCCCGTCCAATGTTCGATTTGCTCAGCTAGAAAGCCTGTTTCAAGTTGATAACAACGGTTGTCATCTTGCTTCATCCAAGAACCACGAAGTTCAAATGAGCGTTGTTGCTTTTTCTCCTTGACTAACACCAACTGTCCCCAGTTAGCCTTTCTAAAAAAATCGATCGTTTCTTCAATCGTATGTAATGGGTATTTTCGAGCGAGTGACCTACCAATCCAGTACATGATGGAGTCGTGCTCACTACCTAAGATATCTTTTAGGACATCGTTTCGAATCAAGTCATAAGCAAATCGTTGCTCCGCTGATTCTGTTTTTGTGTCGAGCGTTGGTTCCATATTTGGTTCCATCAGAAAAACACCTCTCCTCTCTCTTTATTATAAAAGGTCAAAACAATACTGTCCAAATGAATATAGAAGGATTCTAATGCCAATCATTCTTGAAACAGGTCAAAGAGACTTACTTTTTTCCTAGCGTTTGTAGTTTCTACTATAGAGAAGTGGTATACTAAAGCGCGAATAAACACGGAGGTACGTCCATTATGAAATTAGGGTTAAGTCAATTCCTTTCTCCTTTTCGAGTCATTATTATTTCGTATATTGTAGCGATGATTCTCTTTAGCATTCTTCTTTATTTACCGATTTCTCATAAAGATGGTGTAACGATTTCGTTTTCAGAAGCGTTATTCACATCGGTGAGTGCAGTGAGTGTAACTGGACTGACTGTTGTTAACGTCTCTGAAACCTACAGCTATATTGGGGTTTTTTTTCTTGCTTTAGCTATTCAACTTGGTGGAATTGGAATTATGACACTGGGTACGTTTGTGTGGATGCTATTTGGAAAGAAAATTAATTTATCACAACGAATGTTGATCATGGTCGATCACAACCAAAACAATTTCTCCGGTCTTGTAAACTTAATGCGAGGAATTTTATTTGTTGCTTTGATCATCGAATTGATTGGAGCACTCATATTAGGTACATATTATTTACGCTATTTTGATACTGTTTTTGAAGCTTACTATCAAGGGGCGTTTGCGGCACTAAGCGCGTTTACCAATGCGGGGTTTGACGTGACGGGGCAATCGTTAATTCCGTTTGCCAATGATTATTACGTTCAACTTGTCGTCATTTTGTTGATTTTTGCAGGTGCGATTGGTTTTCCTGTCTTGATGGAATTAAAGGAATACTTCTCGAAAGAAAATCCTCATTTTAAATTCAGTTTATTTACAAAAATTTCAACAACGACTTATTTTGCTGTGTTTGTGATCGGTGTTGTCGGTATTTGGGCATTAGAGACAGGTTCGTATTATGTTGGGCTTGAGTGGCATCAGCAGCTCTTCTATTCGATTTTTAATTCTGCGACAACGAGAAGTGGTGGTTTGTCAACGATGGATGTCTCAGAGTTGAATATGGCAACCTTGTTGTTTATGTCTGCATTGATGATTATTGGTGCTAGTCCTTCAAGTGTAGGGGGAGGCATCCGTACGACAACGGTTGCGGTCATGTTCTTAACGATTAAAAGTTTCGCCTTAGGAAAAGATGATGTGAAAGTCTTTGGACGAGAAATTCACCCCGAAGATCGACAAAAGGCTTTTATTGTCTTATCTGTATTTATAGTGATGTTGTTTGCGGCCGTCACTTTGATTGTTGCTTTTGAATCCAATACCGATATTACGTTGCTAGCGATCATTTTTGAAACCTCATCGGCGTTTGGAACGTGTGGTTTATCAATGGGGATTACACCTGACTTATCATTACCAAGCCAATTTGTCCTAATGGTTTTAATGTTCATTGGGCGCGTTGGGTTGATTGCCTTCTTGTTCTCGATTAGAAGACGAGAAACGAAGAGTCATTTTAAATATCCGACGGAAAGAATCATCATAGGATAATCATAGTCGTCGAATTCTGCAACCTCTCAAACGATGAGGTTGCAGGTTTTTTATGGAAAAGTTTTAGCCTATTAGCAGAAGAAAAAACAAAATAGACAGATTATTATGCGCAAAAAAGGCGGTGCAGCAACGTTTCTGCTATGATAGCGGTTTCAGTAGGGTGGAAACATTTTTGAAAAAGCTTGTATACGTTTTCTTGACGAGGCAAACTGATGGGAGTACAATTAATTTGTCGGATTTTTTTCACAGAAACTTTGCTTAAGTTTCATAATTTAGATTTATTTCCATATTACGTTATTACGTTGTTTTTGAGACAGGGAGGTACACGTTATACGGAAAAAGAGAGAAAGTAGACAAGTTGATGTGTATGGAAAGTTAAAAACAATCATGGGGGGAAACAGGTATGGCAGGGAATCGAGAATTTTTTAATCGCAAAATGCACTCCCTACTAGGTGTTATTCCAGTTGGACTCTTCTTAGTTCAACATCTAGTAATCAATCACTTTGCAACAAGAGGTGCTAGTGCATTCAATCAAGCTTCGCATTTTATGGAGAGTTTACCTTTCCGTTACGCACTTGAAATTTTCATCATTTTTATACCGCTTTTATACCACGCTATTTATGGGATCTATATTGCGTTCCAAGCACAGAATAATACAGTACGCTACGGTTTTTTCCGTAACTGGATGTTCCGTTTACAACGTACATCGGGTGTGTTTCTATTAATCTTTATCGCATGGCATGTATGGGAGACACGTATCGCAGCTGCATTTGGTGCAGATGTTAACTACAACATGATGGCAGATATCTTAAGTAGTCCATTTATGCTTGCGTTCTATATTTTAGGTGTTGTTGCTGCTACGTTCCACTTTGCCAATGGTTTATGGTCATTTGCCGTATCTTGGGGAATTACAGTTACACCACGTTCACAACAAATTTCAACATATGTAACGATCGGTATTTTCTTTATATTAACGTTTGTAGGGATTCGCGCAATCCTCGCATTCATTAATCCAGACTTAGCAAACATTTAAGGGGTGGATCCATATGAGTAAAGGCAGAATTATTGTTGTCGGTGGCGGACTGGCTGGTCTGATGGCAGCAATCAAAGCAGCAGAAAAAGGTGTACCAGTTGATCTATTTTCATTGGTACCAGTAAAACGCTCTCACTCTGTATGTGCACAGGGCGGCATTAATGGTGCGGTTAATACAAAAGGGGAAGGCGATTCTACTTGGGAACACTTTGATGACACAGTCTATGGTGGCGACTTCTTAGCAAATCAACCGCCAGTTCAAGCAATGACTGAAGCAGCACCTGGAATCATTCACTTAATGGACCGTATGGGTGTTATGTTTAACCGTACACCAGAAGGATTATTAGATTTCCGTCGTTTCGGTGGAACACAATATCACCGTACAGCCTTTGCTGGTGCAACAACAGGCCAACAATTGCTATATGCACTTGATGAGCAAGTTCGTCGTCATGAGACGAGTGGACTTGTCACGAAATACGAAGGATGGGAATTCCTTTCAGCCATCGTTGATGACGAAGGAACCTGTCGCGGAATCACAGCTCAAGATTTAAAGACATCTGAAATTAAAAGTTTCCCTGCAGATGCAGTCATTATGGCAACGGGTGGACCAGGAATTATTTTCGGTAAATCAACAAACTCAGTAATCAACACAGGGTATGCTGCAGCGAAATTGTATCAACAAGGTGTTCATTATGCCAATGGTGAGTTCATCCAAATTCACCCAACAGCAATTCCTGGAGATGACAAACTTCGTCTTATGAGTGAGTCTGCTCGTGGAGAAGGTGGACGAGTATGGACATATAAAGACGGAAAACCTTGGTATTTTCTTGAAGAGAAATATCCTGCTTATGGAAATCTTGTTCCTCGTGATATCGCTACACGTGAAATCTTCGATGTGTGTGTCGAGCAGAAGCTTGGAATTAACGGAGAGAACATGGTATACCTTGATTTATCTCACAAAGATCCTAAAGAGCTTGATATTAAGCTTGGGGGAATTATTGAGATTTATGAGAAGTTCATGGGTGATGACCCACGTAAGGTACCAATGAAGATCTTCCCTGCGGTTCACTACTCAATGGGTGGAATGTGGATTGATTACGACCAAATGACAAATATCCCTGGTCTTTTTGCTGCAGGTGAGTGTGATTACTCTCAACATGGTGCGAACCGCCTAGGTGCAAACTCATTACTATCAGCTATTTACGGTGGAATGGTCGCAGGTCCAAAAGCTGTTGAATACATGAACGGATTGGCTAAATCAACGGACTCCATGTCTTCATCACTATTTGATGGGGAAACGAAGAAAGAACAAGAGGCTTACGATAACATCATGAAGATGGATGGAAAAGAAAATGCTTATATTCTTCATAAAGAGCTTGGGGAATGGATGACAGACAACGTAACGGTTGTACGTTATAACGAGAGGCTTTTGAAGACGGATGAGAAAATCCAAGAGTTAATGGAGCGTTTTAAGAACATCAACATTAATGATACAGCGAAATGGAGCAACCAAGGTGCATCCTTTACACGACAGCTAGATGGTATGTTAAGTCTTGCACGAGTTGTAACGCTTGGTGCTTACAATCGTAATGAAAGTCGCGGGGCACACTTTAAGCCAGACTTCCCTGAGCGTAATGATGAAGACTTCCTAAAGACAACCAAAGCGACGTTTAACCCAGCGACTAATGGACCTGATTTCACATACGATGAGGTTGATACATCGCTGATTAAACCTCGTAAACGTGACTACTCACAAAAGAAGCAAGGGGCTGTTAAATCATGAGCGAAAAAACAATCAAATTTAAAGTAACTCGTCAAGATGACCCAAACGGCAGTTCTTATGTGGAAGAGTTCGAGGTCCCATATCGCGAAAATATGAATGTTATTTCAGCTTTAATGGAATTTCGTCGTAATCCTGTCAACACAAAAGGTGAAATGACGACTCCAATTGCATGGGATATGAACTGTTTAGAGGAAGTATGTGGTGCTTGCTCAATGGTAATTAACGGGAAGCCTCGTCAATCATGTACAGCGCTTGTCGATCAATTAGAACAACCAATTCGCTTAGACCCAATGAAAACATTCCCTGTTGTACGTGACTTAATCGTCGATCGTAGCAGAATGTTTGACTCATTGAAAAAAGTAAAGGCTTGGATTCCAATTGATGGAACGTATGATTTAGGACCTGGCCCTCGTATGGCAGAGACAAAGCGTCAGTGGGCATATGAATTATCTAAGTGTATGACATGTGGTGTATGTTTAGAGGCATGTCCGAATGTAAATAGCAAATCAGAGTTTATTGGACCAGCACCATTATCTCAAGTACGTCTCTTTAACGCTCATCCAACAGGAGAGATGAATAAAGCAGAACGACTTGAAACGATTATGGGTGATGGTGGACTTACCAACTGCGGTAACTCCCAAAACTGTGTACAAGCTTGTCCTAAAGGCATTCCATTGACAACATCGATTGCAGATTTAAACCGTCAGACGACGTTGCAATCATTTAAGAATTTCTTTGGTGGACAATAAAGGTTAATCAAACCAACTAGCTCACCCTCTACTAGACTTCTATTCTTTTTTTGTCACTGACAGACTAGAGTAGAGAGTGTAGAGGTGAGCTTTTTCTGTATAAAATAATAATGATAAAGGATTGATGACGTTGAGATTACCTACATACATAACAAATTTCGAACAATGGCGAGAAGGGTTTACCTTCTCAACAACCCTAAAGGTACGATTTTCTGAAACGGATGCGTTTGGACATGTTAACAACAAAAATGCGCTTGTTTATTTTGAAGACGCTAGGCTTGAATACTTTAACTCTATTGGCTTAATGCAAAAATGGTCAAGTGAGGATTTTGAAACGATGATTGTAGCAGCGGATTTGCAAGTAGATTACATTAGACAAATTAAATTCAATGAGACATTACATGTGTTTGTAAAAGTAGAGAAGTTAGGAAACTCTTCAATGGACTTACACTACTTAGTCGAAAACGAATCAAGTGACATTTGTCTTACTGGAAGAGGCTCTATTGTTCAAATTGGTAAAGTGAGTGGACGATCGGTGCCATGGAATGAAGAGATGAGACAAGCTCTACAAGATCAGCCGCAACGATAAAGTATAAAATGCTCTGAATAGAAAGTTTATAAAAGTAAAAGTCAGCTTACATCTAACTTAGATGTAGGCTGACATTAAAGGCTGTCATATAGCAAATGACGCTGGTTAGATTTCAAGTTCACCCAGTCTGATTAGTTCTATAACAGCTTGAGAGCGCCCCTTAACCCCCAACTTTTGCATCGTATTAGAGATGTGATTTCGTACGGTCTTCTCACTTATGAAAAGTTCTTTTGCGATCTCTCTTGTCGTATTATCTTGTACAAGAAGTTCGAATACTTCTCTTTCCCTTTTCGTAAGTAATGGTTTTGGTCCGAATTCTGCTCCTTTCAATGAGTTCACTCCTTCTTGCTCGGGCTAAGAGCGAATTTGGGTAACTCAATCCCACTGTTGAAGGGCTTTAGTCTTGATAGTATATGTAGGAATGTGGAAACATGTGAGCATTATTTGCATATAGAGAATGTTTGGCTGATTGCCTATTCATATACACAAGCCGGTGGTTGACGATGGTTATTATATTCAGATAAGATAGTAAAAGAAATCGAGTCTAATTTAAAGAGGGTAATGAAATGAGCGATTCGTTTCATATAAAAAAGGTAGTCAATAATAATGTCGTCATTGCCATGAATCCAGACCATGAAGAAGTCATACTCATTGGGAGAGGGATCGGGTTTGGCCAAAAACGTGGTCAATCGATTGAACCTGAAGCCATTGACAAGCTGTTTGTTCTAGCTGATCGTGAAGATCAAGAGCAATATAAACAATTACTTGATGATGTAGACGAATCGTTCATCAATTTAATGGCAGAAGTCGTACGAGGAATTCAAGATGATTTAAAAGCACCACTCCATGAAAGAATTCATTTAGCTTTAGCTGATCACATTCAATTTGCTGTTCGTAGAATTAAGCAGGGAATTGATATTCCGAATCCATTTTTAACTGAGACGGAATTAATGTTTCCACAAGAGTTCCAACTTGCACGGAATGCTGTACTGTTTCTAAACGAGCATCTTGAGGTTGAACTACCTGAGGCAGAAATCGGTTTTGTCGCCTTGCATATTTATAGTGCAACATCCAACCAAAAAATTACGGAAATGCACGAACATCCTCAATTGATCTTAGAGTTAGTGCAAGTGATTGAACATCAAGCAGAAGGAACGATTCAAAAACGTACAGTGGAGTATATGCGCCTTGTTCATTTTTTGTGCGATGTGATTGATCGTTTCCGAAAAAAAGAAACGATTGATGGTACTGTTCTTCTATCAGATCTGTTGAAAGAAGAATTTAACTTATGCTATAATATTACTGAACAGATCGTGAACAAGTTAAATCAACGTTTTGAAACGGCATATAAGGCTGAAGATGTACCGGATGTCGTCTTTTATTTGCAAAAACTTATTAAGAATATATAATAAGAGTGCACTTAGATTACGTGTTACTGACAAGATCAGGCATGAGTACGGAAGTGTATATGAGGTTTAAATGGGGTACATTATAGTGTATCTCATATTATCGTCATGTGCGTTTCTTTACTGATGCCTGTTTTTTGTCACATCACTTGTTAACCGTTTTCAATAACGAGCAAGGATCACAAAAAACACGGAATCTATTACTTAACATGAATGTGCTATCCAAACATATTGGTGCCCCCATTCTAAAATAAACGAAAGAGGTTGATGAAAAATGGCAGAAAAAACATTCAAAATCACAGCAGAAACAGGAATTCATGCACGTCCTGCAACACAATTAGTAAACAAAGCAGGTCAATATTCTTCAGACGTAACACTAGAATACAAAGGGAAATCTGTAAACTTAAAATCAATCATGGGCGTGATGTCACTTGGTGTTGGTCAAGGTGCTGAAGTTACGATCAAAGCTGAAGGATCAGATGCAGATGAAGCATTACAAGCAATTGAAGATGTAATTAAAGAAGGGTTAGGCGAATAATGCAACATAAATTAACAGGTATTGCGGCATCTTCAGGTGTCGCAATTGCTAAAGCTTTCGTTCATGAGGAACCTGATCTAAGTATTGAACTTCGAGAAGTGACAAACGCCAACGAAGAAATTGATCGTTTTGAAGCCGCTTTAACGAAAGCGAGAGACGAGCTAACGGTGATTAAGGACAAGACAGAAGCAGACCTTGGAGCAGACAAGGCAGAAATCTTTGCTGCGCATTTGCTAGTGTTAAGCGACCCCGAGCTTGTTGATGCAGTTAAAGGGAAAATTAAAGATGAGAAACAAAATGCTGAATATGCATTAGATGAAATTGCTAACATGTTCATTTCTATGTTTGAAAATATGGATAATGAGTACATGAAAGAGCGTGCGTCTGACATTCGTGATGTAACAAAACGCGTATTAGGACATTTACTTGGAGTAGAGGCTCAATCATTGGCTACAATTTCAGAAGAGACGATTGTCATTGCTGAAGACCTCACTCCGTCTGATACAGCTCAGCTAAACCCTGTTTTTATTAAAGGGTTCGCGACAAATATCGGAGGAAGAACGTCTCACTCTGCGATTATGTCTCGTTCTCTTGAAATTCCAGCAGTCGTTGGAGCGAAAGAAGTTACATCAAGAATTGAAACAGGCATGATGGTGATAGTCGATGGTATTGATGGAAATGTTATCATCAATCCTTCTGAAGAGGAAATGGCTACATATAAGAAAAAGAAAGCTGATTTTCAAAAGCAAAAAGAAGAATGGGCAAAGCTTGTCAATGAAAAGACGTTGACAAAAGATGGTCATCATGTCGAGCTTGCTGCTAACATTGGTACACCTAAAGATCTTGATGGTGTTATTAGTAATGGTGCTGAGGGGATTGGACTGTATCGTACAGAGTTCCTTTATATGGGCCGTGATGCATTGCCTACTGAAGAAGAACAGTACGAAGCGTATAAAGAAGTGGTTGAGCGCATGGAAGGGAAACCCGTTGTTATCCGAACATTAGATATTGGTGGGGATAAAGAACTTCCATACCTTGACTTACCTAAAGAATTGAATCCTTTCTTAGGATTCCGTGCCATTCGTCTTTGTTTAGAAAAAGACGAGATGTTCAGAACGCAATTACGTGCACTGCTTCGTGCAAGCTCGTATGGACAATTAAAAATAATGTTCCCGATGATCGCGACATTAGAAGAGTTACGCCAAGCGAAAGGCCTTCTTTCTGAAGAAAAGCAAAAGTTGGTCAATGAAGGTGTGAACGTTTCTGATGAAATCGAAGTGGGAATTATGGTTGAGATCCCATCGACAGCTGTAGCAGCAGATCGTTTTGCAAAAGAAGTTGATTTCTTCAGTATTGGAACAAATGACTTGATCCAGTACACGTTTGCTGCTGATCGTATGAACGAGCGTGTTTCCTACTTGTATCAACCATATCACCCAGCGATTTTACGCTTAGTGAATATGGTCATTCAAGCAGCGAACAAAGAAGGAAAATGGACAGGCATGTGTGGAGAAATGGCTGGAGATGAAGTCGCTATCCCAATTCTTTTAGGCCTTGGTCTAGATGAGTTTAGTATGAGTGCAACGTCTATTTTACCTGCTAGAAGCCAGTTACTAGATTTATCTAAAGAGGAATTAACAACATTTTCAAATGAAATGCTTGATTTAAACACAGCAGACGAAGTCGAAGCTCGTGTTCGTAAACAATTTTTTAATGCATAAGATGAACATCTGAACAGCCGATTTTATATCGGCTGGTTTTTTTTGATTTACAAAAGATCAAATATTTCCATGTATGACTAGATCTTTACTTGCAATTCTTATTAAAAACAGCGACAATTATTGATAAGACACGCAAGGATTTACAGAATGTTTGCGGAATGCGAGAAAGAAATAGGAAGATTTTCATCTGGACGCCAGATGAAACATTTCGTTTAATAGATGGAGGTACAAAGGATGAACCATCAACAAATCGAACAAATTGAGCGCTCGTTGCGTCGAGTTTCAGAAATGGTGAAACAAAAGGGTAGAGAGATTTTAACTCAATTTCCGATTACTCCCCCGCAATTTGTCGCCTTACAATGGTTAAACGAATATGGTGATATGACAATAGGTGAGTTATCAACTAAAATGTATCTGGCATGTAGCACAACAACAGATCTAGTTGACCGTATGGAGAAAAATGATCTCGTTGAACGGATAAAAGACAAAAATGATCGTCGTGTTGTACGTATTCATTTGTTGGAAAAAGGTACAACGATCATTCATGAAGTGATTAACAAACGCCAAGTATACCTTGAAAACATTTTAGAAAACTTCTCACAAGATGAGGTAGATTTTCTCGAAAAAAGCTTGGATGTTCTTCATGAAGAAATGAAAGTTAAGGTGTAGCATGCAGTAGTTTAATGGAGAAAACGAGGGAAATGTCGTGGATAGACCTATAGGAGTCATTGATTCGGGTTTAGGTGGTTTAACAGTCGCAAAAGAGTTAATGAGACAACTTCCAAAAGAAGAAATTGTCTATATTGGTGATTCGGCTAGATGCCCGTACGGACCACGAACGAGAGAAGAAGTTAGAAAATACACGTGGGAAATGATTGATCGTTTAGTAGAAGAAAATATGAAAATGCTCATCATTGCTTGCAACACAGCAACGGCTGTAGTCCTAGATGAAGTCAAACGGGAGTTGTCTATTCCTGTTGTAGGCGTTATTCATCCAGGGGCGATTAGCGCTTTAAAAGTGACAAAAAAAGATCACGTAGCTGTCATTGGAACAGAGGGAACGATTGAAAGTGGTGCCTATGAACAAGCGCTAAAATCGATCAATAGTGAAGTGATTGTAGAAAGCCTTGCTTGCCCACCCTTTGTTCCTCTTGTAGAGAGAGGGATGTTTGCTGGGGAAGAAGCGCAAATGATTGTTGGGGACGTATTAGCCCCATTAAAAGATAAAGGCTTTGATACACTCATTTTAGGGTGTACACACTACCCGTTATTGAGACAAACGATTCAGGAGCAGATTGGACCGAACATTCAACTCATTTCTTCTGGTGATGAGACAGCTCGAGAAGTAAGCGGTTTGCTTTATCACAATAATCTCCTCTTCACTAAAGAAAGACAACCGATGCATCGGTTCTTTACGACTGGAGATCATCAGCGTTTTAAGTCGCTAGCGGATAAATGGCTTGAAATGGAAGTTGGCATTGTTGAGTCGATTCAATTAGGTGAAGAAGGTAAATAATACGTAACATATGAAACCATCAGACTAGGAGTCAGGTGGTTTTTTTGTCATTTCTCAATTATTTAGATACAAGTGGTCTAAACTTTCTGTGGGCTCGTATACATGTAGTACAAACCATCTTTTATTTAGGAGGGGAAACGATGCGTAAGTTTTTACGTAAAAGCGTACCAGTACTTGTGATGACCACACTCGTAGCGACAGGTTGTTCTTTTGGAGCCAATGAGGCAACGACGGAAATGGATGCACCACCTGTTAGTTATGTCGATGAAGGCGATTCATTAGATCTTGATGAAGAAGGTGATGCCCCTGAAACAGAAGAGCCTGCAAAAGGGGAAGAGGCCGAACCTGGTGAAGAAAATGTTGCAGAAGAAGAAGTTGTCACGAGTATGGTAGAGAGAGAATTGTATCTTATTGATGAAAATGGGTTAGTTGTTCCACAAACTCTTTCCGTACCGAAAACAGAGAGTGTTCTAAAGCAATCTCTTCAATACCTTGTCGATGGGGGCCCTGTAACTGAATTGCTTCCAAATGGATTTAAAGCAGTTATTCCTGCAGGTACGGAGGTAGATGTACACTTAGTGGATGGAGTAGCAATCGCAGATTTTTCAAATGAATTTAAAGAATATAACCCAGAACACGAGCAGCAAATTTTGCAGGCAATCACGTGGACGTTAACACAATTTGAAACGGTTGAAAAAGTAACGATTCGAATCAATGGTTACGATCAAGACATGATGCCACAAAACGGAACACCTATTGGGGAAGGTGTCAGCCGAGCAAATGGGATCAACTTAGAGTCAAATGGTGTTGTAGATCTCGTAAATAGTAAAAGTGTAACCTTGTATTTCCTTGATCAAAAAGGAGACAACACCTATTATGTTCCTGTCACACGTAGAGTAGGCAATAGTGAAGACGCGTTAAAAGTGGCGGTAGAAGAGTTGCTACAAGGTCCGTCCTTTAAATCTAACCTATTAACTGATTTTAGAAACGGTGTTCAACTATTATCTGATCCAATTTACGAAAATGGAGTTGTTACTTTGAACTTCAACGAGTCGTTACTAAGTCAACTTGATGCTAGAGCCATCTCAGACATCGCATTAAATATGTTAGCACTAACGTTAACAGAACAAGAGGGAGTCGAACAAGTAGCGGTGCAAGTGAACGGCGAAGCAAATATTCTACATGAGTCAGGTCAAATGGCACAGCCTGTAACAAGACCTGAAAAAGTGAATACAGGAAGCTTTTAATGAACGTCAAAAAAAGACAGCGGTTTTTGCTGTCTTTTTTTGACGTTGAGTAAGTCTGGAGCTATTTTGGGGTATCATGGATATTCATGATGTTTTTGTGTGATTCTAGAAGTGGTTAGATGTTATGATAAGTAGGAGGGGGAAAGTCGTATGAGAACAGATGGAAGAAATGTAAATGATCTAAGAGAAGTAAAGATAGATACAAATTATTTAAAGCACCCAGAAGGTTCAGTCTTGATCTCCATGGGTGATACGAAGGTGATTTGTACGGCTAGTATTGAAGACCGTGTCCCGCCATTTATGAGAGGGCAAGGAAAAGGCTGGATTACAGCAGAATATTCAATGCTACCAAGAGCAACCGAATCTCGTACAATTCGTGAGTCTTCCAAAGGTAAAGTGACAGGAAGAACGATGGAGATTCAACGATTAATCGGACGTTCCCTACGCTCGATTCTTGATTTGAAATTACTAGGTGAGAGAACGATTTGGATTGACTGTGATGTGATTCAAGCTGATGGAGGAACCCGCACAGCATCGATTACAGGAGCATTTGTTGCATTGGTTCTTGCTGTTGAAAAAGCAATGGAAAAAGGCACTATTAAGAAGTGGCCTATTAAAAATTATTTAGCAGCGGTATCTGTTGGAGTTGACCAAGCTCATGGTGAAATTCTTGACCTCAATTATGTAGAAGATTCTTCTGCCGATGTGGATATGAATGTCATTATGACAGGGACCCATCAATTTGTTGAGCTTCAAGGTACGGGAGAAGAAGCAACCTTTTCAAGACAAGAGTTAAACGCTCTACTTGATTTAGCGGAACTTGGAATCGATCTGCTGATTGCTAAGCAAAAAGAAGCGATTGGTTTGGCGACGGAAAAAATGGATACATACAAATAAGGGTGATTAACATATGACGAAATCAATCATCATTGCATCAAAAAATAAAGGAAAAGTTCGTGAATTTGAGCAAATGTTTGAGAGTCGAGGATATATTGTTAAATCTTTGCTTGATTATGACGAGATCCCAGACATTGCAGAAACAGGAGTAACCTTTGAAGAAAATGCAAAAATCAAAGCGGAAACATTAGCAAATATTTTAAACGAGATGGTTATTGCAGATGATTCTGGTTTAGTGGTTGATGCGTTAGATGGAAGACCGGGTGTCTACTCAGCTCGTTATGCAGGAGAAGATAAGAGTGATCAGGCGAATCTCAAGAAGGTACTAGAAGAGATGATAGATGTTCCAGCAGAAGACAGGACCGCTCGTTTTGTATGCATGATTGCTGTTGCTGAACCTAATCAAAAAACATTTAGTGTACAGGGTGCATGTGAAGGTGTTATCACTCGTGAGCCTGTAGGGAAAAATGGCTTTGGTTACGATCCTATCATGCATATCCCATCTTACAACAAAACGATGGCTGAGCTTAATTCAACGGAAAAAAATAAAATTAGCCATAGAGCTCGTGCTTTAGAAGCATTAATGAAAATATGGTCCTAGAGAGATAGTTAGGAGAGGATTAATTTGAAACTTCTTGTGATGAGTGACAGTCATGGATGGAGTGAAGAGGTTAAAAGTGTTGTGGAGCGCCATCAACATGAAACAAAAGCGATCATTCATTGTGGAGACTCTGAATTGACAAAAGACGCAGCGGCATTAAAGGGTGTGAAGACGGTGAAGGGAAACTGCGACTTTGGTTCTGACTTCCCAGAAGATATTCTAGAGGTGTATGAAAACGTACGAGTCTACGCGACACATGGGCATCTCTATAACGTGAAAATGACGTCTACGCCACTAAGCTACCGTGCAGAAGAAGTAGGGGCTGATATTGTTTGTTTCGGTCACTCCCATATGGCGACGAGCTTTATGGAACAAGGTAGCATTTTTATTAATCCAGGAAGTCTACGCTTGCCAAGAAGCCCCAAAGAACAGACCTATGTTCTTTGTGATGTGACAGACACGGAGATTGATGTACGTTTTTATGAAAGAGAGACAGGTAAAGAGATCACTGAGCTTGCTAAAACGTATCAAAGAGCATTATAAAAAATATTTTTCTCAAGGTAGGTGGTAAGCTCCACAACTACCTTGAGAATTTAGTTAATGATCTCGTAATTTTTTTCGGATTACCGTTGACAGATTTCATTATTTAAGATATATTTATAAGCGTCGTCAGTTACGAAATGTAATGAGCGATAATAAGACATGCGGGCGTAGTTTAGTGGTAAAACCTCAGCCTTCCAAGCTGATGATGTGAGTTCGATTCTCATCGCCCGCTTTTGTCCCAGTAGCTCAGCTGGATAGAGCAACGCCCTTCTAAGGCGTCGGTCGGGAGTTCGAATCTCTCCTGGGACGTTAAATGAATACATAAAAAACATCTCCGTTTATTTAAACGGAGATGTTTTTTGTTGGTCTTGCTTGTTGTTTAATCTCTCGTAAGTAGTCATGAGCATCACGAATCACTTGATCTTGTTGATAAAACAATACACGCCAGCCTTTTTTTCTAAACAACCGATTCAGTCGCTTCTCATCTAAATTTGGGTGCTTTTCAATTAACGCTAGTCGAAAGGGTACGAGGGCGATATTGACGACTATACCTGCTACTTCATAACAAGGTGTTGGATAGTACCCAGATTCTCTTAATTTCTTATACAATTCCTTCTCTGCTCGATTCCTACAATTTTCTTCATCGTTCCTAACTAAGATTAATGTGGCTTTTGTTCTTTGACGTAAACGAAGATAAGGAAAGCGTTTAGTCAAGTAAACCAAGCGGAACAGTTGTTTAGATCGTTTCATCATCATCACCTACTGTTATCATTTCCGATTTGTCCAGATTCTATGAATAAATAAAAAAGAATTTACTAAATGGCAAACGTAGACAGGAAAGATATGTAAGCGCATTCACGTTAACTGATAAGTCTAAATTGTCAAATTATTTTACGGAAAGTGGTTGACCACTCCCATAAATGGGCGTATTATAAACTTCAAATAAACAACTTAGAAAAAACAAATGTCCGCTCAGAGTAGAAGAATTTGGTCTTCATCTAGTTGTTCTAGAAGTACTAGAATGTGAGACATGAGGAGAGTGAGCGCGATGGATCAACAGTGGATTTATCTAAATGGAGAATATGTTGAAAAGCATGAAGCGAAAGTGTCTGTTTATGATCATGGATTTTTATATGGTGATGGTGTCTTCGAAGGCATTAGAGTCTATGACGGGAATGTTTTTAAGTTAGATGAGCATCTTGTGAGGCTGTACGATTCAGCTAAGTCAATCATGCTAAACATACCTCACACAAAAGAAGAAATGACAGAGATTGTTGTTAAGACATTACAAAAGAATCAATTACGTAATGCCTACATTCGGTTAGTCATTTCTCGTGGAATTGGAAATTTAGGACTTGATCCAAATTCATGTGCCGCGCCTCAAGTGATCGTAATTGCTGAGGAACTAGCTTTGTTTCCAAAAGAATTATACAAAACGGGGATAGAGATCGTGACGGTGGCAACGAGAAGGAATAGACCAGATGTGTTAAGCCCTAAAGTGAAATCTCTGAATTATTTAAATAATATTCTTGTCAAAATAGAAGCGAGTTTAGCCGGAGTAAGTGAAGCACTCATGTTAAATGACCAAGGTTATGTGGCAGAGGGTTCGGCTGACAATGTCTTTATTGTCAAAGGGAATAAAATTTTAACTCCACCTGGCTATATCGGCGCTCTAGAAGGAATCACGCGTGATGCCATTATTGATATTGCCAAAGAGCTTGGCTATGACATGAAAGAAGATCCGTTTACAAGACATGATGTGTATGTAGCGGATGAAGTTTTCTTAACAGGTACAGCAGCTGAAGTGATTGCAGTCGTAAAAGTAGACGGCCGAGTGATCGGCGAAGGAATTCCAGGTGAGGAAACGAATCGTTTGCTAGAAGCTTTTCGTAAGCGTGTCGTTGAAGATGGAGAGAAAGTTTATAAAGAGGAACAAGTAGAGATAAGTTAGATTCAAAGAGAATAGAGAATAGCATAGAAGAGTGAAGAGAAGAGCAGGGAAGTTAGGGGAGATACAATGAGAAGTGACATGATAAAAAAAGGCATTGATCGTGCCCCGCATCGTAGCTTATTACGAGCAGCTGGCGTACGTGAAGATGAAATGGATAAGCCGTTTATCGGGGTTTGTAACTCCTATATTGATATTATTCCAGGGCATATGCATTTAAATAAATTCGCTGAAGTAGCGAAACAAGCTATTCGTGACGCGGGAGGAATTCCATTTGAATTTAACACAATTGGTGTAGATGATGGGATTGCAATGGGGCATATTGGTATGCGTTACTCTCTCCCTAGTCGAGAAATTATTTGCGATGCTGCTGAAACAGTCATTAATGCTCACTGGTTTGATGGAGTTTTCTATATTCCGAACTGTGACAAGATTACACCAGGAATGTTAATGGCATCTGTACGCACCAATGTCCCATCCGTTTTCGTATCAGGTGGACCGATGGAAGCCGGACGTACTAAAGATGGAAAAAGCCTTTCATTAGCTTCAGTATTTGAAGGTGTTGGAGCTTTCACCTCAGGTGCTATGTCACGCGAAGAACTATTAGAGATCGAGCAAAGTGCCTGTCCTACCTGTGGATCTTGTTCGGGAATGTTTACCGCAAACTCGATGAATTCCTTAATGGAAATGTTAGGAGTGGCTCTACCAGGTAACGGAACGATGGTTGCAACAAGTAACGAACGTCACAACCTCATTAAAGACGCGGCAAAGCATTTGATGAATTTAATTGAGAAAGACATCAAGCCTAGAGATATTATTACAGAAGAAGCTATTGATGATGCCTTTGCACTTGATATGGCAATGGGTGGATCAACAAACACTGTTCTTCATACATTAGCTATCGCACACGAAGCCGAAATTGAGTACGATTTAAATCGAATTAATGTAGTAGCCGAACGAGTGCCGTACTTATGCAAGATTAGCCCGGCATCTGATTACTCAATGGATGATGTTCATCAAGCAGGTGGAGTAAGTGCTATTATGAAGGAGCTTTGTGAGATTGATGGGGCTATTCATCCGAACCGTTTAACCATTACAGGAAAAAGTTTATATGAAAATGTAAAAGAAGCCGAGATTACTAATGATGAAGTCATCCGTCGTCAAGACAATCCATATAGTCCAGTCGGTGGATTATCCATTCTATACGGTAATCTTGCCCCAGATGGCGCGGTGATCAAAGTTGGGGCGGTAGACCCTTCGATTAAAGAATTTGAAGGAGAAGCAATTATTTTTAATTCACAAGAAGAAGCACAAAAAGGAATCGACGATGGAACGGTAAAAGCAGGGCATGTCGTTGTCATCCGCTATGAAGGTCCAAAAGGAGGTCCTGGAATGCCGGAAATGCTTGCGCCAACCTCTTCGATCGTCGGTAGAGGTTTAGGTACAAAAGTTGCGCTGATTACAGACGGGCGATTCTCAGGAGCATCTAGAGGGATCTCCATTGGGCATATTTCACCTGAAGCAGCAGAAGGCGGACCAATTGCCTTCATTGAAGATGGCGATAAGATTCGAATTGATTTAACGAATCGTTCGCTAGAGTGGATTGTAACAGATGAAGAGCATGCTAACAGAAAAGAAGGATTTGTAGCTCCTGAACCAAAAGTAAAGAAAGGTTATCTCGCACGTTATGCCAAACTTGTTACTTCTGCTAATACAGGCGGAGTGATGAAAATCTAATATACAAAGCGAAGAAGAGGAAAAGTATTTATTAGATCTTGCGACTACAGAGAGCCGTGATGCTGAGAAGCGGCGTTGCACTAGTAAAGAAGCTCACCTCTGAGTGTCAACCTGAACGAGGATTTCTCTACTAGGGTTGGTCGAGTGTTTGTAGCACTCGTTATCAAAACGTGATAAGTCTAACTTATCCATGAGGCTGAATGTTTTCTATTCAGCGAACAAGGGTGGTACCGTGAAAAGAAATCTTTTCACCCCTTCAGTCGTTATTAACGGCTTGTTGTGGGTGGAAAGATTTTTTCGTTTAAACAACCACGAGAGCAACAAGAAGTCTTTTATCCAATTAATAGACTGAATGTTCAAAGAAATTTTGTGAGGAGGAAGAGACGTGAGCACTAAGTTGCAAAATATGGAGACGCAAACTTCAGGAACAGGAGAAAGAATGTCTGGTTCTAGTATGTTAATGAAAGCTCTAGCCTGTGAAGAAGTCGATGTAATTTTTGGTTATCCAGGAGGAGCGATCTTACCAACGTATGATGAAATTTATAAAACGAATATAAAGCATATTCTTGCAAGGCATGAACAAGGAGCTATTCATGCAGCAGAAGGTTATGCAAGAGTATCTGGGAAACCGGGAGTTTGTATCGTAACATCTGGACCGGGGGCTACAAATGTTGTCACTGGTATTGCAGATGCGATGATTGACTCCTTGCCTCTAGTCGTCATTACAGGTCAGGTGGCCACAACAGTTATCGGTACCGATGCCTTTCAAGAGGCCGATATGATTGGTATTACAATGCCTATTACAAAACATAATTATCAAGTTCGTTCAGTTGATGAGTTGCCAAGAATTATCAAAGAAGCGTTCCATATTGCAACAACAGGAAGACCAGGGCCAGTCTTGATCGACCTACCTAAAGATGTCTCTCTTGCAACAGGGTTGTTTAATTATGATAAAGAAGTAGATTTACCGGGTTATCAACCGACCATTATCCCAAATAAGCTACAAATTAGAAAAGTGGTCGATTCGGTAACGGAGTCTAAGAAGCCGGTTATATTAGCTGGAGCTGGTGTGTTGCACGCCAAAGCTTCAGAAGAGTTGGCTCAATATATCGACCAACAACGTATCCCAGTTGTAAACACATTACTCGGACTCGGTTCGTACCCAGGAGAAGACGAGTTGCATTTTGGAATGGCCGGGATGCATGGTACGTATGCCGCTAATATGGCTATTCACGAATCAGATCTACTCATTAGCATTGGTGCTAGATTTGATGATCGTTTGACTGGGAATTTAACTTATTTTGCACCGAATGCCAAGGTAGTTCATATTGACATTGATCCCGCTGAAATCGGAAAAAATGTTCCGACAGACATTCCAGTTGTTGGGGATGCCAAACAAGCATTGCAAATGTTACTTGAAGAAAGTGGTAACCGCGGAGATCATCATGAATGGACAGATTGGTTGCAAGGTTTAAAGAAAGAATACCCACTTTGGTACGAACAAAACGGGGAAATCATCAAGCCGCAGCAATTAATTGAAATGATTTATCAAGTGACAAATGGAGAAGCCGTCGTGACAACAGATGTAGGCCAGCATCAAATGTGGTCGGCTCAATTTTATAAATTTAATCATCCGAATCAATGGGTGACATCAGGTGGGCTAGGAACGATGGGTTTTGGGTTTCCTGCAGCGATTGGTGCCCAGTTTGCGAAGCCAGATAAACCAGTAGTTGCCATCGTTGGAGATGCTGGCTTTCAAATGACAGCTCAAGAGCTTTCCATTCTTCAAGAGTTAAACTTACCGATCAAAGTAATGATCGTTAATAATGCAGCACTTGGAATGGTCCGACAATGGCAACAGCTATTTCATGGTGAGCGTTATTCTAACTCACTATTCCCGATCCAACCGAATTTTGTCAAACTAGCAGAAGCTTATGACGTGAAAGGGATAAAGGTTGAGCAGCTATCTGACCTCGAAGCATCATTAAAAGAAATGTTTGATTTTCCTGGCCCAGTTTTAATGGATTGTCGAGTGGCGAAAGAAGAGAATGTGTACCCAATGATTTCACCTGGTAAAGGTCAGCATCAAATGGAGGGGGTGAAGCCATGAAACGTACGATTACAGCGCTAGTGAACAACTCATCAGGAGTTCTTAATCGTATTACAGGCTTGTTTGCAAGGCGTCATTACAACATTGAAAGCATTACGGTTGGAGTGACAGAGAATTCGGCGGTTTCAAGAATGACCTTCGTTGTATTAGCAGACCGCATGGAGAACGTGGAACAAGTGATAAAGCAATTAAACAAACAGGTGGATGTGTTAAAAGTAAAAGATATTACAGATGAAGCCATTGTTGCAAGAGAGCTAGCCTTAATTAAAATTGTTGCAACTCCAATGCAAAGGGGAGAGATTGCAGCACTGGTGAACCCTTTCCGGGCATCTATTTTAGATGTTGGACGTGAAAGTATGACGATCCAAATTACGGGTGATCAACCTAAAGTAGAAGCTTTTATTGATTTGCTAAGACCTTATGGAATTAAAGAGTTAGCAAGAACGGGTATTACAGCGTTCAATCGTGGCAATAAAAAGCCACTCACAGATTCTTATCGTTTAACATTAATCAACTAATAAAAACAACAAAAAAAAACTTACAAACATTAAGGGAGAGATTAATAATGGCAAAGGTATATTATAACGGAGATGTGAACGAGGCAGTATTACAAGGGAAGAAAGTCGCGGTAGTTGGATATGGTTCACAAGGGCATGCTCATGCATTAAACATGCGTGAAAGTGGAGTAGAGGTCATCATTGGATTACGAAAAGGGAAATCATGGACTCAAGCAGAAGAAGATGGATTTGCTGTTTATACAGTGAAAGAAGCTGCTGCTCAGGCTGATCTTATCATGGTATTACTTCCAGATGAGCATCAACCTAAAGTATACAAAGAAGAAATTGAACCAGAACTAACGCCTGGTAAAGCATTAGCCTTTGCACACGGATTCAACATTCATTTTAATCAAATTGTTCCTCCAGAAACAGTAGACGTATTTTTAGCCGCTCCAAAAGGACCTGGGCATCTTGTACGACGTACATTTGAAGATGGAGCGGGTGTTCCAGGATTAATCGCTGTGTATCAAGATGCAACAGGCCAAGCAAAAGAAATCGCTCTTGCTTATGCCAAGCAAATCGGTTCTGCGCGTGCTGGGGTACTTGAAACAACCTTTAAAGAAGAGACAGAAACAGACCTATTCGGTGAGCAAGCGGTCCTTTGTGGAGGAACGACAGCACTCGTTAAGGCTGGTTTTGAAACATTAGTAGAAGCTGGGTATCAGCCAGAAGTGGCGTACTTTGAGTGTCTACATGAATTGAAATTAATTGTTGACCTAATGTATGAAGGTGGTCTTGAAGGCATGCGTTACTCCATCTCAGATACGGCTCAATGGGGAGATTTCGTAGCAGGACCTCAAATCGTGACAGAAGATACGAAATTGGCGATGAAAAAAGTGTTAACAGATATTCAAACAGGTAAATTTGCGAAAGGTTGGATCTTAGAAAATCAAGCAAACCGTCCTGAATTTACCGCAATTAATGAAGCAGAGAAAAACCATCCAATTGAAGTGGTTGGTCGTGAACTTCGTGAAATGATGCCATTCGTTAAGGCAAAGTCGAAAGCCAAAGGAGTGGTCGCTAGTGCGAAAAATTAACGTCTTCGATACCACGCTTCGTGATGGTGAACAATCGGCTGGCGTCAATTTAAACTTTGAAGAAAAACTAGAAATTGCAAAACAACTTGAAAGACTCGGGGTAGATGTGATTGAAGCTGGATTCCCAGCTTCTTCACAAGGTGACTTCCAGTCCGTTCAAGCGATAGCACAAATCGTTAAAGGGAGTTCGGTGACAGGACTTGCAAGATCCGTTCAAAAGGATATCGACGCTGCGTGGGAAGCGTTGAAAGAAAGTGCAGAGCCAAGAATTCACGTCTTTCTTGCTACATCACCCATTCATATGACGTACAAACTCCGAATGACCCCTGATGAGGTCATTCGCACAGCTGTCGATTCAGTAAAATACGCCAAAACGAAGTTTCCCAATGTTCAATGGTCTGCAGAGGATGCAAGTCGATCAGAGCTTCCATTCCTCGCAAAAATTATTGAATCAGTCATTGAGGCAGGAGCTACGGTTATTAATTTACCTGATACGGTTGGATATACAACCCCTCAAGAAATTGGACATATTTTCCGCTATTTAACGGAGAATGTGCCAAACATTGATCGAGCCATTTTATCGACCCATAATCACGACGATCTAGGGATGGCGGTCTCTAATTCTCTAGCGGCGATACAAAATGGAGCAGGGCAAGTGGAGTGTACGATCAATGGGATCGGTGAACGTGCCGGGAATGCCTCTCTTGAAGAGATTGCGGTTGCTCTAAATATTCGCAAAGACCATTATCAAGCGGAGACAGGTTTGACCTTAAAGGAAATTAAGCGTACTAGTTCGCTTGTCAGTAAGTTAACAGGGATGGTCGTACCGAGTAACAAAGCTGTGGTAGGTGCCAATGCATTTGCCCATGAATCGGGTATTCATCAAGATGGTGTCCTGAAAAATAAAGAAACCTATGAAATTATTACACCTGAGCTTGTTGGGGTATCATCAAACCGCATGGTACTTGGTAAACATTCAGGACGTCATGCATTTAAAGAGAAAATTGTCGAGCTTGGATTTAATGGAACGGAAGATCAACTGCAATCTATATTCAAAGCGTTTAAAGATTTAGCAGATAAGAAAAAAGACATTACAGAAGACGACTTGTTTGCGCTCATGACCGAGGCGACTCTTGGAGAAGCGGTCGCTCACTATGAATTAGAGGCGCTACAAGTAAATTACGGTACAAATAATATTCCGACTGCCACGATCACGTTAAATGTGCCATCTGTTGGAACGATCCAAGAAGCTGCGACTGGATCGGGTAGTGTGGAGGCGATCTATAACACGTTAGAACGCATGATTGATGGACCAGTCGTTTTAGAAGACTATCGAATTCAATCAATCAATGGCGGGCGAGATGCATTAGCTGAAGTGTATGTGAAAATTCAATATGATGGTGTGGAATCGACGGGACGAGGAACAGCACATGATGTATTAGAGGCATCGGCAAAAGCATACATTCATGCGATCAATCGTACCATTAGTCGCCGAGCTTTTAATGAAGAACAGAAAAAGCAAGTGAACGCGTAAGAAGGAGGGGACGTATTGGATAAAACAATTGCTGTCCTTCCTGGTGATGGGATTGGACCTGAAGTCGTTGAGTCAGCAATTAAAGTATTAGACCATCTTGCTGAGCTTTTTGATCATCACTTTTCATATCGATACTTTGATCTCGGTGGGGTAGCTATTGATCGGTGGCACACACCGTTACCAACGAAAACACTCGAAGGATGTAGGAGTAGCGATGCGATACTATTAGGAGCCGTTGGTGGTCCGAAATGGGATCAACTATCTGCTGATATGCGACCTGAAGTAGGATTATTACAATTGCGCAAAGAGCTACAACTCTATGCGAATTTGAGACCCGTCTCTGTTTATGAAAGTTTACTTGATGCTTCCCCATTAAAAGCTGAGCGAATTAACGGCGTTGACTTTGTTATCGTTCGTGAATTAACAGGCGGTATTTATTTTGGAGAGCCTCGTGAACGTCGCTTTGAAAACGATCTAGAGATCGCTGTTGATACGTTGACTTATTCGAGGTTAGAAATTGAACGCTTAGTGCGGAAAGGTTTTGAATTAGCAGAAGTCAGACGTCAAAAAGTCACCTCGGTAGATAAAGCGAACGTGCTAGAATCGAGTCGTCTATGGCGAGAAGTAGTAGATGAAGTAGCAAAAGACTATCCTACGGTTTCTTATGAACACATGCTAGTCGATAACGCAGCTATGCAACTTATTCGACAACCAACGTATTTTGATGTCATTGTCACTGAAAATATGTTTGGAGACATTCTAAGTGATGAAGCATCGATGTTGACAGGTTCACTTGGAATGCTTCCTTCATCTAGTATTTCAACGATCGGCCCTAGCTTGTATGAGCCAATTCATGGATCGGCACCAGATATTGCAGGTACGGGTAAAGCGAACCCACTTGCGACCATTGCGTCAGTTGCAATGATGTTGAAATATGAATTCGGTTTACAAGAAGAGGCGGCAATCCTTGATCAAGCGATTCAAACAATTCTAGAACGTGGCATTCGTACGGCGGATCTGCAAAAAGCTGGCGAAGTAGCAAGTACGACAAATGAAGTGACAGATTTCATTATTCAAGAGTTGTCTCATATATGTGTGAAGTGAGGTGCAGTGGATGTTCATCCATTGCCTTCTTTATATCTTATGGATGAGAGTAGGGGGAAAACA